>NZ_JBHVRX010000015.1:0-190162 GCF_042885515.1 Streptomyces sp. NPDC058052 | reverse complement strand
CGGATGTGGAAGCCCAGTAATGGGTGGAGCTGACCGGTACTAATAGGCCGAGGGCTTGTCCTCAGTTGCTCGCGTCCACTGTGTTAGTTCTGAAGCAACGAACGGTTGCTGGTTTCTAGAGCTAGAACACAACTACAGAGTGTGCTTGTTCGCTCGAAACCGATAGGGTTTCGGTGGTCATAGCGTTAGGGAAACGCCCGGTTACATTCCGAACCCGGAAGCTAAGCCTTTCAGCGCCGATGGTACTGCAGGGGGGACCCTGTGGGAGAGTAGGACGCCGCCGAACAATCATTGTGGGAAAGCCCCGCACCTCATGGTGCGGGGCTTTTCTGCGTTCCAGGCCGGATGAGTACGGCCGGCTCGCCCGGTCACGAGTCCGACGGTGGCGTGTGCTGCCAGGAGCGCAGGCGGTCGGCGATGGCGTACGAGTCCATGTGCAGGGACTTGATGTCCTCGATGAGACGGATCCACTGCCGCTGGTCGGCGCTCACCGTCAGGCCGGATGCCTCGATGTACGCGACGGCGACCGCGTATCCGTACAGCTCGTTGCGTGCGGGCAGCGGGCGTTGCAGGACGATGGTGTCGAGGAGTACGGCGGCTCGCCAGTACGGGTCCGGGTCGGATGCCTCGAGGTGGGGTGTGTTCACCCGGTGCCGGGCGACGGCGGCGACGAGGGCCGAGTAGTCCCAGACGTCCAGGTGTCTGCCGCCGAGGACGCGTTCCTGCCGGTCGAGGAGCCATCGGACGTCGATGTGAAGGTCCAAGATCAGGCTGCCCGGTGGGCGCGGCGGCTCTCGCCTGCGGATGCGGGAAGGCCGCCGAACGCTTCGTCGAAGGCGTCGACGAAGCCGGGCCGGTCGAGGGCCGACTCGTACGACGAGGTCGCACGGCCGAGCAGCGCCTGGTGCTCCTCCTGCCGGGACAGGGAATCGAGATAGGAGGCGAGGCTCATGCCGCGGCCCTTGGCGAGGGCCGCGAGGCGGTCCCTGGTGTCGGTGGTGATGCGGACGCTCGTATCGGCCATGCAGCGAGTATGCACGAGTGCATGCGCCGGTGCATGCGGATGCGCGGAAGTCGTGGCTGAGGCGCCCGGGAGGCGGACGCGGTGGCCAGCCCTCGGCGGTGCGGGTCGGCCGGTGGGATGCGCCGCGCGTCGGGGCGTACCGGGAGGACCAGGGTGGGCGTCGGATGAGGACGAGCAGGCCCGACGGCGAGGGCGGCGGTGCTGAGGCTGACGGGCCGGGCCGCGAGCAGGATCAGGAGGAAGGCCGCCCAGGGCCTGTCTGAAGGTCGTATGAGCTGATCAGGGACGTGACCTACTGTTCGCTGAACGAAGGGGGGCGCGTGGCACGCGATACAGCTGGAGTAGGGGCGGGGATGAAGGGGATCAGGTTTCGTGCCTGGCGCGGAAATCACTACGTGACGCTGGCTGAGCTACTGGTGCGCCTCGGCAGCTTCGGCCTGGACCTGACCTGGCGCGTCGAGTGCGACGAGATCGTCGATCCTCGCTGTGTCGAGATGGGAAAACGGTCCGCCGGCGCCGGCATGGACACGCTGACCTTGTTGTCGCTGACGACCCCCTTCCTCCAGTTGATCGACGCCGAAGCGCGTGGCTTCGCCGAGGACGAGCTGGTGCTCGTCCTGACCGAGTTCGACAGTTCCTCCTGGGATGACCGTCCCCATCCCGCGCTGTCCCGTTGGACTGGGCTGAGCTGCGCAGACGTCAGGCTGTCGTGTGTCCGGCGTCCAGCGCCGCGTACGGCAGACGCAGGTGGAGTCGGAGGGCGGCGAGATCGGGCTCGTCGGCGTGGACGTCGGTGCTGGTCACGGGCCCATGGTCGGGGGCCTTTACTTCGGTGTGCGCCGAAGGATCGGCCACCTAGCGTTCTCCGCATGACGACCGACACACATCGAGTGATACGTCCGAGCATCCTCTACTTCGGCACCCCCGTGGTCCTCCTCAGCACGGAGAACCGGGACGGCACGTTCAACCTCGCCCCCGTCTCGTCCGCCTGGGCGCTGGGGCAGCATGTCGTGCTGGGCCTCGGCAGCGACGGCCAGACGGCGCGCAATCTCGCCGAGCGCCCGGACCTGGTGATCAACCTCGCCTCCCCCGACCTGTGGGAGCGGGTGGAGCGGCTCGCACCGCTGACCGGCGCCGATCCGGTGCCGGAGAGCAAGCGGGCGGTGTACCGGTACGAGCCCGACAAGTTCTCCGCCGCCGGGCTGACCCCGCAGCCCGCCGGCGTCGTACGGCCGCCCAGGGTCGCCGAGTGCCCCCTCCAGCTGGAGGCGAGGGCCGTCGCGCTGCACCCGGGAGGCGGGGGGAGCTTCCTCTCCGTCGAGTGCGCCGTGGTGCGCGTCCACGCCGCCGAGAGCATCGTCGTCCCCGGCACGGACCACGTCGACCCGGGGGAGTGGAGCCCGCTCATCTACAACTTCCGCCACTACCACGGGCTCGCCGCCGAACGCGGCCATGGCTTCCGCTCGGAGACGGCCAGGAAGCCGGCGCGGATCGGGTGAGCGAGTCCGGGGCGTGCCCCGACGATGCGCGGTCGCGGCGTCGGGGCGCGCGCCTCGGAGGTCGTATCACCGGCCTTCTCGTGACCCCCGACAACGGACAGGTGCTGTCGGTCCGGACGACGGCGTCCGCGGCTCTAGCCCAGGGCGAGCCAGCGGAGGCCGAGTCGTTCGACCCGCTCGGTCTCCGCTTCGCTCAGCGGCTCACGGCCCGTCGCCTTGCGCAGGAACCGTGTCCGGCTCCAGCCCAGGGACGGGAAGGCCGCCACCTGATCCTGGCCGAGGAGCAGCTCCGTCAGGGCGTCGGCGGCGGCAGGGGTCAGCCACGGCTCGCGCCCGAGCGCGTCGGCCAGGTCCATGCCGTGGACGGCGACCTCCACCACGCGGGTGAGGAGGAACTCCGACAGGAGCATGGCGTCGCCATGGCGCGTCCGCACGGTCCGGCCGGCCGGCTGGTCGCGGCACAGGCGGTCGACCCGTCGCCAGGCCGCGGTGTACTCCTCGGCGAAGGCGGAGCCGTCGGCCGACCGTGCCGCACGGTCCTGCGCGAGGGCGATCCGGGTGTCGTTGGTCCCGGGCGAGAAGCGGTCGTCCGGGCGGTAGTACCCGGTCGCCGAGACCTCCGGCTCGTCGGGTGCGGGCGCGGCCAGCATGCCCGGGAGCCAGTCGATCACGACGCATACGTGCCCGAGGAGGTCGAGCACGCTCCAGGGGGTGCAGCGGGTCGGAAGGGCCCACTCGGCCGGGGAGAGGCCCGACACGGCATCGGTCAGGGCCTCGGCCTCCTGGCGGAAGGCGTCGAGTACGCGGTCGTGATCCACAGCGGTGGTGTTCCCCAGCATCGTCGGGCGGGTTCCTGTTCGTTCGGACGGTCGGTGGTCTGCTCTCAGGACGCCGCGGGACCCGGGCGTTCCGCGCGGAGCAGGGAGTAGATCACCGAGTCGTTCCACTGCCCGCCGCGCCAGACCGCGGACCGCAGCACGCCTTCCTTGACGAAGCCGGCCTTCTCCAGTGCCCGCTGCTCGGCGAGGTTGGCCACGTCCGTCCACGCCTGGATCCGGTCGGCCCTGGTGTGCTCGAACAGGTAGTCCGCCAGGAGCTGGTGGGCCTTGGTGCCTATACCTCGGCCGCGGGCGGAGGGGATCAGGCCGATGGCGAGGCTCCAGTTCGTCAGGTCCGCGGGCCCCCACGTACCGGGGAACCACTTGACCCGGCCCACGGTCTCCTCGCCCTCGACGACCGAGAAGAGGCCGCCGTCGGGGCCGAGGAGGCCGTTCTCCGCGAAACGACGGCGCAGGTCGGCCGTCGACTGGTGGCCGAACCACTGATGGACGCCCCAGCCGTCCGGCCCGTCGAACTCGCGCTCCCACACGTCGAGGTCGTCGGCGGTGACGGGGCGCAGCGTGATCTTGTCCGACATGGAACGGCTCCTGATCCTCCCGGGCGTGCGGCTCGATTCCCCACCGCGGTTCGCTTCTCCACAGGGGTTCGATTCCGCACGGCCACGACGGCGACGGCTTGTGTACTCCCCCGTGCCGACGCGCGCGGGCGGGGCGCCGGTTGCGTCCGTCCGGGAGAAAGATCGTCGAGCCGGTTCCCGGTCTGCCGTGCGTGGCGATCCTCACGGGGCGTCGACGGATCGATTCAGCTGCGCGCGTCGATCTCCTTCGGGCCGTAGACGGCCGCGGCGGCGCCCGTCATCAGGGCCCAGTAGCGGTCCCCGTAGGACCAGTGCCACCACTCCGTCGGGTAGTTGACCAGCCCCGCGGCCGTGAGCACGGAGCCCAGGAGTTCGCGGTGGGCGCGCGCTTCCGCGCCGATGCCGGGGGCGTCGGTGTAGCAGGCGCCCTGGCTCTCCTCCGGGTCCGCGTTCATGCGCGTGCCCAGGTCCAGCTCGCGCCCGTCGGCGTCGGCGAGGGTGAGGTCGACGGCCGCGCCGGCGCTGTGCGGGGCGATCGACGGCGGTGACACGTACCGGCTCGCCGCCGTGTGGATCTGCTCGGCGGACCAGTCCGGCTGGGCTGCGCGCAGCTGACCGGCGTACTCCTCGAAGTACTCCCGCTGGAGGGAGGGAGGCCGGTACCCCTCGACGAACAGCAGCCGCAGCCCACGCGGCAGGAGCTCCTGGGCGGCGATCAGCCGTTCCACCACGCCCTGCCGCAGGTACGCGAAGGCGTCTGCCGGGTCCTGTTTGCGGGTGTCGACCAGCAGCGCGCCCCCTCCACGGACGTCCACGAGGGGCTCACCGCATTCGGCGACGGGTAGGGCGGCAACCCGCGGGTCCGACATCAATACGATCTTGGTCATGCTCCGATCATGCCGCAGAGCGCGGGGCGCCCGGATCACCGGGGTTCGTCCGCGAGCCGGCGGACGCCTCCCGCCGGTCGTGTCGTGGGGGCGCGGGGCCGGCCTCGACCGCGGGGGCTCGTACGGAACCGCGGGTCCCGTTCCGCTGGCGTGTTCTGGTCCATCGGGAGAGGTCCCGCACCCTCTCGCCCCGAGTCGTTCTCGCCCAGGTGAGAGGGGCATCAGGCGGCCGTGTCCGGCTTTCTCCGCAGGAGTGGCTTCCGGCCAACATCGTGGCGTTTCGGCTCTCCCGGACAACCAGGCGCGCGGCGCTCTCCTCTCATAGCGCGGGTGCAGCGAGCACCCGACACCGCGTGAGCCCCGGGGCCGTGAACGTCCCGCCCGGCCGCGGCCGCATTGCTTCCCCACAGCATCCGGAGGACGAGAGAACGATGACCACGACGCGCACCAACCGGCTACGGCGGCCGCTGCTCGCGGGCACCACGGCTGTTGCCGCCATGGCCGTGACGGTCGGATTCATGACCGCCGCGCCGGAGCGGGCGACGGCCGCGACGACGCCGAAGCTGAGCCTCATCGCGGCGACCGGCTCGGTCACGCTCACCTCCTGGAAGGAGGAGCCGGGCGTCTACCTGGACCTGGGCACGTACCTGACCGCCGAGGGGGCGCCCCTGGAGCTGAAGGTGACCCGGAAGTCCTACAAGGAACCGGTGACGATCAGCCAGACCGTGTTCGAGGGCGGCAAGACCAAGACGAAGGCGCTGCCGCTGGGCACCGTGAAGGACTTCTCCGGACTGCCCGGCTTCGCCGAGATCACCGTCACGGACAAGACCGGCAAGGTGGTGGCCAGCCGCAAGGAGAGCTTCTGCCCGAACAACGCCAGCGGACGGGTCCGGCCCGACGCGCCCGCCACCTCGAAGTATCCGGAGAGCTGCCCCACCAACCCCTTCACCCTCGGCTCCGTGTGGGGCGTGGAGAAGGGATGGGCCGCCAACACCTACGCCGGCTCCTACACCGAACCGGTGAAGCTCGCCGCGGGCACCTACACGGCCAAGGTCAGGGTCGCCAAGAAGTACCGGGACCTCTTCGGCATCGCCGACAAGCCCGCGACGGTGAAGGTCACCGTCGAGGAGCGCAGCTGGGAGAACGGCCGGGCGGCCGCCGCGGGGGAGCACGCCGGCCACGGTGCCGCGCACCAGGCCCCGTCCGGGCACGCCGGGCACGGAGCCGGACACGCCGCCACGCCCGCCCAGGCGGGCGCGCCGGTGACCAGCGGCGCCGGCCCCTCGTACAACGTGGGCCACGGCCCCCTGAAGGCCGCGCCCCCGGCCCTGCCGTGGGCCCTGAAGGCCCAGCAGGCCGGGCGGGTCGGTATCCAGGCTGCCGGTGACACCCCCGGGCAGACGGACGGCTCGCGCAAGGCGCCCGCCCTCACGCCCCGGGCCGCGCGCCCCACCGGGACCCCCTCCGTCCCGAACGTCCCCAAGCCCGACCTGCGGTCGCTGCCGGCCTACGGCATCACCATCAGCGACGGCGGCTTCCAGGACGTCCCCGGCAAGGACTACCTGGCCTTCAGCGCCAACGTGTGGAACGCCGGCCCGGCCCAGCTCGTCGTGGACGGCTTCCGTTCGCCCGGCAAGGCCAAGATGGACGCCTACCAGTACTTCTACGACGCCAAGGGCAAGCAGGTCGGCTACACCCCGACCGGCACCATGGAGTGGGACCCGCGCCCCGGCCACGTGCACTGGCACTTCACCGACTTCGCCAGCTACCGGCTGCTGAAGGCCGACAAGAAGGAAGCGGTGCGCAGCGGCAAGGAGGCGTTCTGCCTGGCCAACACGGACGCCGTCGACTACACGGTGAAGAACGCCAACTGGCACCCCAACAACACCGACCTGTCCACCGCCTGCGGTCAGGAGAACTCCATCTCCGTCCGCGAGGTGCTGGACGTCGGCTCCGGTGACACCTACACCCAGGACCTGCCGGGCCAGTCCTTCGACATCACGGACCTGCCCAACGGCACCTACTACATCCAGGTGCTCGCCAACCCGGCCAAGCGCCTGAAGGAGACCAACCTCGACAACAACAGCGCCCTGCGCAAGGTCGTCCTCGGCGGCACGCCCGGCCGGCGGACCGTCACCGTCCCCGCGCACGACCTCGTGAACGCGAACTGATCACCTCTTCCTCCGCGGCACCGGCCGGGCCGGCCCACGGGGCCGGCCCGGCCGTCCGCGCGCCGCGGTGCCTCGTCCGGCGGGTCAGGACGGTGGGCGCTCCTACGCGACCCAGCAGTAGAGGCTCCGGCCCTGGCGGCGGGCGCGGCCGGCGAGAGCGGCCAGATCGCCCAGGATCACGCCGGCGATCTCCGTGTCGATGACCTCGCCGTCCTCCGCCCGCTGGGTGGACCAGGCGACGGCGGCATCCCTCACCTGGTCCGGCCCGGCCCCGGCGAGTGCCGCGGACAGGCGTGGCGAGAGGGCGAGGACGACGGGTCCGTCATCGTCCGGGCCGGCGACGTGGCGAGGCTTGTCGGCGTCGACGAGCTCCTCGAAGGCGACGCCGGAGAACCAGCACTCCCACTCGATCAGCGCCTCCTCGGCGTCGAAGTTGCCGAAGGAGAGCGACTCGAACGCGGGTCCCGGCCCGGTCGGAGGGACCAGGGCCGCCGACGCGTCGTCCGGAGCCGCGAAGAACTCGACGATGATGCTCATCCGGGCATCATCCCGGCATCGGGCCGGACCGCCGCCCCCGCCCCCGCCCACGGCCCCACCCCCGCCCACGTCCCCGCCCCCCGCCCGCGTCCGTGGTCGCACGCGCCGCCGATTCCGCCTTCCGGCGGGGTGGGCTGCTTCCGGAGGGTCAGGCCGAAGTGGCGGCGGTGGCGCTCAGGGCGGCGACGATCTCCTCGTCCTCGAAGTCGCCGGTGGGCCTGAAGCCGAGCGACTCGTAGAGGACGGCGGCGGGCGCGTTGTCCGGGTGGTAGGAGAGCCGGACCTCACGGCAGTCCGGCAGGGCCGCGAGCCGCCGTATCAGCGCGCGCACCGCGGCGCGGCCGACGCCCTTGCCCTGTTCCTCGGCGTTCACGATCATGCCGCCGATCCAGTGGGTGCCGTCCTCGTCGTCGTACGCCCACATGACGTGGCCCACGACCTCGTCACCGGCGCGGACGGCGAGGGAGTTCCACAGTCCACCGCGCATCGAGAGCAACAGGTAGCGCGCGCCGAGCGCGGCCACGAAGCGACGCTGGCCGTCGGCCGGCGCCACGTCCGCGACGCTCCTCCAGTTCTCGTCGGTGATCTCCTCCAGCACCACGGCCCGGCCCTGACGGTCGGTGAGTTCGGGCATCGTTTCCATGTTTTCGTTCAGCATCCCTTCATGATCGACCATCCACGGGGCCGGCCGCTCCGCCGCACGTCCCGACGCTTCCCGTCCGGCGGCCCCGGGCCGGCGCGCCGCCTCGGGCCGTTCCCGTGGACGCGGCTGCGCCGTCACCCGGATGACACGCCCCTCCGGCGTCCCGTACCCCCGTGGGCCCGGGGCACGGGGCCCCACGGTGACGGGGCGGGCGGGTGACGAATCGCGCGGGGGAGCGGGGCGTGTTCCGCTGGAAGCGGTGTGCCCGTGAGGCGAACGTCCGGTGCGGGGTGACGAGAGGGAGAGGCGGATGACCGACGAGGCGAACGCCGGCCGTGGTGCGGGGCCAGGAGTGGAGGCCGGTGTCAGGGGTGCGGTGGACGGGTCGGTGGACGGGTCGGTGGACGGTGACCGCCGGGCGGGGGAGGTCGACCTGCGGCGCGTCGGAATCGATCCGGACTTCTGGTACCCGGTCGCCCGCTCCGCGAGCCTGACCAGGAAGAAGGTCCGGGCGACGTCCTTCGCCGGCCGGCGCATCGCGCTGTACCGGGGAGCCGGGGGGACCGTGTACGCCCTGGAGGACCGCTGCGCCCACCGCCAGGTGCCGCTGAGCCTGGGAGTGGTCGAGGGCGAGACGCTCCGCTGCTGCTACCACGCGTGGGCCTATCGGGGGAACGGGCGGATCTCGCAGATCCCCTACCTGCCCAAGGGCGCCCCGAGGCCGCCGCGCGGGGTGCGCGCGTACCCCGTCCGCGAGCGGTACGGACTCGTCTTCGTCTTCCCCGGCGACCCCGACCGGGCGGAGGCGACGCCCCTGCCCGTGCTGCCCGAGGCGGACTCCGCCCGGCACCGGACCATGATGTTCGCCCGCACCGTGCACTGCCACTACTCGTTCCTGCACGAGAACCTGCTCGACATGAACCACCAGTTCCTGCACCGGGGGGTCCTCGGCCGGATCCACCCCGAGCTGCTCGGGTACGACACGAGCCCGAACTCGGTGGAGGCCCGGTACCTCTTCGTGCCGTCCGGCGGGCGGAAGGACCGGGGCGCGGGGCTGCTGTCCGCCGAGGGCAGGGGCGGCGCCTCGACGCCCGACGTGGTCACCATCCGCACCGAGTACCCCTACCAGACGCTCCAGGCCGTCCCCGAGTCGTCGGGCACGGCGGCGTTCTCCCTGTGGGCCGCCTACGTGCCGGAGGACGCCGAGCAGCGCCGAAGCCGCGTCTTCGGGCTGCTCATGATCGAGAAGCCGTCGCTCCCCGGCGCCCTCCACGTGGCGTGGCCGCTGATCCGGCGCTTCACCGAGCGGGTGTTCGCGCAGGACAGGATGGCCGTAGAGGCGGAGCAGCGGGCCTGGGACGAGCAGGGCGCCGACATGAACCAGGAGGTCTTCCCGCTGATCCTCGACGTACGGAAGGTGCTGCGCGAGAACGGAACCCCGCTCGGCCCCGCGCCCACCGCCCTGGCCGTCTGCCCGGAGGCCGACGGGTGCGCCGGCGCCCGTCCGGCCGCACCGTCCTGACGGGACGAGGAGGGTGCGGGCCCGCCCGGTCCGGGAGGGCCCCGCCGCCTCCCGTCCCACCCGCGCCGCCGGAGGGGTTGTTACCGTCTCCCGGATGGAGAAGACGATTCCGCGGGGCAGTTGGCTCGAGGCCGATGCCTTCCGCGAGCTGGTGAGAGAGATCGCCCCGCTCCAGGTGGGCGGATGGAGCGTGGCGGAGTTCGAGCGCGCCACCGCGGTGCTGGGCTGGGAACTCCGGGAGCCCACGGAGGTCGCCGGCCAGGTCTGGCGCCGCTTCGCTCCCCGGAAGGGACCATGGGGAGGCTACGGCACCGTCATCGCGGATCCGTCGGAGCCCGAGCGGATCCGCACGCTGCGCGTACCCGTCGTCGACCTGCCTCCCGAGGACGTGCGGACCGCCGCCGATCTGGTCCGTGCCGCCTGGTGGGTCATGGAGGAGGAGCTCGGCCGACCGGCGGCCTGGGGAGGAGACGTGGGGCCGTGGATGCTGTGGCGGCGCCCCGGCAGCAGCCTCGTCGTGCACGCGGACTCCGAGGGGCAGGTGGACCTCGACCTCGTCCCCACGGACACCGACGCCGATGCCGCCGGACGGAGCGGATCCCGTGGGGTCTGGCGCGCCGCCGACCCGGCCCACCTTCCCCCAGCACACGTCGCACCGGTCGGGACCGGCGACGGCTGGGACGCGGTGCGGAAGCGCCTGCACCAGGCGTTGCGCGCACTCGCCCACGACACCCCGTTCCTGCCGGGGCGGTTCATCCTGCACCTGGGGTCGGCCCAGGACCCCCAGCGGTTCGTCCAGTGCTGGAACGACGGCCTTGAGCTCGTCATCGAGGCCACCGGCCTCATGCACCACCCGGAACTCGCCGACCCCGCCCGCCTGTCGGAGAGCGGCTGGACCCTCTCCCACTCCCTCTGGAAGCGGCGCTTCCCCGGCGCCATGGAGGACGGGACCGCCTCCGGAACAGCCGCCCGCATGCTCGTCGAGGCCCTGCAGGGCCTGGGCGTGGAGCGGGACGATCTCGTCTACGACGGGACCGTGTCCGGGCGCGGACACGGTTTCCACCTCGACCTTCCCCGAGCGGGCCTCCGGCGCGGCCGGTCGTGAGGCGGCCGGCCGTCAGGCTGCGAGCCGTACGGGACCGGGCCGTAGGAGACCGGGCCGTACAGGACCGGGCCTGACGGTCCGGGTTCGCCACCGACGCCGCCGCGTCCCGGTCGCCAGGTCACCGGCCGTCCCGCCTGCCGTCCCGCCGCCCGGCCGTCCGTCAGCGGCCGTCTACCAGCGGTCCCCGAGGCCGGTTCCGGGGCCGGGAAGTCCGCGCCCCCCGAAGTCGGGGGTCGCGCGTCCCGGCTGCCTCGGCGCGGCCCTCTGCCGTACGAGCGCCTGGGCCCACCCGGTGATGCGCGCCGGGCGGCCCTGGATCGAGGTGCGGTACTCCGGCTCCCAGCGGTCGCCCCGGCTGTCCGCCACTCCGTGCGGGGAGCGCCGGGCGGCGGGCTTGAGGACCATGCCGCAGTGCCCGTAGTGCGAGTCGCCGGCGTCGGCGAAGAACGGCCGGCCGGTGACCTCGAGGCACCCCTTCAGCGCGCCTTCACGGTGGTACACGGCAGGGACGGAGTGCCGGATCCCCGCCACGGACAGGACGATGCTCCGGGGTTCGGCCCGGTCGGAGGTGTGGTCGCTCACGGTGTTCTCCCTGCTGCCCGCCCCTGAGTCCCCGTGGGGACACCCATCGCAACGTAGCGTCCCCGCGGGGCAGATGGGGGTGATTCGAGCGAATCCCGCAGAGGCGGGCGCAGTTGACCGTCCTTCGGCTCGCGGGAGGGCCGCTGGGCGCCGTGTTCCGGGGCCGCGGTGCGCTGCGGGGTACGGAACTCTCTGTAGCGTGATCAGGGGAGGCGCGGGTCGCCGAGGTGCCCCCGTGCCGATGTGTCCTTGTGTCCCCATGTCCCTGTGTCTGCATGTCCGTGTGTCCGGCCGCTCCGCGTGCGGGCTCCGGCGGAGAGTGGTGAGGCTGCGATGAGTGAACTGACGAAGCCCGTGGTCGACGTTCCGGAGGGCGAGGCTCCCGCCGAGCTGACCGTCCGGGACCTGGTCGTCGGGGACGGGATCGAGGCGAAGCCGGGCATGGTCGCCAGGATCCACTATGTCGGGGTCACCTTCGCGTCCGGCGAGGAGTTCGACGCCTCCTGGGACCGGGGGGAGCCGTTCAAGTTCGCCCTGGGCGGCGGCAGGGTCATCAAGGGCATGGACCGGGGCATGCGCGGGATGAGGGTCGGCGGCAGGCGCGAGATCATCGTTCCCCCGCGCCTCGGCTACGGCAAGCAGTCGCCGTCGTCGGCGATCCCGGCGAACTCCACGCTGATCTTCGTGGTGGACCTCCTCTCGCTCGCCGTCTGAGGCCGATCCGTCGGGGCCGGGACGTGAACGGGACGGGACGTGAGAGAGCCCGCCGCCCCGGTCGGGCGAGGGGTGGGGGCCGGTGGTCCGGGCGCGGTTCGCGGTGCGACGGACCCCGGGCGGCTGAAGCGCGGCGGCGGGGCGCCGGTCCCGGAGGAGGACCTGCGCGACCGCTTCCCGCTGCGGCCGCGGCGCGTTCCGCGCCTTCGGCGAACCCGGCTACGCGAAAGCGATCCCGCGGAGCGGCACGGCGGATGACGGCCCGGCGCCCACCGGCCCCCTGGACGGCGGGTGTCAGGCGCCGCCGCGTGCGGGCGCTCCGCCCACGACCGTCGGGGAGGAGGCGCCCGGGGCGAGCAGCCGCGGCGCGCCCGTCCCGTCGGCGGCCACCGACCACACCCCGCCGCCGTAGCCGTACGCGAGGGTCTTCGCGTCCGTCCACAGCGCCTGGTCGTCGATGCCGCGCCGCTCGGCGACCGGGTGTTCGCGGCCGGTGGCCAGGTCGTACACGTACAGCCGCCACGGCTCGCGCGGCCCCTCGGACACCCGCTTCTTGAACGCGATCCGGGTGCCGTCGGGGGAGAGCGACGGGCACTCGACGTTCTCGCGCAGCGTCCGGGCCGACCACGTCGCCATGTCGCCCTCGACGAGGTGGGTGCGGCCGTCCGTGGAGACGGTGGCGTAGAAGCGGTTGTCGTCGGCGGCGAAGCTGACGCCCCAGTAGTTGACGTCGGGGGCGTGGTAGCGGCGTCCGCCGAGGGTCAGCGGGATCTGCTCGATGTTCTTGACCAGGTAGCCGGTGCGCAGGTCGAGGATGGATGTGCGGGTGGAGAAGGAGGACCGGGCGTAGGAGTCGCCGGTCGCGAACATCGTCCAGGCGAGCATGTTCCCCGAGGCGGAGACCCGCGCCCTGCTGGGGATGCCCGGCAGGCTCATGCGGCGCACCTCCCGCAGCTCCCGGTCGAGCACGATGACGTACGTGCGGGCCGGGACGCCTGGCCTGCGGCGGAGGCAGACCGCGGTGTCCCCGGCCGCGTGGAAGCGGTCGCAGGCCGGGCCGCCGGCCACCCGGCCGCCGGCCGCGGACGGGTCCACGCGGGCGACGCGTCCGGTCGCGGAGTCCCGCGCGTACAGCGCGCCGCCGCGGCCGGCGAGGGTGAAGCCGGGGTCGGTGGTGCCGGTGGCCTTGGCGTCGCGGTCCGAGGCCGCGCGCAGGGTGTAGGCGGTCGCCCCGCCGCCGAGCAGCAGGAGCGCGAGGACGAGGATCCACACGCGGGTACGGGTGGAGGCGCCGGTCAGGGCGGGCATGGGTCAGTCGGTCCTCTCAGGGGGTGCGGAGAGCCCGGAGGGCTCGGAGGTCCGGGAAGGCTTCGCGGGCTCGGAAGGCTCGGAGGGTGCGCCTGCCTCGGCGTGCTCGGGGGCCCCGGCGGCCCTGGCTTCGGCCCGCGCGGAGGCGGCCGCGACTCCTCTCGGCAGCAGGCGCGCGGAGCAGCAGACGGCGGCGGCGAGCGCGATCAGGGCCGCGGCGAGCGCGGTCTCCGGACCGGTCGCGGTCCAGAGGGCGCCGAAGGCGACGGCGGAGCCGAGCCGGGCGAGCGCCTGCGCGGTCTGGACGAGCGCGAGTCCGCCCGCCTGCCGGCCCTCCGTCAGGTAGGGGCCGGTGAGGGCCATGAGGACGCCGTCGGTCGCGGCGTAGAACACGCCGAGCAGGGCGAGGACGCCCAGCAGGACGGCCAGGTCGGGCAGCGGGGTCAGGAGCAGCGCGTAGGCGAGGAAGAGGGCCCCGTGTCCGTAGAGGAGGGGGCGGCGGCGGCCCAGGCGGTCGGCGAGCCGGCCGGCCGGGACGGCGAGCAGCAGGAAGACCGCGGCGGCGCCGAGCGGCAGGAAGGGGAACCAGGTGGCGTCGAAGGCGAGCCGGCGCTGGAGCAGCAGGTAGAGGAAGGAGTCGCCGATGGTGGCGGCGCCGAGGAGCGCGGCGCACAGCACGATCCGCCGGTAGCCGGGCGAGCGCAGACCGGCGAGGAGCCCGCCCCGCGCGTTCACGGCGTGGGGGCCGTGCGTTTTCATGGCGTGAGGTCCGCGGGCGGGCTCCGTGAGGTGACCGCGCGCGGGGACGGGGGCCACGGGGGTGCGGCCGGGCACGAACAGCAGCCACAGCAGGACGCCGAAGGCGCCGACGCAGAAGCTGACCGCGAAGACGGCGTCGTACGCGTCGGCCGTCACCCACAGCAGGCCGAAGGCGGCCAGCGGCCCCAGGAGGGCGCCGGTGGTGTCCATGGCGCGGTGGGTGCCGAAGGCACGGCCCAGGTCCTCGGGCGGACTGTGCAGGGTGATGAGGGCGTCGCGCGGGGCGGTGCGCACGCCCTTGCCGAGCCGGTCGGCGCCGATGGCGCCGGCGATCCAGCCGGTCGACCCGCCGGCGAGGAGCAGGCCGAGCCGGGAGAGGGCGGACAGGGCGTAGCCGGCGCCGCCGACCGTCTTGTGCCGTCCGCCGCGGTCGGCCGTGACGCCGCCCAGGAGCCGTACGAGGGCGGTGGCGCCGGTCGAGAGACCGTCGAGCAGCCCGAACTGGAGGGGGGACAGGCCGAGTCCGAGAACCAGGTAGAGCGGCAGGACGGCGGTCACCATCTCCGAGGAGACGTCGGTGACGAGGCTGACGGTGCCGAGTGCGAGGACGGTGCCGGGGACGCGCCGCCGGACCCCCGGGGGGGAGGGCGGCGCGTCGGGGCGACCGGTGGTCGCGAGGTACATCAGTGGCAGGAGTAGGTCGGGGCGGAGTCCTTGACCTGGTCGTCGGTGCCGACGTACTGCCAGGTGTAGGTGGTGTCGGTGAGGTCGAGCTTCAGGACGCCGTACGTGCCGCTGATCCGCTTCTGGCTGTGGGGCTGGACGGTCTCGATGTCGTACGGCTCGGCACCGCCCATGCCGCCGACGATCTCGACGATGCCGTCGGCGACGGCCCGCCCGTCGGGGTCCTGCGGGGCGAAGCGCTCGTAGTGGTGGTCGTGGCCGTTGAGGACGAGGTCGACCTTGGAGGCGTAGAGGATCTTCCAGACGGGCCGGGAGACCGGGTCGTTGCCGTGGCCGCCGGAGGAGTACAGCGGGTGGTGGAAGTAGGCGGCGACGCACCCCTTGGTGTTGCGTGCGAGGTCGTCCTTGAGCCACTGGATCTGCGTGGGGTCGTCGAAGGAGTTGGAGTCGAGGGCGACGAAGTGCCAGTTGCCCTGGTCGTAGCTGTAGTACGGCTTGCCCTGCGGGTACGCGATCGAGCCGAAGTACGCCTTGTAGCCGGCGAGCGACCCGGCCGGGTCGTAGGTCTCGTGGTTGCCGGGCACGGGCCGGGTCTTCGCCTTGAACGCGCCCCACGACTTGTCGTAGTAGGCGCGGAAGTCGGAGAGCAGGGCGTCGTCGTACTGGTTGTCACCCATGGTCAGGTAGAAGGACGGCGCGATGCGCTGCGCGAGCGCCGCGGTCTTGGGGTGGGCGCAGGAACTGCTGGAGGCCGTGCACTGGGCGGCGATGTCGCCGGCCGCGACGACCGTGAACGCGCCGTCCGGCGGGGGAGTGGTCGAGGTGGTGCCGTAGACCTCCACCGTGTAGAGCGAGTAGCCGTACGAGGTGCCGCGGGCGGTGCCGTAGACGCGCAGGTGGCGGCCGGTGCCGGTCAGCCCGGTCCAGTCGTCCGTGCCGCCGTTCCCGGCGGACTCGGTGGCGAGGCGGGTCCAGGTCGTCCCGTCGGACGAGATCTCGACGCGGTACGCCTTGGCGTAGGCGGCCTCCCAGACGAGCTTGACGCGCGAGACGGTCGCCGAGGGGCCGAGGTCGACGCGGATCCACTGCGGGTCGACGCCTTCGGTGCTGGCCCAGCGGGTGGTGGAGACGCCGTCGAACGCCTTCTCCGGACCGAAGGTGCCGTCCTCGACGGACGACGAGGTGGCCGGACGGCCCTGCGAGATCAGCGAGTCGGCGACGACGCCGGCGCCGGCCCGGTCGGGGAGGGCGAGGAGGAGTCCGCCGACGAGCAGCAGCACGGCGGCGAGGACGAGGGAGAGGGAGGTGGGGGAGGTGGGGGACATGGTGCGGCGAGGTGGGGTGGATGCGAAGGGACGCATGCCTGGGCTCCCTGGCCTGAGGGGGTGAGAGCTGGACACCGGCACGGCGCACCGCGACGCGGACGGCCCGCGCCGCACGCTGCGGGCACGGACGACCGGCCGTGTGACGTCGGGGTGTCACACGAGCGGTGTGGTGCGCGGCGGCCGGGTCAGAGCTCTCACTGAGCGCGTCACGTCCCCACGGGGCCGCCGCGCCGAGCCGCTGCGGGGATGCTAGCGGATAGGAAGGTTTCCTACCAGACCTCGCGGAGGCGTGGGGAGCAGGTGGGGAAGGTGTGCTCGACGGGCCTGAACGGGCTTGGGGGACGGCGGAGTCGACCGGGGCGGGCGGGTGGTTCGGGGCGGTCGTGCGGTCGTCCCGCCGCGCGTGGCGCTGCCCCGTTCCCGCCGCTACGCGGACAGGCGGCTCAGGGCCTCCATGGCCTCGCGTTCGAGGGCTGCCAGGTCGCCGAGGATCGCGCCGGCCTCGGCGAGGTGCGCGGCGTCGCCGGACTCTCCTGCCCGCGTGATCGACTCCGCCGTCCGCGTCCACAGGGTCGCCGCCTCGGCGTACAGCCGGTGGCCGGTGCGCAGGCCGGCGTCGTCGAGCACCTCGGCGGCCTCGGCGAGGAAGTCGCGGTACAGGTTGCGGAACAGGGCGCCGCCGGTTCCGGCCCGTTCCATCAGCAGGGCGGCCTGCGGCAGGTCCCGCTCCGGCCGGTCGGTCCGGTCGAGCCAGCCGGGGACCAGCTTTCCCGCCTTCTCGATGCCCCGGTGGCCGAGGTTGGCGATCGGCGGCGTCAGGAAGTCCTGTGCGCAGGCCGTCACCGCGGCCGTGATGCGGGACCTCGGGTCGGGCAGGTGACGCGGCACGGTGAGGGTGAAGGAGCGGTTCCTGGCCGTCATCGGGCCCCGCGCCGACCGGGCCAGGGCGAGGCCCGGCAGGCCGGTGCGCACGGCGCCGCCCTGCTGGTCGGTGTCCACCAGGTACGCGTCGTGCTCGTCGTAGCCGTACAGGGCGACGACATGCCCGCCGAAGTGCGCCTTCGAGGTGAAGTAGTCCAGGTGGAAGCTGTCGAGCTGGAGCCCCACGGGCCGTCCGGCGGCGATCGGGGCCGTCACGTTCTCCCAGGCCCGGCGCGGGGAGGAGGTCTCCCGCACGTCGAGTTCCAGTCCGAGGCCCTCGGCCAGGTTCCGGGTGAGTTCGAAGGGCTTGACCCGGCCGCCGAGGAACGGGAAGTCCATGTTCTTGCCGTCCCAGTAGACGAACGACAGCCCGCGCCCGAGGCCGAAGAGCATGGGTTCCGACAGATCCAGCCCCTGGTGGCGCAGCAGCACCCCGAGCGTCGTGGTCTCGCAGTGCTGTGTGCCGTACGCGTCCACGTCGATCATCGTGGTCGTCATGCTGGGCCTCCTCGGCGCGGACGAGCGGCCCGGCCGCCTCCTCTCCGGCGGTGACGTCGGGGACGGCGGCGATCCGGCCGGGTACGCGTCGTATTGTGCCCGCGGACCGACGTGTTCGCGTGCCCCGAGACAGGGGTTCGCGTGCCCGCGGAGCGGGGTTCCCGTGCCCGCGGGCCGGGCATCGCGGGCCGCTCCCGTCTGTCGGGGAGGGGAAGGCCGGGACGAGCCGTCGGCGCCGACGCCCTCCGTTCGTCCCGTACGGCGAACCATGGCCTCTCCGCGCCCTGTTGGGGCGCCGCCACGGCACTCGTCGTGCCGGATGTCAGTGGGCGGTGCGAGACTCGGCGCATGGATCGCCATGACCCGAAGAAGGACCTGCACCGCTATCTCAAGGCAGCCCGCGAGGCCGTCGTCTGGAAGACGGAAGGACTCTCGGAATACGACGTACGGCGCCCGCTGACCACCACCGGCACCAATCTGCTCGGCCTGGTCAAGCACCTGGCGAGTGCCGAGTTCTCGTACTTCGGAGCGGTCTTCGGCCGCCCGCACGGCGAGCCCCTGCCCTGGTTCGACGACGGCGCCGAGCCGAACTCCGACATGTGGGCCACCGCGGACGAGCCCCGCGACGGCATCCTGGACCTGTACCACCGCTCCTGGGCCCACGCGGACGCGACGATCGAGACGCTGCCGCTCGACGCGGCCGGACACGTCTCCTGGTGGGGCGACCAGGGCGGCGTGACGCTCCAGCGGGTCCTGCTCCACATGACCGCCGAGACGAACCGGCACGCCGGCCACGCCGACATCGTCCGCGAACTGATCGACGGCAGAGCCGGTATGCGACCGGCCGACGGCAACATGGCGGGCGTTGACGCGAGTTGGTACAGGGAGCATCGCGACCGCCTGGAGAAGCACGCCCGCCAGGCGCATGAGCGCACCCGCTCCGCCGCGGGCTGACCCGTCCCCGTCCCTCCTCCTCGACGCGCCGCACCCGTCGTGAGCCGGGGAGGACCGGACGACGGCCCCGCCCCGGGCCTCAGGCGGACGCGGCCCTGAGGAGGGTCTCGGCGGCGGCCGTGCGGGCGTAGAGGACGGAGCGGCCGGCGCGGTGGCCGCTGACGAGCCCGGCGGTGCGGAGCGCGGTCAGGTACTGGGACACCCCGGCCGCCGAGAGCCCGGTGCGGCGGGCCAGTTCGGTGGTGGAGGCGGGGGTCTCCAGCTCGACGAGGAGCAGGGTGCGTGAGCGGCCCAGGACGGGGACGAGGGCGGCGGAGCCGGCGGCGGACCGGGCCTGCCACAGCGTGCCGGTGCCCCGGGCCGGATAGGCGAGCTGCGGAGGGTCCGGCGGCCGCACGCGCGTGCGCAGGCCGGGGCCGGTGAACGCCGAGGGAATGAGCAGCAGCCCCGCGCCCGTCGACTCCCGGGGCATGTCCCGCTTCCGGCGGACCAGACTGAGGGTGTCGTCGGCCCAGCGCACCGAGGTGTGCAGGTCGTTGAGGAGACGGCCGGCGCCGTGCTCGGCGACCGTGCGGGCCCGATGGAAGACGTCCGCGTCCAGAACGGCCCTGATCCGTGCCCAGTACGGGGCCAGCGCCAGCTCCCAGTACGTCTCGATCTCCCGTGCGACCCCGGCCAGATGGGCGGCTGGGTCGGTGCGCAGGCCCGACAGGCGCGGGCCCAGATGTCCCTGGTGGCGGGCGAGGTGGTCCAGGTCCTGGCACACCCGGTCGGCGGGAGACGCCCCTATCGCCTCCCACTCCTCCTCCGGCGAGGGGGAGGGCCCGGCGGGGGCCGGGTTGAGGAAGTCGGGCACGTAACCGGAGGGGCCGATCAGCTCGGCGAGCCATCCCCGGTCCAGACCGGCGTCCCTCACGCGCGGCCGCACCTGCTCGACCCAGGGCCGGTGGACCGGATGCGCCGCCCCCGACGTCAGCAGCCGGAAGCTGGGGGCGACCTCCCACATGGGCGACACGGCGAACCGCACCTGGGCGAGGTCGCTCGCCGAGAACGCCAGCTCCGCCACGCCGGCCACCTCCCCCGATGGATTCGCACATGCGTGAATCAATGGCCCCCCAGGCTACCGGCAGCCGATCATCCCGGCATGACTCCACAGACCATCACCGCCTCGGCGGCGGGCACCTGGACGCTCGGCGACCGCACGGTCAACCGCATCGGCTTCGGCGCGATGCGCCTCACCCAGCACGGCGAGGCGCTCACGCCCGGCGCCGTCCCGCGCGACCGCGACGGGGCCATCGAGGTGCTGCGCCGCGCGGTCGACCTCGGTGTGAACCACATCGACACCGCCGCGTTCTACTTCTCCCCGCTGCGCTCCGCCAACGAGCTGATCAACCGGGCCCTGGCCCCCTATCCGGACGACCTCGTCATCGCCACCAAGGTCGGACCCGGCCGCGACCCCTCCGGCGAGTGGCAGACGCACGCCACCCCCGGGCAGCTGCGCGGACAGGTCGAGGAGAACCTGCGCCAGCTCGGCCGCGACCACCTGGACGTGGTGAACCTGCGCATCGTCGGCACCGGCTCCCTCGCCGAACGCTTTGGCGCGCTCGCCGAACTCCGCGACGCCGGACTCGTCCGCCACCTGGGTCTGTCCAACATCCAGCCGCACCACCTCGCCGAGGCGCAGGCCATCGCACCGGTGGTCTGTGTCCAGAACATGTACGGCGTCGGAGCCTCCCCCGAGCAGGAGGAGTTCCTGCGCCTCTGCGGTGAACAGGGCATCGCGTACGTGCCGTTCTACGCGATCGCCGGCGAGGGGCGCACCGCGGGCGCGGGGTCCGGTGACAGCGACCAGGTGCGGGCCGTCGCCCGCGCCCGCGGGGTGAGCACCGCGCAGGTCCGGCTGGCCTGGACACTCCACCGAGGCCCGCACGTCCTGGCCATCCCCGGCACCGGCGACCCCGGTCACCTCGCCGAGAACGTGGCGGCCGGCGCCCTGCGCCTCTCCCCGGACGAACTCGCCGTCCTGGACTCCCTCCGGCGGACGGCGGCATGACGCGACCGCGGCCATGACGTCGCGGCCCCGGCGAGGGTCCGGCGAGGCGCCGGGCCGACGCGGGCCGGCGGGGCGTCACCTCTCCTCCGTCAGCGTCCGGTCGATGACACCCACCAGCCGGGCTCCGGCCCGGCCGGTCCCGCGGCGCCCCCGCTTCGCGCCGGCCGATGCCTCCTCCAGCCGGAGCCGGGCCGTGCGTCCGCGCAGGGTCAGCGTCATCAACTGGTTGCCGAACCACGGTCCGCCGGTCCGCTCCCACCGGATCGCCGGTCTCGCGACCCGTCCGTGGCGGGCGAGGAGATGCCCGACCAGCTTCGCCGGCCGGCTCCAGCCGAGGAGGAACCCGGCCCGCATCGTCGCGGGCACCGAGTTGTGCAGCGGCGAGCAGGTGAACTGGAAGACCCGGGAGCGCGGCTGCTGCCCGGCCGGCCAGGCGGGCTCCGCCACGTACGCGTGGTGCACGTCCCCGGAGAGCACGCACACGGTCGCCGGGGCCGTCTCGGACCGCCCCACCTCGGCGACCGTCTCCGCCAGCCGAGCGAACGACGAGGGGAACGCCGGCCAGTGCTCCAGGTCGGCCTTCCGGCGCAGCCACTCGCCGAAACGCGCCCAGCGGGGCCCGCGCTCACCGCGGCAGAGCGCCGCGTGCCAGCCCTCCGCGAAGTGGACCATCGGGGGCAGCAGCCACGGCAGCGAGGTCCCGACCAGCAGGTGGTCGACGCCGTCGAGGCCGTCGAACGCCTGGGTCCGCAGCCAGGCGGCCTCCTCGGCGTCCAGCATCGCCCGGTGCCGCTCCTCCAGCACCCGCGCGGCCCGGGTGTCGACCATCAGCAGCCGGGTGCGGCCGAAGTCCCTGCGGTAGCTCCAGCGGACCGCCGCAGGATCGGACTCGGCGCGCTCCGCGAACGCGCGCAGCACCTCCGTGCCGTCCCCGGCCGCCAGGACCGCCGTGTACACCTCGTCCTCGGCGAGCTCGGCGGGGGAGAGGTTCCCGAGGTGCTGGTAGACCCAGTACGACATCAGGCCGCCGATGATCCGCTCGTGCCACCACGGCGTCGCCCGCATCTCGGCGACCCAGGCGGCGCTCGTGTTCCAGTCGTCGATGACGTCGTGGTCGTCGAAGATCATGCAGCTGGGCACCGTCGAGAGCAGCCGGCGCAGTTCGGGGTCGCCCCAGGACTCGTCGTAGAGGCGGGTGTACTCCTCGTAGTCGGCGACCTGGTCCGGCGGAGCCGCCGAGCCGGTCCCGGCGGTCTGCCGGTGCCGGGCGATCCAGGCGCGGGTTCCGGCCGACGTCTCGTCCGCGTACACCTGGTCGCCGAGGAGGAGGAGAACGTCCGGGCGCGCGGCCTCCGGGTCGGCGGCGAGCCGGGCGGCGAGGGTGTCGAGGACGTCGGGCCCCACCGGGTCCCGTTCGCTCACGGGAGGCGCCGCCCACCGGCACGAGCCGAACGCGACCACCGCGCCCGTCGCCGGGACCGACGGCGTGCGGAGGGTGCTGGGCGGCAGCGTCGAGTCCGCCAGGGGCCACACCCGCTCCCCGTCGAGCAGCACCTCGTACGGCGTGACCGACCCGGGCGTGAGGCCGGTGACCACCACCAGCGCGTAGTGGTGTCCGCAGACGCGGAACGTCGGAGCCGTACCCCCGGCGCCGTCCGGGCACCGGACCTCCGCCGTGCACGCCCGGTCGGTCTCGACCCACACGGTCGCGCTCGTGCCCGACTCCCAGTCCACGTGCCGCAGGAGCGGCCCCAGCCTCAGACCGGCCATCGCGAGTCCCCTTCCGGCGCTCCTCACGGTACGGAAGGGTCGCCGCGGGCGCTACCGAACGAGGGCGGAGCCGCCCGGGCCAGGGCGCGGGGCGCCGAGCGGCCGGCCCGGTGAGCCCCGCGTCCGGCCCCGGAGGTTCCTCTCTCCGGTGATCTGGTCAGGACTCCCCGCGGCGCCGCCACGGGCGGGACCGGCGGGGCGCGGCGGGCAGGCGGCGCAGTTGCGCAGCGGCCTGCGGGTCGCCCGCCTCTGCGGCCCGGCGCAGCCAGGTCAGGGCCTCGTCGGGGCGGCCCAGTGCGCCGGTGAGCGCGGAGAGGTTCAGCATCGCGTCGACGTCGCCGCTCCCGGCCGCGCGGACGAGCCACGGTTCGGCCTCCTGAGGGCGGCCCTGCTCCAGCAGCAGGGCGCCCAGCAGACCGGCCGGCCTGACCGGGTCCTGTTCGGCCGCCCGCCGCAGCAGCTGCTCGGCCTCGCCCCGGTCGCCGGGCCGGCCGGTACGGGAGAGGAACAGGCCCAGATTGAGCAGGTCGGCGAGGCCCCCCGCGCCGGCCGCCTGCCGCAGGTACCGCTCCGCCCCCGCGGTGTCGCCGGAATCGGCCAGCCGGCGGCCCACCTGCCCGCTCGACTCCGCGTGCCCCAGGTCGGCCGCGGTCCGGAACCAGCGCCCGGCCTCCTCGTCACGGCCCTGCCGTTCCAGCACCAGCGCCAGCAGGTGGGCGGGGCGCGGCTCCATGCCGGCCTCGTGCGCGCGCAGCAGCCACGGCTCCGCCTCCCGCGGCCGGCGGTCGTTCAGGAGCAGGACCCCCAGGTTGCAGGCGGCGTGCACATCGCCGGCCGCCGCCGCGTCGGCGAGGCAGCGTTCGGCCTCGTCCGCGCGGCCGGTCTCGTACAGCAGTGCCCCCAGCGCCCCGAGCGCCGGAGCCACCCCCTCGCCCGCCGCGCGCCGGTACCATCGCTCCGCCTCGTCACGGCGCCCCTGCTTCTCGAGGACGGTGCCCAGCCGCACCATGGCGGCGGTGTCCCCGTCCTGCGCGGCCGCGCGGTACTCCGGTTCCCGGTCCGGCGCGAACTCCGGGAACGCCCGCCGCCCGTCGGGGCCGCGCACCCCGTCCTCGATCGCCCGCCGGTGCGCCCGCATCCGGTCGAGGATGTTCGGCCGCACGCCGTCGGTCACGCGGGCGCCGCGCTCCGCGATCCCCAGGTAGTCGCGCGCCTCGGCCCGGTCGCCGACGGCCAGATACGCGCCCGCGAGGTTGACCGCGGCCCGCACCGTGGCCGGATGGCCGCGGCCGAACGCCTGGGTCTGGATCACCATGTTGTGCTGGTCGAGCACCAGCGCGTCCTGGTCGCGCCCCACCCTGCGTAACGCCTGGGCCGTGCTGTCCATGACGTCGCCGGTACGGGGATGGGCGGCGCCGTGCACCGCCGGGGCGCGGTCGAGCGCCCGCAGACCGCACTCGGCGGCTTCCTCGTACCGTTGCGCGAACAGGTAGTTCACGTGCAGGCCCTCAAGAATGTCGTAGAGGTGCGCGCTGTCCCGCCCGAGCAGCCGCTCGCCCGCGGCGAGCGCCTCCTCCAGCTTCGGCAGGGCCCGGTCGGGCCGGCCGGCCCTGCTCAGCTCCACCCCCTCCTCGAAGGGCAGCCACATCTCGGCCAGGTGCGGATCGCGCTGCGAGGGCCTCATCAGCCATGACTCCTGTCTCCGGTGAAGCGCCGTGCGGTCTTCTCGACGAAGGCCGCACCGCGCACGAACTCGGCGCGCACCGCGCCCGGTTCGGCGAAACCAGGGTGGGCGCGCAGCAGATCCCGGCGCCGTTCGAGCTGGAAGGCGAGGTCCATGGCGGCCGCCGCGGGGCCGCCGTCCCCGCCGTCCAGCTCCCGATAGGCGCGGACGGCCCGGCGGGCCAGCCCCAGCGCGACCTCGTGCTCCCCGAGTTGGCGCCGGGTGCGGGCGCGGGTGTCGAGCAGCTCCGCCAGCCGGTGCGCGAGGCGCGCGTAGAGCGGGGCGAAGCCGCATGTGTGGGCGAGCTCCAGCCCCTCGTACCAGCGGGCGAGGACCGTCCCGGGGTCCGCGCCGGACCCGAGCAGCACCGTTCCCTCGTGCAGCAGCCCCCGGACCACACCGAACAGGTCGGCCACCGACCGCGACAGCTCCACGGCGCGCCGGAAGCTGTCGGCGGCCGCCGTGAGATCCCCGAGCATCCGGTCGGTCTCGCCGAGATCGGCGAGGGCGTCCGCCTGGAGCCGGCGGTCCCCGGCGGCCCGCGCCCAGGCTAGCGCCTGCTCGACGTACGGCCGCGCGGACCCAGGCCGCCCCGCGTCGAGGAGCGCCCGCGCCAGGGTGAGCCGCGCGAGGGTCAGGTCGGTCTCGTCCCCCTCGTGCTCCAGGAGCCGCACGCCCTCCTCCGCGTCGGCACGCGCCTCGTCCCGGCGCCCCAGGCTGCCGTGGACGTGGGCGCGGCTGCGCAGGACACCACTCAGGGCCCGCCGGTCGCCCGCCTCGCGCAGCAGCGCGACCGCCCGGTCCAGACAGCCGAGCGCCTCCCCACGCCGCCCGGCCGTACGCAGCCCCAGCCCGATCCGCTCCCACGCGTCGGCCTGGAGCCGGACGTCACCGGCCGCCTCCGCGTGCGCGAGCGCCTCGCGGTAGTGGTGCCCGGCCCGGACGTGGTCCCCGATGGCGTCGGCCGAGACACCGAAGTCGAACGCGGCACGGGCCCGCTCCGTGGGCCCCTCGGCCCGGACCGCGCCCGCAGGCGCGTCCCTCGGCCCCGGCACGGGCCGTACCAGCTCCGGAGCCTGGCTCCATGCCTCCTCCAGCGCCCGCTCCACCTCGGCCCACGAGGCCGGACGGCCGGCCGGGTCGGTCGCCAGACAGGCCGCCACCAGGGCACGCAGGGCCGCCGGCCACGACTCCGGCAGGGGCACCCGGGCCGCCTGCCCGCTCACATGCGCCCCGCACAGCTCCCACATGTTCGACCCGGTGACCACCGGACGCCCCGTCAGCAGCTCGTGGACGATCGCCGCGAACGCGTACACGTCGGTCCGCAGATCGACTCCGCGGCCCGACTCCCACTGCTCGGGGGCCATGTAGTACGGAGTGCCCGCGCCGTCAGCCCACCGGGCGTCGTGGATCAGCACCTCGGCACCGATGGAGCGGTAGGCCACCGCGATGCCGAAATCGGTCACCTTGGCCGTCCCGTCCGCGGTGATCAGGATGTTGCCCGGCTTCAGGTCGCGGTGGACGAACCCGTGCACGCTGCGTGCGGCGTGCCCCATCCCCCGGGCGACGTCCAGCGCGTACCCCAGCGCCTCGCCGAGCGGCAGCCTCCCGTGGCGGCGGACGCGGGCCGCGAGGGAGGCGTCGTCGTAGCCGGGGGCCGCCGCCACGAACTCCAGCACCAGGGAGGGAAGGTCGTCCGGGCCGTCCCGGAAGAGCCGCTCCACGGCGACGATGTGGGGATGCGGGGGAATCCGGGACCAGACCGTGGCCTCCTGCAGGAAGGCACGCCGCAGTTCGATGTCCCCCTCCCTGCCGGGGAGCGGCGACTTGACCGCGACGGAGCGGCCGGTGGCGAGGTCGCGGCCCAGGCAGACCACGCCCATCCCGCCCTGGAGCACCCGCTCCACGAGGTAGCGGTCCGCCAGCACGTCCCCGGCGGCCGGCACCCTTTCCGCCGCCCCTTCGCGCGCCCCCGCCATGCCCCACTCCGCTCTCCCGGATCGGCCGCGTCAGCCGCAGTGTGGACGACCGGCGGGCCCGGAATGGTTCCGGAGGAACACGTGCCCGGTGCCGGGACGCGCGACAGGGCCCGGCGGTGCCGGGCCCTGTCTCTCGTAGCGGGGGCCGGATTCGAACCAGCGACCTCTGGGTTATGAGCCCAGCGAGCTACCGAGCTGCTCCACCCCGCGTCGGTGGAACCGGCCTATCCAGCGGTTCCGGCGGGGTGGCAGGCATGTCGAGGGGGTCAGCCGCGGATGATGTTCTCCGCCTGCGGGCCCTTCTGGCCCTGCGTCACGTCGAAGGTGACGGTCTCGCCCTCGACCAGCTCCCGGTAGCCGTTGCCGGAGATGTTGGAGTAGTGGGCGAAGACATCCGGTCCACCGTCCTGGGCGATGAATCCGAAGCCCTTTTCGGCGTTGAACCACTTCACGGTACCGCTGGCCATGCTGGCGTCCTTCAGGTCGTGGCCGGCAGTGCCGGCAGGGTGAGTAGCAGGCGCCTTCCCGGGGGTGGGAGAGCGACCAGCCACCGTTCTACCCCGTCCGGGCCCCGGTCATTCGATCATTCGTCCGCGAGTCCCGGCAAGATCCGGAAGAGACGGTCCAGGCGGTCACGTCCGGATCCGGCCGGGACTCGCGGTACGGCCCCGGGGAAACGCTAGGCGTGGGGACCGACGGAGACCGTGCCGATCGTGAGGGTGGGGCGGGCTTCGAGCACGGCGCCGAGGCGGAGGACCTGTTCGTCGAGCTGTTCGCGCCGGCGGGGGGTCAGCCCGGCGAACGGTTCGACGGTGACGGCGACGGCCTTGGCGGTTCTCTTCTGGTGCCAGACACCCGCGACGACGCCGTCGACCAGGAGCACGGGATGGTTGCCCGCCTGGCCCCGGGCGAGCGCGCGGTCCCGCGCCTCGCCGGGGTAGAGCAGCTCCCTCGGCCGGGAACCGACGGCGAAGGCGTCGAAGTGGGGGAGGAGCAGCACGCCCTCGGCGGGATCCGCCGGTGCGGTGTCGCCGCGGGCGACCCAGGAGCGGGTGCCTTCGAGCGACACCTCGGTGAGATCGCTCTTCGCGAAGAGGTCGCCCGCCCAGCCGGGGGTGCGGGCCAGCCACCGGGCGAAGTCCTGGGGCGTGGCGGGTCCGTACGCGTGAAGGTAGCGCCCCAGGAGCCAGTCCATCGCTTCCGGACGCGGCGCCGGGGCGAAGCCGGGGAGCCACCGGGCGGGGTTGGTGTAGGTGAGCTTGCGGCCCTTGTTCGGACCGAAGCACAGCACGCCGCGATGCGCGGCGGTCTCGGTCACCTGGCGCCAGCGCGGCCACATCCCCTGGAACGCAGGCATCACCGGGTCGGCGGCCCACCCGCCGACCCGGTCGGCCAGCGCCTTGGTCAGCTCGTCGACGGTCAGTTCGGCGTCGGCGAGGACGCTTCCGATCGCCTCGACGAGCTCCTCGGCCTGCTCGGCGGTGACCCGCGCGTCGGGGGCGAGCCTGGCGGCGGCGGGCAGCGCGCCCAGCGCGCCGCACCACAGGGCCAGGTCGGCTGCGGGCAGGAGGTGGACCGTGCCGCGGGGCCCGAAGGTCTTCACGAGACTGCGCTCCACCCACAAGGCGTTCCGCACGTCCGTGCGCGTCGCGTCGGGCAGCCGGAGCCCGATCGACACCTCGGCGGCGGACATGACCTGCGCGTGGGCGCCGCACATCGCGGCCGCGGCGTCGGCCGGTCCGCCGTGCTCCGGCGGCGGCGTCAGTCCGTGCCGGCGCAGCCTCCGCCCGCTCACCTCGCTCCACGTCAGTTCCACGATCGAGATCCTCACGGTGTGTCGCAGGCCGCCGGTGTGTCCTCGCACCAGAAGATCACACCGCCACGCCCACGATCCCGGACTCTCCCGGTTCCGGCCGGTGAGGCACGCTCACCGGCCGGCCACGGGCTCACCGGCCGCCCACGGGCTCACCGGTCGGCCGGCGCGCTCCACCCCGTGCGACGGCCGGTGCGTGTCACTGGGGCTCGACGGGGAGCCAGAGCTCGCACGTCGCGGTGGTGAAGTCGGCCGCGCGCTCGAGGACCGCGACGATCGAGGGTCCCTGCCGCAGCCGCCACGGATTGGAGGGGAACCACTCGGTCGCGGTCGCCGCCCAGACCCGCTGCAGGGCCTGCGGATGCGGCCCGCTGGTGCGGAAGACCGCCCACATGCCGCCCGGCACCTCGATGGCGTCGAGCCCGTCCGGAACGGGCGTGTCCCGGCTGAGGGCGACTCCGTGGAGATAGGTCAGTTCGGTGCCCTCCGCGGCGTCGGGGGCGACGTCGTCGCTGACCTGGAGCAGGCCCTCGGGCTGGGTGTCGCCGAGCGCCTTCAGGCGCAGGTGCTCCTCCGGGGGCAGCGCGGCGATGTGCTCGACGATGTGCGGATTGACGCCCTCATGGATGAGCGGTACCCGGGCCGCGTGTCCGACCAGGCGGAATGCGGGGCGGTCGGCGAGGCGGGTGTCCATAGGGATGCTCCCTTCGACGGTCAGGCGGAACCTGAGCTGCGGTTGTGTACGCAAGGGGCCTCCGTCACGGCGCACGTCGCCGGGACCCGCACCGTGGACCGACCGGAACGCGCGCCCGAACGCCTCGCTCGAGCCGTATCCGTACCGGACGGCGATCCCCAGCAGATCCCCCTCGCCGCGGACGACGTCCGCGGCGGCGACGGTCATGCGCCGCCGCCGCACGTACTCCGACAGCGGCATGCCGGCCAGCGACGAGAACATCCGGCGCAGGTGGTACTCGGTCGTGCCGAGCGACCCGGCCAGCGCGTCGACGTCGAGCTCCTCGGCGAGGTGCTCCTCGACAAGATCGACAAGGCGGTTGAGTGCCGAGATCATGGGGCCTCCTTTCGACTCCCACTCTGGCGGCGGGCGCCCCCTCCGCACCCGACCGCAGCGGTCCGATCCGATCATCCGCGACGACCGGAGCGTGACCTGGCTCGCACACCCGCGCCCGCGCCCGGCGGGCAGGATCTCGCGTGTGGCCGGGGCAGTAGGATGACCCGTTATGGCCGACACCCAGTACGAAGACCTGCTGCGACTGGTGCTCGCCTCCGGGACGGCGAAGGCCGACCGGACGGGCACGGGTACCCGAAGTGTCTTCGGGCACCAGCTGCGCTACGACCTCTCGCAGGGGTTTCCGCTGGTGACCACGAAGAAGGTGCACCTCAGGTCGATCGTGTACGAACTGCTGTGGTTCCTGCGCGGCGACTCGAACGTCCGCTGGCTCCAGGAGCACGGCGTCACCATCTGGGACGAGTGGGCCGACGACAACGGTGACCTGGGGCCGGTCTACGGCGCGCAGTGGCGCTCCTGGCCCACCCCCGACGGCGGGCACATCGACCAGCTCGACGGGGTGCTCGACACGCTGCGCCGGGACCCGGACTCCCGACGCATGATCGTCTCCGCCTGGAACGTCTCCGAGCTGGACAAGATGGCGCTGGCGCCCTGCCACGCCTTCTTCCAGTTCTACGTCGCCGACGGCAGGCTCTCCTGCCAGCTCTACCAGCGCAGCGCGGACCTCTTCCTCGGCGTCCCCTTCAACATCGCCAGCTACGCGCTGCTCACCCACATGGTGGCGCAGCAGGTCGGCCTCGAACCGGGTGACTTCATCTGGACCGGCGGTGACTGCCACATCTACGACAACCACGTCGAACAGGTGACGGAGCAGCTCGCGCGCACCCCGTACGACTTCCCCCGGCTGCGGCTGGCCGAGGCCGACTCGCTGTACGGATACGACTTCACCGACGTGGAGGTGCTGGACTACAAGCACCACCCGGCGATCAAGGCTCCGGTGGCGGTGTGAACGTAGGACTGATCTGGGCGCAGACCCCCGACGGCGTCATCGGCGCGGGCAACGCGATTCCCTGGCGGCTTCCCGAGGACATGGCGCACTTCAAGGCGACCACTCTCGGCCACCCGGTGGTGATGGGGCGCAAGACCTGGGACTCGCTGCCCGCGCGCTTCCGACCGCTCGCCGGGAGGCGGAACATCGTCGTCACGCGTGACCCGCGGTGGGCGGCCGAGGGCGCGGAGCGCGCCGGATCCATCGATGAGGCGCTGGCACTCGCCGCCGAGCCGGCCAGCCACAGCGACGCGGTCGGGCCGGCGGAGGCTTCGGAGCCGTCGACGCGGCCGGAGCCCGCAGCCGTCCCCGTGAAGACCTGGGTGATCGGCGGCGGGGAGATCTACCGCGCGGCCCTGCGGTACGCGACGACGCTCTCGGTGACGGAGGTCGACACGGCCGTGGACGGCGACGCCCACGCGCCGGCGCTGGGCCCGGAGTGGACCGTCGCCGAGGACAAGGGCTGGTGCTCCTCGACGGCGGGGCTGCGCTACCGGGTGCGCACCTACACCCGGTGAGGCGGGGCTACGGCAGGATCGAGTCGACGTAGCCGCCGTCGACCCGCAGCGCACCCCCGGTGGTGGCCGAGGCGTGGTCGGAGGCGAGGTAGACCACCATCGCGGCGATCTCCTCCGGTTCGATGAGCCGCTGGAGCAGCGACTGCGGCCGGTACTCGCGCATGAACACGCGCTGCGCCTCCTCCCAGGGCAGCGAACTGTCGACGAGTTCGTACACGAAGTCCTCGACACCGCCCGTACGGGTGGGGCCGGCGATGACCGAGTTGACCGTGACGCCGCTCCCGGCCGCCTGTTTGGCGAAGCCGCGCGTGACGGCCAGGAGAGCGGTCTTGGACATGCCGTAGTGGATCATCTCGGCGGGGATCACCACGGCCGAGTCGCTCGCGATGTTCTGCACGCGTCCCCAGCCGCGCCCGGTCATACCGGGAAGGTACTGGCGGATCAGCCGCACGGCGGCGAGCACGTTGACCTCGAAGTAGCGCCGCCACTCGTCGTCGCTGATCTCCAGCGGATCGGCCTCCCCGAAGATGCCCAGGTTGTTCACCAGGACGTCCACCCGCGGCAGCGCGAGGGCGGCGCGACGCGCTCCCTCCTCGCTCGCGACGTCGGCGACGACGGGGACGAGGTCCGCGCCGGCGACCTCGGAGCGGATGCCGGCGACGGCCTCGTCCACCCGCTCCTCGGTGCGCCCGTTGACGCCCACGCGGGCACCGGCGCGGGCCAGCGCCGTGGCGATCGCGGCACCGATGCCCTGGGTGGAGCCGGTGACCAGAGCGGTCCGGCCTGTCAGATCGATGAGCATGGGAAGGCGCCCTTCTCGCGGATCACGGGTGCTGCCTCTTCCCGTGTACCCGGTCCGCGGCCCACGGCATCGGACGACGCCCGTCCTGCCTAGAGGTGGTGCGAGGAGCCGGTCGGTGCCCAGACGCTTGAGGCTGCCCTCGACGGAGCGCCCGGTGGCCTCGGCGGTCCACCCGTGGACCATCGGGGACCTTCCGGACGCCCGCGCCCGGACCGCGGCCCTGTTCCGGACGGTGGTCCGGAACAGGGCCGCGGTACGCGAGCGCGGGAGGGTGGGGGGAGTACGCCCGAGGGGCGCGCCGGATCAGTTCAGCTCGTCCGGGTGCGGGCCGGTCCGCAGGCCGCGGTCGAGACCGGCGATCGCCGCCGTCTCCTCGTCCGTCAGGACGAAGTCGAACACGTCGATGTTGGCGCGGATCCGGGCCGGGGTGACCGACTTGGGGATGACCACGTTGCCGAGCTGGAGGTGCCAGCGGATGACGACCTGGGCGGGCGACTTGCCGTGGGCGGCGGCGATGGCCAGGAGCGCCGGGTCGTCGAGGACCGCGCCCTGGGCCAGCGGGCTCCACGCCTCGGTCGCGATCCGGTGCTCGCCGTGGAAGGCCCGCAGCTCGGACTGCTGCAGCGCCGGGTGCAGCTCGACCTGGTTGACGGCCGGGACCAGGGTGGCGTCGTCCATCAGCCGCCGCAGGTGATCGGGCTGGAAGTTGGAGACGCCGGCGGCGCGGATCCGGCCCTCCCCGGCGAGCCGCTCCAGGGCGCGCCAGGAGTCGCGGTACAGGTCACGGGCCGGGGTCGGCCAGTGGATCAGGTACAGGTCGACGTAGTCCAGGCCGAGCTTGGCCAGGCTGGCGTCGAAGGCCCGCAGGGTGGCGTCGTAGCCCTGGTCGGCGTTCCACAGCTTGGTGGTCACGAACAGGTCCTCGCGGGCCAGCCCGGAGGCGCCGAGGGCGCGGCCGACGCCGGCCTCGTTGCCGTAGACGGCGGCGGTGTCGATGCTGCGGTAGCCGGATTCGAGGGCGGCCGTGACGGCCGCGGTGGTCGCGTCGTCGGCGACCTGGAAGACGCCGAAGCCGAGCTGGGGGATCTCGACGCCGTTGTTCAGCGTGACGGTGGGGACGGCGGGCGTGGTGGGGGTGGTGGACGGTGCCATGGTGTGCGGGTGCTCCTTCAGTGGGTGAGCGCGGTGCGCTCGGTGGTGCGGGGGGAGAGGGTGTAGCGGATGGTCTGGGCGCTGATGAGCCCGTCGCGGAAGACGAAGGTGTCCACGCCGTCGGTGACTTCGTGGGCGGCGCCGACGGCCGACCACTCCAGCAGCAGGACGTCCGCGGCGAACCGGGGGGTCAGCCGCCACTCGGCGTCGGGAAGGTCGGCGAGCAGCCGGCCGATGCCTTCCCGGACCCCCGCGCGTCCGGTCAGGACGCCTCCGGGGGTGAGGAGGACGGCGTCCTCCGCGTAGTTCTCGCTGACGAGGTCCAGGTCGCCGGTGCCGAGGCGCCGGCCGTGGTCGGCGAAGACCTCTTGAGGCGTGCGGGTGTGGGGGGTGCTCATGACGGGTTCCTGCCGTGGGCGGGTCAGTGGTGGACGGGGGTACGGGCGGGAGCGACGGCCGCTGCGGCGGGCGCGGGCGCGGGGGTGCGGCGCTCCAGGGCGGCGGACCAGAGGGCGAGTCCGAGGGCGGCGGCGGCGAGGGCGGCGCCGACCCAGTTCGGGGCGGTGTAGCCGAGGCCGGCGGCGATGACGAGGCCGCCGAGCCAGGCCGCCAGGGCGTTGCCGAGGTTGAACGCGCCGATGTTGACGGCGGACGCCAGGGTCGGTGCGCCGTGTGCCTGGTCGAGGACGCGCTTCTGCAGCGGCGGGACGGTGGCGAAGCCGAGGGCTCCGACGAGGACGATGGCGATCGCGGCGAGGACCTTGTCGTGCGCGGCCACGGTGAACAGCGCGAGGACGACCGCGAGCCCGCCGAGCGTGGTGTAGAGCAGCGGCATCAGGGCGCGGTCGGCGTAGCGGCCGCCGATGAGGTTGCCGAGGAACATGCCGGCGCCGAAGAGGACGAGCAGCCAGGTGACCGCGCCCTCGGAGTAGCCGGCGACCTCGGTCATCATCGGGGCGATGTAGGTGATCGCGGCGAACACGCCGCCGAAGCCCAGCACGGTCATCGCCATGGCGAGCAGCACCTGCGGGTTGCGGAAGGCCCTCAGCTCACGGCCCAGGCGGGTGCCCTCGGGGCGGGGCATGGCGGGCACGAGCCGGGCGATGCCGAGGAGTCCGATCACGCCGAGCGCGGCGACGGCGGCGAAGGTGGTGCGCCACCCGACGGCCTGTCCGATGAAGGTGCCGAGGGGGACGCCGACGATGTTGGCGACGGTGAGGCCGGTGAACATGGTGGCGATGGCGCGGGCCTTCTTGTCGGGGGCGACGAGGTCGGCGGCGACGACGGATCCGATGCCGAAGAACGATCCGTGGGCGAGCGAGGCGACGATGCGGCCGGCCAGCATCACGCCGAAGGACGGAGCGAGCGCGGAAAGCACGTTGCCGGCCACGAACAGGCCCATCAGCACCATGAGCATCCGCTTGCGGCTCACCCTGCCGCCGAGGACGGTCAGCAGCGGAGCGCCCAGGACGACGCCGAGCGCGTAGCCCGTGACCAGCAGGCCGGCGGTGGGGATGGTGACGCCGTAGTCGGCGGCGATCTCGGGCAGCAGCCCCATGATCACGAATTCGGTGGTGCCGATCCCGAAGGCCCCGACGGCCAGAGCGAGAAGTGCGAGCGGCATGGGCCTGACCCTTCCTGATTGCTTGAGCGAGCTTCTAGCGTGCTCTCACAATAGTTGCAGGCGCGCGTTAAATGCAAACGCGGGTTAGTGGTGTCGTCTTGAAGCGGGTGCAGGCGGGGAGTGCGCGGGCGGAACGAAGAACCCCCGTCCGGGGAGTCGGGTCCCGAACGGGGGTGCGTCGCCGCCTCTGTCGAGGCGGAAGGGGGTGGGGCGGGCGGCGGGAGGCTTACGCGCGCTGCGCCGGTACGTCGACGGCCTCGACCGCCGCGACCAGCGAGGCCAGCTCGGGGTGCCCGGCGGCCTCGTCCAGCGCCTGGCGGAGGGCGGTGTCATGGGCGGGCCGGGCCTCGTCGAGAAGCTCCCGGCCGGCCGGGGTGACGTCGGTGTAGATGCCGCGCCGATCGGTCGGGCACAGGTACCGCGACAGCAGTCCGCGGTCCTCCATGCGTGTGACCAGGCGTGTCGTGGCGCTCTGGCTCAGGACGACCGCGTCGGCGACCTGCTTCATCTGCAGATGGCCGCCTTCGCCGTCGTGCTGCCGGCTGAGCACGTCGAGCAGTGAGTACTCCCGCGCGCTCAGGTCGTGCCCCGACTGCAGGGCGCGCTCGATGTGCGACTCGATCCGGCCGTGCAACAGGGAGAGCGCGCCCCAGCCGCTGGCGAGCGCGGTGAGTGCGGGGTCCGTGGCGGTCATGGGTCGGGTCTCCTTCCGGCGTGGGTGCCTCCAGGGTACTCCTTGAGCGCAAAAATCTGCTAGAGCGCATAGAGCGCGACTGCAAGTAAAGAGTGGTCGTCTATGCGCCTGAATCGACGAGGGTGGTGAGGGCGCGCACGCCGGCGACGACGGCGGACGCGTCGGGAGCCTGTCCCGGGTCGGTGAGCCACTGCGTCATCACGCCCGTGAACAGGGCCATCTGCGCGGCCCCCAGCGTGCGGGCGGCCGTGTCGTCGATCTCGTCCTCGGGTGTGTCGAGCAGGAGGGCGGCCAGCCCTCGGCGGCCCTCCGCCTGGCCGCCGGCCAGATAACGGCGCAGATCCTCGGAGTGCTCGGCCTGGAGGAGGGCCTCGATCGTCGCCAGCCACAGGGTCCGGTCGTCCTGGAAGGACGTGATGATCGCGGCCCACATCGCTTCGTAGCGCTCCGCCGGAGCGCTTCCGGAGCCCCCGAAGGCGGTGAGCGTACGGCCGGTCCGCGTTCCCCAGTCGTCGATCGCCTCGATGAGGGCGGCGTTCAGCAGGGCCTCGCGCGAGCCGAAGTGGTAGCCGATGGCGGCCATGCTGACGCCGCCCGAGGCCGTCGCGATGTCGCGCACCGTGGTGCGGGCCCAGCCCTTCTCCTCCAGGCAACGCCTGGCCCCTGCCAGCAGGTCTTCGCGGTTTCCCATGGCCGGAACCCTATCGGTCGGGTGGTGCGGACGCCTGATGCCGCCGCATCAGGCAAACGCGTGAGGCGTTCGCTCTATACAGATGTATTGCGCGAACGCCCAAAACTTTCTATGGTCATGCCGACCCCACCAGCCAAGGGAGCGACATGAGCCACGTCCGCCTGATCGACCGCCGCCGCCTGCTCGGCCTGGCCGCCGCCTCCGTCCTCACGGCCGGGACCTCCGGCCCCGGCGCCGTCGCGGCGGAACCCACCGCCGACCCGGTGCCGGCCCTGGACCGCGGCGCGCACCCTCTGAGCGATCTCGGCGCCCTCGCCCGCATGATCGGCGGTGCCCGGGTCGTGGGCCTGGGGGAGGCGAGCCACAGCGGGCACGAGTTCTTCACCCTCAAGCACCGCCTCTTCCGCCACCTCGTGGCCGCCGAGGGCTTCACGACCTTCGCCCTGGAGGCGAGCTGGTCCACCGGCCTGCGCCTGGACGCCTACGTCACCCGCGGCGTCGGAGACCCGGAGCAGATCATGCGGGACGAATTCCAGGGCCAGTACCTCTTCTGGAACACCCAGGAGTACCTCGACCTGATCCACTGGATGCGCCGCCACAACCTCGCCCACCCCGACCGCCCGCGGCTGCGCTTCGTGGGCAACGACCTCGGGTTCCCGGGCGGGGCGGCCTTCGACCAGGTCGCGGAGTACGTCGCCCGGTACCGCCCGGACCTGACCCGCGCCGTCACCGCCTCGTACGACGCCCTGCGGCCGGAGGCCACGGCGCAGGCCGGTCCGTGGATGGCCGGCCAGCTCTACGGCAAGAGCGCGACCGAACGGAAGGCCGACGCCGACCGCGCCTCCTTCGCCCTCGCGCTGCTGCGTGACGAGGGCCGCCCGCAGACGACGCACAAGAGCGGCCGAGCGGCGCACGCCTGGGCGGTGCAGAACGCCACCGCGATCGCCCAGACCTTCACCGGCTACGCCTTTCCCGACGAGCAGTTCCCCGAGCGGATGCGCTACCGCGACCACGCGATGGCCGCCAACACCGCCTGGTGGCTGCACCACCGAGGCGGCCGGATCCTGCTCGCCTCGAACAACGGCCACATCGCCTACATCAGCGACAACCCGGCAGAATTCCCCGAACCCGCCGGCGCCGTCCTGCGCCGCCGGCTCGGCGACGACTACGTCAACATCGGTCTGACCTTCAACGAGGGCACCATCAACGCGCTGCCGGACTTCACCGCGCAGCAGCCCAGGACCTACACCGTCCCCCCGGCTCCGGAAGGCCACAGCGAGCACACCCTCGACCAGGTCCGTCACCGAGACTTCAGCCTCGACCTGCGCACCGCACCCGCTGCGGCCCGGGCCTGGCTCGACTCGGCCCGCCCCACCCGTTCCTACGGTCTGTACTGGTCGACCGAGGCTCAGGCCGTCGCGCTCGGCCGCTCCTACGACATCCTCGTCCACCTGCACCGGGTCGAAGCCGGCCGCCTTCGCTGACCGGCAGGAAGGTGGTGCTCGGCGCGCTCCACGCCACCGCGGGACGGAGTCCCGCTCCGCGGACCGGCACCGTCCTCCCGGAGCGTTGTCGGACCGGGCGGGCAGAATCGTGGGGTGTCCGCCACCTTCGTCGAGCTGGGAAACGTGAGTGCGCCTTCGGGCGTGCTCGTGCTCGGGACGGCCGGGCACATCGGCTCGTGGCGGGAGCTGGGCCGCCCCCTGTCGGAGCGCGCCGAGGAGGCCGCGGCAGGGGGAGGAGGGCATGTGCGGGAGTGGCTGTGCGAGGCGGTCGCGGTCCCGGCGGCCACCGATCGACCGGTGAGGGTCCGGGCGAGCACATCACCCTCGCCCTTCGACGGGGAACCTGCGATCGCCACCCTGGAGATCGACCTCGGAATCCCCTGGCCGAGGATGGCGGACCCGGACGCGCCGGTTCGGCTCGGGGACCTGCCCGTCGACCGGTGCGGCATGGTCGTCGGTGACGCCAGAGGGCTCGACGCGTGGAGGAGCGACCACCACCTCCGGCGGTCGGGGTGGTGCCGTCCCCTCCGCGCCGGAGTCATCGATGTGGAGGGGTGCCGCGTGCTCGGCATCGGCTGGGATCAGGGCGACCACTCGATGAGGCACCGCGGCGAGCGGGCCGCCGGACAGGTCTACCCCGTCACCCTCGAAGCCGATGCGACGGGACGGACGGTGCTGCGCTGGAGCATCCCTCCCTACGGCCACGAACCCGCGTGACACGACCCTTCTGGCGAGACGTGGAGACGACGGCGGCATGGTGACGGCACGGCGCGGGTATGCCTTCGCGTCCGTCGTTCACGGCCATCCGCTGCTGGACCCGCCAGGTCGCCGCCTATGGCCGACGCATCTCTGGCTCGGACCACGAGCCCGCCGATGCCGGCCCTGCGGCGGGGTGGAGCCCGTGGCAGAGCAGGCCGAACCCCTGGACCACGGCCGACATCACCGCGTCACGGGCCGCCTCGGGCGCTTCGCCGGCCATGATGCGCCGCCGGAGCTCACGGAGCGCCGCGCGGTGCGTGCCGGCGACGGCTCCCGCGAGGAGCGCGGGCGGCGCGGTGGCGGTGTCGCCGGGGGTGTCCGTGGTGTGCGGCGGGTGCCCGGCGAGGGCGGCGGTCAAGGCGGCCTCGGCGCGTTCGCCGATCTCGCGCTCGCGGGCGAGCAGGGCCGGGCTGTCCAGGACCACGTGCCAGAACGCGGTCGCTCCGGGCTGTAGTCCGAGCATCGGGTGGTTCTCCCGGAGGCCGGCCAGCAGGTCCTCGCGGACGGCCTCGACCGGGCAGGTGCCGGGCGCCCGGTCGCGCACCACGGCGGCCAGGTGCTCCTCGGCCTCCGCACCCCGGTCGAAGAACAGGTCCTCCTTGGCCGGGAAGTAGTTGAACACGGTGTTGGTGGACACGCCCGCGTGCCGTGCCACCTCGGCGACCGTCACCTGGTCGAAGCCGTACTCCAGGAACAGGGGCAGGGCGGCGTCGGCGATGGCCGTACGGGTCTGCTGCTTCTTGATCTCTCTGAGGCCCACACTTGCAATGATAGGGTCACCACAAATTTGGAGTGACACCAAGATTTTTTGGATCTGGAGGCGAACATGGCCATGACCTTCGGCATCTATCCCGGCGGTCTCCTGGGGGACGAGCAGGGCATCGTCCTTCCGGCCTCCCCCGATGACCCCGACCGCATCAACGCCGCCCTCGACGCGCTGCAGGGCGACGCGGACACGCTGTCGGTCCGCGCCTACCGCTCCTTCGCCGCCACCGTGACCCCGCACGAACCCACGCCGGCCGATCCGCAGACCTACCTCCGGCGGGGTCGCACCCTGGACCTCGTGCTGCAGTTCCGCGAGCCTTCGGGCCGGCTGGAGGGCTGGACGGAGTTCGTCCGCGGGGCCGTCCGGGACGGCGGTGCCGGTCTGGCCTCCGTCCAGATCTGCGAGGAGCCCAACCTCGACCTCCCGCCGGTCGACGGCAGCACCCCCAACGTCCTGAACGCGCTGGTCCAGGGGGTCGTCGCCGCCAAGGAGGAGGCCCGCTCCCTCGGCCGCCGCGTGGCCGTCGGCTTCAACGCCGTCCCGTCCTTCAACCCCGCCGACACCTTCTGGTCCGACCTGGGAGTCCTGGCCGACGCGGGCTTCCGGCAGAGCCTGGACTACGTCGGACTGGACTTCTTCCCCGACGTGTTCCGCCCCGTCGTCCCGGGCGGGCTCGCGGACGCGGTCACCGCGGTCCTCACCTCGTACCGCCATGCCTGCCTTCCGGAGGCAGGCATCCCCGACACCGTTCCGGTCCGCATCTGCGAGAACGGCTGGCCCACCGGCCCCGGGCGCACCGGGGAGCGCCAGGCCGCCGCCCTCGACACCGTCATCCGGACCACGGCCGCCCTCGCCACCGCCCTGAACATCGACGGCTACTCGCTCTTCGCCCTGCGCGATGCCGACAGCCGCGCCGAGGGAATCTTCTCCCACTTCGGCCTGCTGTACGACGACTACACCCCGAAACCGGCGTTCGAGACCTACCGGCGGCTCATCGCGGAACTGGGCGGCAAGGTCTAGCCAGGACCTGTCCGGAAGTCCTGCGGCCACAGGCGAGGGCGGGCGCGGGCGACCATGGCTCGGTAGTGGTGGGCTCGTTCTGCCGTGACAGGTGGCCAGGACTCGGTTCTGCTCGAGCCGGTCGACGCAGCGTTCGAGGGCGTTCCGCCGCCGGTAGGCGGCTTCGTCGAGGCGGCGGCGGGCTTCGCCGCGGCGATCCCGCGTCGTCGCAGGCAGGCGCGGATCCTGCGAGCCGAGTGGCCCTTGTCTGCGACGACGCGGGCGACGCACCACGAACAGAGCGACGCGTCACCGGCTTTACGGACGCGACCTAGCCTTCGGTCCACTTCTCCTCGCGGGTACCGCGGGGGAGCGTGACGGCCAGCAGGTCGCTGGGGGCGTCCAGGGCGAGGCGGTGCCAGCGACCGCGCGGTACGACGGCGGCGGATCCGGCGGTCAGTTCGATCACTTCCTCTTCGTCACCCGGCCGTTCGGGACGGAGGACGATGCGGATGCCGCCGGTGAGGCAGGAGACGAACTCGTCCGCCTCCTCGTGGATCTCCCAGTGGTCGCCGTGGACGTCGGCGTCGGTCCGCGCGTGGGCGACCATCAGGAGCCAGCCGTCCCGCTCCAGTTCGGTGTCCGCCGAGGGCTGCTCGGTGCTCACCTGGCCGTCGGCCTGAAGGTGGACCAAGGAACCGAAGAGGCCGATCCGTTCGACAGTCATGCGGGGCTGTCCTTCCTGAGGCGAATGCAGGGGTGGTCGTGCGGCGAGTGGTCATGGGCGGGGAGGGCCCGCCCGGCCGGCGCACCCGGTCGGCGCACCGGCCGGCGGCGGCAGGGCGGCCGAGCGGGCGACGGCCCGCGCGGCCTGGCTCTCCGCGGCCCGGTCAGCCGTACATCGCCACGCGGTGCAGGGCCGCGAGCGCCTCGTCGATGGGGTGGGGCTGCGGCGTGCCGGACGCGTCGAGGTCGTTCCACCTCTGGAGGTTCACGGCGACGGCCATCTGCCGCCGGCCGTCGGCGCGGATCATGGCCAGCGCACCGGCGCCCCAGACCGTGCCGCCGTGGCCCCAGAAGGTGTCCTGCCCGGGTTCCCTCATCGGGTAGAGGCCGAGGCCGTAGTCGCCCGTCTTCCCCTCCTGGGAGACGACGGGGACGGTGTGCCGCATCTGCTCCAGGGACGACCGGCTGACGATCTCGCCGGCCAGGAGCTTGCGGAAGAAGAGGTTGAGGTCCGTGACCGTCGATATCAGCGAGGCCGACGGACCCACCCAGGACATGTCGTAGACGCTGTAGTCGCGCGGCGGGTCGATCATGCCGAACCACGCCTCGTACATCTCCGAGTGGGGGCCGTCGATCTCCGGTCCGGTGGGGAACGCGGTGTCCCGGAGCCCGGCGCGCTCGATGACGTTCCGCGTGATGTACCGCTCGGCCGTGGTGCCGGTCGTCTGTTCCAGGAGACGGGTGAGGAGCAGGTAGTTGGTGTTCGAGTACACCCCGGGCGTGCCGCCCGGCGTGCCGACGGCGGGCGCCGTCACCCCCATCTCGATCAGTTCGGCAGGGTCGAAGCGCGTGAACCGGTGGTCGTCCAGGCTCTGGGGCCCGGTGTCCGCGAGCGCGGGGAACGCCTTGAGGGAGGGGTAGGCGTACGGGAAGTACTCGGCGAGGCCGCTGGTGTGGCTGACCAGCATCCGGACGGTGATCGCGTCTCCGCGCCCCCCGGGAACCAGCCCCGGCAGGTACCGCGCGATCGGAGTGTCGAGACCGATGCGGCCGGCCTCGGCCTGCTGCAGCACCGCGGCGGCGGTGAACGTCTTCGTGATGCTGCCGACCCGGTGCCGCATGGCGGTGGTGACGGGGCGACGGGTGGTGACGTCGGCGACTCCGGCGGCGCCGCGCCACACCTGGTCGCCGTCCCGGACCTCGGCGAACAGGCCCGGCATTCCCGCGCGGTGGACGTTCTCGATGGCGGCGTCCAGCGCCGCCGGATCCAGTGACTTCCTCACGACATGCGTCCTTTCGCATCGCCCGGGGGAGCTCCATGGAGGTCGCCCGCCCCCGGGGTGACAGGGCACGCGTGGCACGTCGACCCCTTGCTGCCGGGTCGCTCGGCACGCTCATGTCCTCATTATGCACGCGGTGCGTGCAACACCAAGTGCATGGTTAGAATGAGCCTCGACGAGAGGGGCGAAATGGCAGGTCGAAGGCGTTGGTCGACCGACGAGATCCTGGATACGGCAGCCGAGTTGCTGCGCACGAGCGACGCGGAGTCGTTCAGCGTGCGCAAGCTCGCGGCGACCCTCGGGACCGATTCCTCCAGCCTCTACCGGCACTTCCGCAACAAGACGGAACTGCTGCGCGCGGTGGCCGACCGGATCCTCCTGGCCTCCATGGACGGCTACCGGGCCGAGGGCGACTGGAAGCAGCGCATCACGGCCCTGTCCCTGCGGGTGAGGGAGGCGTTCGGCCGGCAGCCCCAGCTCGCCGCGGTCTGGGGACGGTACGCGTCCGGCGGCGCCGGCTCCCGGCTGGTCATGGAGGAGGTGCTGCAGGCCCTCCGTGCGTCGGGGCTGCCCGACGAGGAGATCCCGGCGCGCTACCACCGGCTCGCGGTCCTCGTCGCCGCGCTGATCGCCTCCGAGGCCGGGGTCCGCACCATCACCCCGGAGGAGTACGACCAGGGCATGGAGCTGTTCCGCGTCGCGGTCCTCGGCGCCGACCCCGAGCGCTTCCCGGCCCTGGCCCACTTCGCCCGCGACGTCCGTCCCCTCGGAGTGGACCGCCGCGCCGCGTTCGAGGAGATCCTCGCCGCCCACCTCGCCGGCATCGAGGCCGCGATCCGCCCCGGTCGACCGGACTGATCGCGCAGCGGCCCCGGCGGCGCGCGGAGGCCCTGCCGCGCAGCCGGCCGGACCCCTCGCCGGGCGGTGGACGCCGCGCCGCGGAGCGCGTAAATACGTCGACAGCGCCCCTCGTCACCCGGCACAGTGGCCGACCGTGACGAGCAGCGAACTCTGGACACGTGCGACCGCCGACCGCTACGACGCCGAGGAGGCCGAGCTGTCCTCGGCTGCCGTTCTCGGGCCGACTCTCGCCTTCCTCGCCGAACTCGCCGGAGACGGAAGGGCACTGGAGTTCGCCATCGGAACCGGACGGGTAGCAGTCCCGCTCCGGGAACGCGGCGTGCCGGTGGCCGGGATCGAACTGTCCGAGCACATGGCGGCGGTGCTGCGGCGCAAGGCCGACGAGGAGAGGATCCCGGTGGTCATCGGGGACATGGCCACCACGGTCGTTCCCGGTGAGTTCGCCCTGGTCTATCTCGTCTACAACACCATCACGAACCTGCTCACCCAGGACGAGCAGGTCGAGTGCTTCCGCAACGCCGCACGCCATCTGGAGCCCGGCGGCCGATTCGTCATCGAGCTGGGTGTGCCGCCGCTGCGGTTCCTGCCGCCCGGCCAGGTCGCGGTGCCGTTCGACGTGTCCGAGGGCCATCTCGGCTTCGACACCTTCGACCTGGTCGAGCAGATTCTCGTCTCGCACCACTTCACCCGGGACGGCGACGACGGCCGCTACCGCCGCGGGAACTCCCGGCACCGGTACGCCTGGCCCGCGGAGCTCGACCTGATGGCACGGCTCGCCGGTCTGGAGCTGGAACGCCGTGTCGCGGACTGGGACGGGGCTCCGTTCACCCAGGACTCCGCGAAGCACATCTCCGTGTGGCGCAAGCCCGTCTGAGGTTCGCGAGCCCGTCCCGCGGCGCCGCCGTGAGGGCCACGATCACACCGAGAGGAACGGCTCCGTGAGATGGGGCGCCGCCAGGTGCAGGGTGACGTCCGGCGCGTGGTCGAGCAGGCGCTTCCTCGACTGCCTGGCCGCCTCGGGGTCGGCCTCGTGCGCATAGGCGAGCTCGGGGTGGAGCACCTGGAGCGCGTGGACCAGGAGGTCGCCGGTGATGAGAGCCTGTTCCCGTCCGTCGGTGACCACGACGCTCATGTGCCCGGGCGTGTGACCGGGCGTGGCGACCGCGCGTCCGGTGCGCAGCGGCGTGTCGCCGTCGAGGAGCCGGAGCCGGCCCGCGGCCGCGAGCGGGTCGGTGAGGGTCTCGCGCAGCATCGGGTTGAGCGCGTCGAGGGCGTCGAACTCGGCCCGTTGGAGCAGGTAGGCGGCGTTCGGAAAGAAGGGCCGGCGACCGCCGGAGGCGGCACGGCTGTCCGCCACGCCGGCTGACGAGGGGACGGCCGCCTCGGTCACGACCGCCCATCCGACGTGGTCGGTGTGCAGATGGGTGAGCACCACGGTGTCGACCTCGGCCGGATCGATGCCAGCGGCCGCGAGCGATGCGGGGAGCACCCCGGGGACGGGCGCCCACGAGCCGGCCGGACTGTCCGCGGGACCGATCCCCGCGTCCACGACGGTCAGCCCCTTGTCGTTCCGGACGGCGTACGCGCGGAACTGCAGCCGCCACCTGCCCTCGGCGTCGACCGCGCCCGGGTCGTACCGGTCGGCCTCGGCCCACTGCGCGGCCGTGGCCCCGGGGAACGCCTCGGCGCGCGGGGAGAAGAAGGGGCCCTCCGCGTCGGAGAGCGCGATGATCTCGGTCGAGCCGATCCGCAGGCGGGGAACGCTGAGAGTCATGACCGTGATCCTGCCACGCCCCGCCTGAGGACGGTGTGCCAAACCGTGTCACGAACGGCGTTCTGCGTCAGGGGAGTTGCCGCCGCTCCCGCAGTCGTTCGCGCAGCCGTTCACGCTCCTCGCCGCCGCTTCCGCCTGCGGTTCAGAGCCAGCCTTCCCGTGCCGCCTTGAGGCCCGCCTCGAAGCGGCTGGTGGCGTGCAGGCGTTCCATCAGCGCGGCCATCTGCCGTCGGACGGTGCGCAGCGAGACTCCGAGACGTTTGCTCGCCGCCTCGTCGGTCATGCCCGAGGCCAGGAGTCTCAGCAGTTCGAGTTCGGGTGCGGTGGGCCGCGTGTCGGTGGCGCGGGGGCGGTCCGCTCCGAGGGGGACGGCGGCCTCCCACGTCTGCTCGAACAGGGTGACCAGGGACGCGACGATGCCGGGTGCGCGGGTGCACAGCGCGCCCGTACGGGAGTTGTCGGGGTCGATGGGGACGACCGCGACCGTGCGGTCGAACACCAGCAGGCGCGGCGGGAGCAGCGGGCTGGTGCGCACCTGGCCGCCCTGCTCGGTCAGCCACCGGGCATAGGCCAGGGTGGCCGGATCGTTCCGGGCGCTGTCCTGGTACACCGAGCACATCTCGATGCCGCGGGCGAGCGCCCGTCGGTCCAGCGGGCGCGATGCCTCCATGCTTCCCTCCGACAGTGCGCCGCCCGGCAGGATCGCCAGGCATTCCCGCGTCAGTCCGTGGGCGAGCTGTTCGAGCCGGTCCTGGATGGCGTCCATCCCCACGAGCCGCTCCGCGCCGTCGACCTCGGTGTTCGGACGCAGCTCCGCGAACTCGGAGACCACCTGCGCCGCGGCGGCCCTGCTCTGCTCCAACTCCTGCTGCTGCCGCGCGAGTTCTTGCTCCTGACGGCGCAGGAGCACCTCCAGTCCCAGCTCCGGTCGCACCGCCCGGAGGGCACCGGGACTGTCCCGTGACGGCTTGAGCAGACCGAGGTCGGCGAGCTGGTCCAGGCCGCCGCGGACCTGCGTCTCCGTGAGTCCGAGGCGCGTGCTCAACTCGGCGATCCCTCCCGAGGGATCGGCGAGCATCCCCCGGTACACCGCCTCCACGGCGGCCCCGAGTCCCAGTGCCTGCAGCATGCCCCAGCCCCCCAGCTGTGCTCCGGCCGTCCGCCGCGCCCCCTGCCCGCGATCGCGGACGCGGTCTGACACCAACGTGCCAGACCGCTTGGTGACAGGCGGATCTCCTTCCCCACCCGTGGCGGGGACAGCAGCATTGTGAACACCGGAACGGCGGGGCGGTAGTCCCCATCCGGACCAGTACCGCGAGGTCGGTCCGGAACCGTACGCAGCGCGGCCCATCGCACCGAAGGCATCGCTCAACGACTCTCGACCAGGGGGATTCCCATGTTCCGCACCGCCGGCTCACCCCGCACCACCCGCTCGGCCGCCGTCGCCGCCGTCCTCTGCGCCGTCGTCGGCATCGGCGCCGTCGTCGCGGCCTCCCCGGCGGCCGCCGCCTCCGGGGGAGACATCGCCCGGCACCGCGTCAGCGCGTCCGACGACAGCATCAGCCGGGACACCACGCCGGCTCCCTCCGGTGACGGTGAGGGCGGCAGCATCAGCTGGGACACGGCGCCGGCCTCCTCCGGCGACGACAGCATCAGCTGGGACACCGCCCCGTCCTCTTCCGGTGACGGTGAGGGCGGCAGCATCAGCTGGGACACGGCGCCTACGTCCTCCGGCGACAGCGTCGACGGGGACTGAGCGGCGTGCGCGTCATCCGGGCTTCCCTCGAAGGCCCGGACCACGGCCCCGCCCTCCCCGCCGTGCTCGCACTCCTCTCCGACCTCATCTGGGCCCACGCGGCTCCGGCGAACGGACTCGAGCACGTCCGTGCCCGAGCCTCGGACGACGGCGTGTACGTCTATCTCTTCCTGCGCGCGGCCTCGGAAGCGGCCGCCCTCGACCAGGCCCGCGCCCTCCTCGACGGCGCCCGCGCCTCCCTGCGGGTCCACGGCTATCGCACCGCCGCACCCCCGCGCTGACGGAGGCCGCCCACGCGCGTGCCCCGAGGCCGGCCTGACGCCACCGAGCACCTGACGCCGTCCCGCACCTGGCCCGTTCCGTACCGGACGCCCACCCGCACCTGGCCCGTCCCCGCGCCGGAGCCCGTTCCCGTACGAGCGCCCGGACCCCGGACCCGAACCCCGCACCCCGGACCCGTACTCGTACCCGCATTCCCACCTGTTCCGCCCCCGCCCCATCCCCGCGGATCTCTCCAGAAGGAACACAGTGACGACCACTCTCCGGCAGGCCGCCCGCACGACCACGATCGCCGCTCTCTCCGGCGCCCTCGGGGCCGGACTGCTCACCGCCGTGACCGTGGGCGCCGCGCCGACGGCACAGGCGGCGACCACCTGCAGTGGAACGGCCTCGATCTACGGCATCCTCCCCGACGGCCGCCTCACCTTCAGCACCATCACGCCCGCCACGGGCGAGCTGAAGAAGGTCGTGATCGGGGCGGACCTGGGGTTCGAGCCCCAGGCGATGGCCACCCTCAACTTCAACACCGTCCTCGTCACGTCGACCACCGGCGCGCTCTACCGCCTCGACGTGCTCACCAACAACACGTCCCTCGTCCTGGAACGCCCGCCCGTCAAGCTCTTCGACAGCGGCTGGACCCATGACAAGCTCACGTACGACGGACACGGCCACCTCTACGGCACGGCCGGGGGCGTACTCCTCCAGTACCTGGTCTCCCAGCCCAAGCCGACCGGGTCGGCCCACATCGGCCAGCGCAAGGAGATCGGCGGCGGTTTCGTCCTGAAGACCCTCACCGCCGCCGGCGACGACCGGCTGCTCGCCACCACCGCGGCCGGCGCCCTCTACTCGTACAAGATCGACAGTGACGGCGGCTGGAAGCGGGACGACCTCAAGACCTCGGGGTGGTCCGCCTTCGACCAGGTGGTGTCGCCGGGTGGCGGCCTCTACTACGGCCGTATCGCCACCACGGGAGCGATGTACTGGTACAAGGACGCCGACCCGGCCGACGGTTCCGGCGGCGACATCGCCTACCACAACGACACGCCCGTCAACACCGGTGGCTGGACGCAGGCGTTGCTGTCCGCGCAGCCCGGGACGTTCACCTGCACCACCAGCTCCGACCCGCTCGACGGCACCGACATCCCCGCCGTGAAGGCGGCCGGCCGCGATCTGATGAACAAGCACGACGGCGGCGTCTGGAACAGCTCCGCCCAGTGGAGCTGCCTGGACCAGCTCTGGACCAGGGAGAGCGGCTGGCGCTACTGGGCCGACAACCCTAGCTCCACCGCCTACGGCATCCCCCAGGCCCTGCCCGGCTCCAAGATGGAGGCGTTCGGGGACGACTGGCGGACCAATCCCCTCACCCAGATCAAGTGGGGACTCTCCTACATCGACGGCCGGTACGGCACGCCGTGCGCCGCCTGGACCCACTTCCTGAACAACAACTGGTACTGAGCGCCGCGGTCCGCCGATCGCCGCGGCCCGCGCCCCCTCGTACCCGATCGACCGCCCGCGCCTGTGTGCCCGGTCGTCGCTCTCCGCCTTCCCCGCACCTCCCCTTTGCTTCCCCCGGCCCGACGTGCGTACGTCCGGGCTGCCCGAATCCGGAGGACCCATGTTCCCGTCGTCCCGCGCTCTCCGTCTCGCCGTCGGTTTCGCCGTGGCCGCCTCGTCCCTCGGCCTGGTCGCTCTCGGCCCGGCGGCACCGGCCCAGGCCGCCGCCGTCTGCGGCGGAAACGTCTCGATCTACGGCACGCTCGCCGACGGACGCCTCACCTACACGGCGATAGCCCCCAACACCGGTGACCGGGTCAAGACGCTGATCGGTCCGGACCTCGGGTTCACGCCCAAGGCGATGGCCACCCTCAACTTCAACACGGTCCTCGTGACGTCGACCGCCGGCGAGCTGTACCGCGTCGACGTCCAGACCAACGACAACGCCCTGGCCCTCGCCGGAGTCACCAGGATCTGGGAGAGCGGCTGGACCTTCGACAAGATGACGTACGACGGTGCCGGCCACCTCTACGGCACGGTCGCCGGCCAGCTCCACCGCTACAACGTCTCCCAGGCCAAGCCCGCCGGACCGGCCCACATCGCCCAACACGTGGTGATCGACGAGGGCTTCGTCCTCAAGACCCTCGCCGCGGCGGGCGACGACGTCCTCGTGGCCACCACCTCCGACGGCAAGCTGCTCTCGTACCAGATCAACGGCGTCGGGGACTGGGAGCGCTCGGACCTCAAGCCCTCCGGCTGGTCGGGGGTCGACAGCCTGGTCTCGCCCGGCGGCGGCCTCTACTACGGCCGCACGAACAGCGGCATGTACTGGTACCACGACGTCGACCCCACCGACGGCAAGGGCACCGACATCGCCTACCACCTCGACGACCCGGTCGACGCGAGCGGCTGGTCGCAGACCCTGCTGTCCGCCTTCGCCAACGACTGCACCTACCAGGCGCCGTCGACCCCGCCGTCCACCCCCTCCACCAGGGGCGGGCAGATCACCCGCGGCGAGGTCGTCAGCCGCGCCGTGAACTGGCTCGACCGCGACATCCCCTACAGCCAGAGTGCGTACGCCACCGACCCCGACGGCGACCACACCTACCGCACCGACTGCTCCGGCTTCGTCTCCATGGCCTGGCACGCGAGCAGCAGCTACACCACCTACAGCCTGCCGAGCGTCAGCGCCACCATCGCCAAGTCCGACCTCCAGCCCGGAGACGCGCTGAACACCCAGGACGGTCACGTGGTGCTCTTCGAGAAGTGGGTCGACAAGGCGGCCGGCAAGTTCTCGTACATCCACGAGTCCAACCCGAACGACGACATGATGCGCGGTCAGGACTACCTCGACGGCGGCACCGACGGCCGCATCGCTGGCCACGCCGCCTCGGGCTACGTCGCCCTGCGCTACGACAAGATCGTCAACGGCTAGGAAGCCCGCGGGACTTCGGCCGGGAACCGATGGAACGGCCATGCCGCCGGTCTCGTCGCTCGTACCTCCGCGGGAGGCGCGAGCGACGAGACCGGCGGCATGGTCCTCAGCCGTCTCCACCCGCGTGCGTCGTCTGCCCGCCCGAGCTCGCCCGCGCCGTCCGTCAGCCCGTGGAGGCGGTCCCCCGGAAAGCGCGCCGGTACGCGAGCGGTGAGACGCCGACGGCGGAGTGGAGGTGTTCGCGCAGCGAGGTGCCGGTGGCGAACCCGACCTGCCCGGCGATGTCGTCGACGGCGAGGTCGGTGGTCTCCAGGAGGTGCTTGGCCCGGGCCACGCGCTGCTGGATCAGCCAGCGGCCGGGGCTCGTCCCGACCTCCTCGTTGAACCGGCGCGCGAAGGTGCGCAGGCTCATCCGGGCGTGCTCCGCGAGCTCGGTCAGCGGCAGGGGGCGCTGCAGGTTCTCCAGGGCCCACTGGCGGGTGGCCGCGGTGCCGTTCGCGGACGCGGAGGGCACCGGATAGTCCACGTACTGGGCCTGGCCGCCCTCCCGCCACGGCGGCACGACGCAGGCCCTGGCCACGTGGTTGGCGACGGCGGTGCCGTGGTCCCGCCGTACGAGGTGCAGGCAGACGTCGACGCACGAGGCGGCGCCCGCCGAGGTCAGGATGTCTCCGTCGTCCACGAACAGCACGTCAGGGTCCATCGCCACCTGGGGGTACCAGGACGTGAACACGTCGGCGATGGCCCAGTGGGTGGTCGCGGGCCGTCCGTCGAGCAGCCCCGCCGCGGCCAGGACGAAGGCGCCCGTGCAGATCGACACCAACCGCGTCCCGGGCCGTACGGCCGCGAGCGCCTCGCCCACGCGCGGCGGCAGTTCGCGTGAGAGCCGGGAGATGTCGAAGGGCGGCAGCAGGACCGTGTCCGCCGTCGCGAGCGCCTCGGGGCCGTGCCCCACGCTGACCGAGAAATCGGCGTTGGTGAGGACGGGGCCGCCGTCGACGGAGCAGGTCATGACCTCGTACCGGTCCAGGAGCGCGCCGAAGATCCGGCTGGGGATGCCGAGTTCGAACGGGTACGCCCCGTCCAGGGCGAGGACGACGACACGATGAACACGCATGGCATGATCCCGTCGGAAGATGGCATTCACGCCATGGTACGGAGTCGGGGTGCCGGGCGAGGCTGGAGCACATGACGAACCCCACCACCATGCGCGCCATCAGCCAGGACACCCACGGCACCCCCGAGGTGCTGAAGGAGGTCGTCCTGCCGAGGCCCGTTCCCGGCCCGGGCCGGATCCTCGTCGCCGTGCGTGCGGCCGGGTTGAATCCGACCGACTGGAAGCACCGCGCCGCCGGCCTCTTCCTCGACCGGATGCCGCTCGTCCTCGGCTGGGACGTGTCCGGCGTCGTCGAGGCCGTCGGCTTCGGCGTCACCCTGTTCAAGCCGGGCGACGAGGTCTTCGGGATGCTGCCCTACCCGAACGGCGTCGGCTCCCACGCCGAGTACGCGACGGGTCCCGCCCGCGCCTTCGCGCACAAGCCCGCCGGCATCGACCACGTCCAGGCGGGCGCTCTGCCGCTCGCCGCCCTCACCGCCTACCAGGCGGTCGTCGAGACCGCCGCGGTCACCGCCGGACAGCGCGTCCTCGTCCACGCGGCCGCTGGCGGGGTCGGCCACCTGGCGGTCCAGATCGCCAAGTCGCGCGGGGCGTACGTGATCGGCACGGCCGGCTCCCCGAAGCACGACGTCGTCCGGTCCTTCGGTGCCGACGAAGTCGTCGACTACCGCACGACCGACTTCCGCGACGTCGTCCAGGACGTCGACATGGTGCTCGATCCCGTGTCGGGCGACACCCGCGCCCGCTCCCTCGACGTCCTGCGGCCGGGCGGCGTCCTCGTCTCGCTCCTGCCGGGGGGCGACCCGAACGAGGCGGCGAAGGCCGCGGCCCGCCGGATCCGCGTCGAGACGCTCCTCGTCGAGGCCGATCACGCCGGCATGAACGCCGTCGCGGACCTCGTCGCCGCCGGCTCCCTGCGCGCCCACATCGAGGCCGTCTTCCCGCTCGCGGACGCGGCCGAGGCGCACGCGCTCGGCGAGACGGGGCGCACCACCGGGAAGATCGTCCTCACCTTCCCGGATCCCGCCTGACACACGATTCCGGGCGACCTCGGCGTTCGCGGGGCCGGAGATCGCGCACCTGTCGGTCCGCCTGCCACGCAGGGGCGCGGTCGTGCCGATGGCCGGTCAGGTCATGGCGGTCGGGGCCGTGGTGCTGACGAGCGAGGGCATCGTCACCGCGCTCCGCGCGCTCTTGGGCCATCTGGGCGTCGGCCCGGCCGCTCGGCAGCGGCTCCGCGCGGAACGGGCACGGGCTCACCGCGCGGCAGGGCGCGGAGAACCGGCTCCCGCGCTCGCCCTGACCGGACCGGCCGGCCCGACCGCCACACCGGGCGGACAGGGGCCCGGTGTCGCGCCCGGCGTGACCGCCGGGAAGGTGCGGGGAGGCTCACGCCCGATCGGTGAGCAGGGGGGAGAGCGGCCGCTCGAAGAAGGTCTCGAGGACCACCGTGGCCTGGGTGCCGCTCACGCCGTCGATGGCGTAGATCCGGCGCAGCACGTCCTGCAGTTGCTCGGTGGTCGCGGTCCTGACCTTCACCAGCACCGAGGCGCTGCCGGCGATGACGTGCGCCTCCAGGATCTCGGGGAGCGCCGCGAAGTCCTGCGCCGAATCACCCATCCAGGACGTCGAGTCGACCATCACGTAGGCCAGGACGGCGCTGCCCACGGCGGCCGGGTCCACCTCGACGGTGGTGCGCCGGACGGCGCCGCGCTCGCGCAGCTTGCGCACCCGCTCGTGGGCGGCGCCGGCGGACAGGCCGACGGCCTGTCCCAGTGCGGCGTAGGACTGGGTGGCGTCCTGCTGGAGCTGGGCCAGCAGGGCGCGATCGATGTGATCCACAACTCTCCATTCGGAATCTGCTTGCGCAGACAATATCTCATCTTGCAATGTCTGCCTCAGGCCGATTCTCATTCGGCGACGGTGTCTTTCGTGAGGAGTGACCCCTGTGAGCAGTGAGCGCCCCGGGCTGTACGAGATGTTCGACGACCGGTTCCGCACCGGGCGGTGCATGAACGGTGACGACGCGCTGGAGGTCCTGTTCACCGGGTGCCGCTGGGCCGAGGGGCCGGTCTACCTGCCCGCCTGGCGGCAGCTGGTCTGGAGCGACATCCCCAACGACCGGATGCTGCGGTGGGACGAGGAGACCGGCGCCGTCGCCGTCTTCCGCCGCTCCGCCGGACACACCAACGGCAACACCCTCGACCGCGAGGGCCGGCTGATCACCTGCGAGCAGGGCAACCGGCGGGTGACCCGGACCGAACACGACGGCACCGTCACCGTCCTGGCCGACCGCTGGCAGGGCAAGCGCCTGAACAGCCCGAACGACGCGACCGTGAAGTCCGACGGCTCCATCTGGTTCTCCGACCCGGACTTCGGCATCACCAGTGACTACGAGGGATACGTCGCCGAGAGCGAGATCGGCTCCAACAACGTCTACCGGATCGATCCGGCCACCGGCGAAGTGCGTCTGGTCGCCGACGGCTTCGGCGCGCCGAACGGGCTGGTCTTCTCGCCCGACGAGCGGCAGCTCTTCGTCTCCGACACCCGCGCCGGGTTCATCCGGGTCTTCGACGTGCACGACGCGGGCACCCTGTCCGAGGGGAAGGTCTTCGCCGAGGCCGGGGCCCGCGCGAAGGCGCGTTTCGACAACATCCGCTTCGACGACGGCGGCCGTCTCTGGGTCGCCGCGATGGACGACGGCGTGCACTGCTACGACCCCGACGGCACCCTGATCGGACGCCTGAACGTCCCCGAGGCGGTCGCCAACATCTCCTGGGGCGGCGCCAAGCGCAACCGCCTCTTCATCACCGCGGAGACCAGCCTGTACTCGGTGGTCATGGCCGTCACCGGCACCCACCCGACCGGACCGGGACGTCGGCCCTGGCTGGACCCGGCCTCCCGGTGACACTCCCGGTCCGGATCACCGCCTCGGGATGAGCGTGGGCGCGGCGCCTCCTCGCAGGCGTCGCGCCCCCGGCGGGCCGAGGCCCCCCGGTGCGCCGGTGCGCCGGTGCGCCGGCGACCTGCGACGGGGGCGGGACGACGTTCGAGCGAAGGGACATGACGTGCGCGCACGGGGCATCAACTACGACACCGGATTCCTCCCGGGAGAAGAACTCTCCCGCAAGAGCTTCACCCCCGAGACGGTCCGGCACGACATGGACGTGATCTCCGGGACACTCCACTGCGACGCCGTGCGCATCTCCGGACGCGAGCCCGAACGGCTGAGCACCGCCGCCCGGCATGCCGCGGACGCGGGCCTGGAGGTCTGGTTCGCCCCCTTCCCCGTGGACCTTCCACCCGACCGGCTGCTCCCGTTCTTCGCCGACTGCGCCCGGCGGGTCGAAGCCGTGCGGGAGACCGGCGCCGACGTGGTCTTCGTCGCCGGCTGCGAGATCAGCGCGTTCTGCGGAGGATTCCTCCCGGGCGCCACCTACGGCGACCGCCTGCGGACCATGGCCGCGGCCGACCTCGCGTGGTGGTCCTCCCTCGGGCCGATGCGGGAGCGCCTCGACGCGTTCCTCTCCCGGACCGCCGCCACCGTCCGTACGCACTTCGGCGGGCCGGTCACCTACGCCTCGGCCCCCTGGGAGTCCGTCGACTGGGGCCCCTTCGACCTCGTCGGCGTCGACGCCTACCGGGCCTCCTTCAACGCCGACGGCTTCCGGGACGAGCTGCGCCGGCACCGCGCCCATGGAAAGCCCGTCGCCGTGACCGAGTTCGGGACGTGCGCGTACCGGGGCGCGGGGGACCGCGGTGGCATGGCCTGGCAGGTGCCGCCCGGCGCGATCCTGGACGAGGACGAGCAGGCGCGCTACCTCACCGAACTCCTCGACGTCTTCGAGGAGGAAGGCGTGGACACCGCGCTCTGGTTCACCTTCGCCGGCTACAGCAGGCCGGGGGAGCGGGACCTCGGCTCCTACGGCGTCGTCCGGATGCTCGACGAGACGCGCTGGGAGCCGAAGAAGGTGTTCCACACCATGGCCGCCAGGTACCGGCGCGGGTGAACGGCTCGGGGAGCCCGTCGGCACGACCCCGGTGGCTCATACGAGTTCCGCGTACCGAATGCGCGCCTGGGCCCGCAAGGACGCCGGCGCCCTCGACGAGATCGGGGACGACGTCATCACCGACCTCGACTCCGACGACAACGCCTACGCCTACGTCTCCTCCGTCGGCATCAGCGCCTGACCCCGGCCCGCCTCCGGGCGAAGCCGGGTGGTCGTCAGCGGTGGCCCAGCACGTTGATCACCCGGCCGTTCGGGTCCCGGACGAAGAACCGGCGCACTCCCCACTCCTCGTCCTGCAAGGGGTGCACGATCTCCGCGCCGCTCTTCCGTACGGCCTCGTACGCCGCGTCCACGTCCTCGACCTCGACACTCATGTCGGGTGCGACCGGGGCGGTCTTGTCGGCGGCCATGAAACTGACCTGGGCCGCCGGGCTGGACGAGGAGGCCAGCGTCATGATCCAGCCGTGGTTCATGACCTCCTCGAACCCGAGCAGGCCGTAGAACTCCCGGTTCTCCCGCACGGCCGACGTCCGGACGTTGGGCACCACACGGCGAACGGTCATCGACGACTCCCCCTGGGCAGGTGGGTTCCTGGGCTCTCCAGGAGTGCTACGCCGGACCCGTCGCCGCCCGTACTTCGGCTCCGCGCCTCAGAACCAGGGGCGGGCGTCGGGCGTGGGCAGGGGGCGCGGCCGGGGCCGCTGTTCGAGCAGGCGGTCGGCCAGGGCGGAGCAGAGGCGGCCGAGGGCGTGCAGGTGGTCGTGGCCGCGGGTCATGCCGGCGACCGCGTTCAGACGGTGGACGAGCCGCTCGCGGGCGGAGGCGTGGCCCCACGTGAAGTCCTCGGTGACCACCCGGGCGAGCTGGTCGACCGTTCCGCGATGGGCCCGTTCCACGAGTGCGTCGCCCTGGATCAGCCAGCCGGCGCACGCGTCGGCGAGGTCACCGGGGACGTCCTTGCCGGTGAGGCCGCGCCAGGTGGTCCGGTAGACGTCCTCGACCTCCGTGAGCGGGGCCCCGGTGACCGACAGGGCGCACCAGCAGGTGGGGAAGCCGATGCGGAGGTAGGCGAGTTCGACCAGGCCGTTGCCGAGCGAGGCCCGCTCGAAGTCGACGAAGCGGACGCCCTCGGCGGTGCGCAGGTCGTTGCCGGGGCAGGGGTCGCCGTGCAGCAGCGCGTGGTGCGGGGTCGGGTCCAGCCGCTCCAGGAGACCGGCCAGTTCATGGGGAACCCTGGGCGGAACGGGCACGTCGAGCGCCCTGGCCAGGGCGAGGAAGGACTCCGCGTCGCCGGCCGTCGGCCCCGGCCAGGCCGGGAGCGCGCCGGCGTCGGCGGGACCCGTCAGGGCGTGGAGCCGGGCGAGCGACTCGGCGTACCCCGGCAGCCAGTCGTCCGTCCTGCCGAGGTCGTCCACGTGCTCGAGGACCATCGTCCGGGAGGACGGGTCGGTCGCGAGCACCGCGGGGGCCACGGCGGGTCCGGCGGCCCGTCCCGCCAGGCGCAGCCCGGTGACCTCCCGCGCGAAGCGCGCGCTCGCGTCGGCGCCCGCGTCCCCGGCGTCGGTGATCTGCTTGACGATCACGAGCCGCCGGTCGGCCAGCCTCACCCGCCACACCCGTGACCGCGGACTGCTGTCGAGGAGTTCGGACTGCTCGGGTACGCCCACGGCGGAGAGCGGCCCCTCGTCGAACGGAACGCGGTTCTGCATGCCGACGAGCCTATCCGGAGCGCCGGAGCGTCGGACGCGCGAGCGGGCGTCCCGTTCCGGCCGAGGCCCCGTCCGACCGACCGGGCAGCCGCGAGCGAGGTGAGTGTACGAACGTACCTTCCGGGGTGTACGGTCGTACGCATGGTGACCGACTACTTCGCGGACGACCCGCGCACCCAGCTGGAGCGCATGCGGGCGGGCGACCTCTACATCGCCGACGACCCCCAGATCGCGGAGCGCCAGCGGCGCGCGATGCGGCTGGCCGCGCGCTACCAGGCCGTCTTCCTGGAGGGGCCCGGCGAGGCGCGGGCGGTCCTCGGGGAGCTGCTCGGCTCGGTGGGGGAGGACGTCGAGGTGCGTCCGCCGCTGTACGTCGACTACGGCAGCAACATCACCATCGGGGCGCGCACCTTCGTCAACTACCACCTGACGGCGCTGGACGTCGCGGCGATCACGATCGGTGAGGACTGTCAGATCGGTCCGAACGTCCAGCTCCTCACCCCCACCCACCCCCTGGAGCCCCAGCCCCGGCGTGACAAGCTGGAAGCGGCGCTCCCGATCACCCTGGGGGACAACGTCTGGCTCGGCGGCGGTGTCATCGTCTGTCCCGGTGTGACCATCGGCGACAACAGCGTCATCGGCGCCGGCGCGGTCGTCACCAAGGACATCCCCGCGAACGTCGTCGCCGTCGGCAACCCCGCCCGCCCCGTCCGCGACCTCTAGGAACACGCCCCATGGCCACCGGGCACACCGACCCGCAGCGGCGGGAGCGCATCCTCGCCGCCACGCTCGACCACATCGCGGCCGAGGGGGTCGCGGGCGTCTCCCACCGGAAGATCGCCGCACGCGCGGGCGTGCCGCTGGGCTCGATGACCTACCACTTCACCGGCATCGACGACCTGCTCCGCGAGGCGTTCACCCGCTTCGCCGACCACATCGTCACCGTCTTCGACCAGCACCTGGACGGCGTGGTGGGCCCCGAGCAGGCGCGGGAGGCCATCGTCGACCTCGTGCACGCGATCTCCGACGGGCCGCAGCGCGACCTCGTCCTGACCCAGGAGCTGTACACCCTCGCCGCCCGCCGCCCCGAGTACCGGGCCCTCACCCGGACCTGGATGGCCCGCAGCCGCCACCTCCTCGAACGGCACTTCGACGCCGGGACCGCCCGCCAGCTCGACGCCCTCATCGAGGGCCTGACCCTCCACCGGGCCCTCGACCCGGAGCCCCACGCCCGCGAGGTGACGAGCGAGGCGATCCGCCGCATCACCTCCACCACCGCCACCGCTTAGGCGGCGGCCCCTCGGACAGCCTGCGAGGGCGCGAACCTGACACCGCGCCCTCGCAGGCGTACGCCCACCGACGGCGGCGCCTAGGCTGGAGGGATGGCCCCGCTGAACCTGCGTCACTCGGTGCGTGCGATCGTCCTCGACGAGGAGGACCGCGTCCTGCTGTGCAGATTCGCTCTCCCCGAGAGGTCCGTCTGGGCCACCCCGGGCGGAGGCGTCGAGCCGGGTGAGACCCCGTACGAGGCCCTCCGCCGCGAACTGCGGGAGGAGGACGGCCTCGTCCTCGAAGGGGAGCCGCCCCATGTGTGGCACCGGCGGGTCGTGGAGCCCGGCTACGTGCGGGGGTACGACGGAGCCGTCCAGGACTACTTCCTCGTCCGCACCACGGCCTTCGATCCGGACGGGGCGCTCTCGCGCGCCGAGCTGCTCGCGGAGAACATCACGGGATTCCGATGGTGGCGCCTGCCGGAGATCGCCGGCTACCCGGGCCCGGACCTCTTCGGCCCGCGTGACCTCGCCGGCCCCCTGGGCAGGCTCATCGCGGAGGGAGTGCCCGCGCGACCCCTCCAGATGGGGCTGTGAGCGCCCGCGGCGACGGACGCGAAGCCGTCCCGGCGAGACCGGGCGGGCCGGACGGGTTCACCCGCCTCCGTCAGGGCGAGGGAGGCGCTGCCGGGCAGGCCGCGGCCACGGGTGCCGTGAGCAGGTGGACGAGCGCCCCGCCCGCGCCCCGTCCGGCGACGCTGCCCGCGGCGACGAGGCTCACCACCGCGGCGTCGGCGGGTACGAGGCCGTCCCGGCCGACCAGCTGCGGCAGCACGCTCTGCGCGCCGGCGTCGGAGAACAGCTGACAGGCGGGAGCCCACCGGGCCAGGCCGCCGCTCCCGGGACCGGCGTCGAGCGCGGACACGGCGATGAGGGGCACGGCGACGTAGCAGGTGTTGGTGCCGAGCCGGCGGAGGGCGGACGCGGTGAACAGCGTACGGAAGTCACGTATGCGCCAAGGGGATTCGGGTCGCGTCGAGCCTTCCGCGGACGACCGGACGACCGGACGACCGGACGACCGGACGACCGGACGACCGGGCGACCGGGCCACGGGCCGGGGGGCCGGGGGCGGTGTCGCATCGGGCTCACTTCCCCGTGGCGCCGAGCCCGGCCGTGTCCGCCGTGCCCGCGGGCGACGGAGGGCGGGCCCGCCACCGGGTCGCCGCGACACCGGCGAGCACGACGGCCGCCCCCGCGACGACCCGCAGGCCGAGCTCCTCGTCGAGGACGATCGCCCCCAGCGCCACGGAGACGACCGGCAGGAGGTACCCGACGGTGGCCGCGCTCGTGGCTCCCTCGTCCGCGATGAGCCGGTAGCTGAGGTAGAAGGTGAATCCGGTGCTGCAGATCCCGAGGACGGAGACGGCGAGCACCGCCCGCAGGCCGAGGTCCACGGACACCGTGCCGCCGGCCGACACTCCCGGCGCGGTGAGCGCCGCGGCGGCGATCAGCTGGGCCGCCGAGAGGGCCAGGGGAGGGGTTCCCCGGCCGGTCAGCCGGCTTCCCATGTAGGCGAACCCGACGGCGTAGCTCGCCGAGGCCGCGAGCAGGGCGAGCGCGCCCCCGCTCAGTACCCCGGCGGCCTGCCAGGGGGCGAAGATCACCAGCGTGCCGGCGAATCCGAGCAGCAGTCCGCCCAGCCGCACCGGACGGATCCCCCGCTCCGTCCCGACGACCGCGCCGATCAGCACGGACCAGAGCGGAGTCGTCGCGTGCAGCACGCCGGCGAGCCCGGAGTCGACGGTCTGCTCGCCGATGCCGAAGAGGAGGAACGGCAGGGCGTTGCAGAAGAAGGCGGCCACGACGAGGTGGCCCCACGTTCGACGGTCCCGCGGAAGACGCTGGCGCGCTCCCCGCGCCAGGACGAGGAGGACCGCCGCGCCGAGGGCGGACCGGACGAAGGCGATCTGAAAGGGTGTCAATCCGCTGTCGAGCGCCAGCTTGATCCACAGGAACGCCGATCCCCACAGCAACGCGAGTCCGGCCACCCGTACCAGTGGGCCATGTCGGCCGTCCCTCATCATCCGCCTCCCGGCTCGATCGGTCGGCTACGAATCTGCCCGCCGGATCACAACAGGACAAGCGAAAAGTTCTCCGCGACCTTTAAGCTCGGCTACATGCTCGATGTGCGGCGTATGCAGGTCCTCCGCGCGGTCGTCACCAGCGGCTCGATCACCGTGGCGGCCGCGAACCTGGGGTACACCCCCTCCGCGGTCAGCCAGCAGGTGGCAGCGCTGGAGAAGCAGGCCGGGATCCCGCTGCTGGAACGGGTCGGCCGCGGCGTCCGGCCCACGGAGGCCGGCCAGTTGCTCAGCGAGCACGCGGCCGTCATCAGCAGACAGGTCGCCGAGGCGGAGAGCGCCCTCACGGACCTGCGGGCCGGCCGCACGGGGCTGCTGTCGATCCGCTACTTCGCCACGGCGGGCGCCACCCTCGTGGCGCCCGCGCTCGCGCGCTTCCGGCAGGACCACCCCGGCATCCGGGTCGACCTCAGGATGACCGACCCCCAGGACCCGCTGGCCGAGGTGACGGAAGGCCGGGCCGACCTCGCCGTCGTGGTCCGGCCGCGCGACCGGCGGTACGAGGGCATCCGCTTCGTCCACCTGCTCGACGACCCCTACCGCGCCGTCCTGCCCGCCGGGCACCGGCTCGCCGCGAAACGCGTCCTCGACCTGAGCGACCTCGCCGACGTGCCCTGGGTCCGCGGCGACGGTCCGGGCCCCTGCCTGGACACCGTGGTCGACAGCTGCGCCGCGGCGGGCTTCAGCCCGGACTTCGTGGTGGACAGCGAGGACTACGCCACCGCGCAGGGCTTCGTCGCCGCCGGCCTCGGGATCAGCCTCGTCCCTGCCATGGGTCTGGCCAACCGTCACCCCGGAGTCGTCGTACGCAAGGTGCGGGGCCCGGAGCCGGTCCGGGTGATCCACGCGGCCGTCCGGGAGACGTCGGCGGGCCGCCCCGCCCTCCGCGGCCTGCTCGCCGCCCTCCGGGACCCGTCCACGCCCTGACGGCCGCGCTCCGGGCGGGCGTCACGCCCTCCGGCGCGGTGTCCCGTGCACGGCGTCCAGGACCAGGCCCAGCAGGAGCCCGGGACGGCCGGTCCGCTCGTCCTGGGCCGTGGACAGGGCGATCCCGACGACGAGGTGGAGGAGGTCGTCGGCGGTCAGGTCGGCGCGGGCCGTTCCGTGCTGCTGGGCCCGGGCGAGGAGACCGGTGGCCATGTCCAGGATGCGCCGGTGGCAGTCGATCCCCGCCTCGCCGGCCGCATCGGCCAGCAGGGCGCTGCCCATGCCCTGGTTCGCGCGGGCGTGGGCGAGGAAGGCCCGCAGCCATCGCTCCAGGGCGTCGTCGGCGTCCTCCGACACGAGCAGCCGTTCCGCCTGCGCGCCCAGTGTCTCGATCCGGTCCGCGAGGACCGCGGTCAACAGGGCGGAGCGGTCGGGGAAGTGGCGGTACAGGGTGCCGGGGCCCACCCCCGCCCGGCGGGCGATCTCGTTGAGGGAGGCGCCGGGCCCGGCTTCGGCGAACACCTCTCGCGCCGCCGCCACCAGACGCTCCCGGTTGAGCCGGGCGTCCGTGCGCCGCGGAGGTCCGGCCGGAGTCCGTCCCTGGCTGTTCGTCATCGTCCCGCCCTTCGGTCGGCTCCCGGGATGGCGAACCGGAGAGGTTCTCCGTAGGGTAGCCGGAAGAAAAACGGAGAACCTCTCCGGAACGCTGCTGAAGGAGTGACGGATGACGGACGACACGCGGACCCGGCTCGGCCGGGTCGGGATCTGGACCTTCGCCTACGAGGGACACCCCGCCGGACGCGTACGGGAATCGGCCGCGGAACTCGAGGAGTTGGGGTACGGAGCCATCTGGCACGGTGAGGCGTTCGGCCGCGACACGGTGGGACAGGCGTGGTTACTGCTGGCGGCGACCCGCCGGATCACCGTCGCGTCCGGCATCGCCAACATCGCCTTCCGCGATCCGATCGCCATGGCCAACGCGACCCGCACCCTCGGGGAGGCGTTCCCCGGACGCTACCTGCTCGGCCTGGGCGGGCACCGGGTCGACGACACCGTCCACGAGGTGGACGGCTACCCCGTCCCGGCCCGGGGCAGGGCGCTCGCCACGATGCGCGCCTACCTCGACGCCATGGACGCGACCCCCGCCCACGGCCCCGTACCCGACCCGGCTCCCCGCCGCGTCCTGGCCGCCCTCGGCCCGAAGATGCTCCGGCTGGCCGCCGATCGCACCTGGGGCGCGCACCCCTACTTCGTGCCTGTCGAACACACCGCGCTAGCCCGGACGATCATGGGGCCGGACGCCTTCCTCGGAGTCGAGCAGGCCGTGGTCCTGGACGCCGACCTCGGCCGGGCCCGGGAGGTGGCCACGGCACACGTCGCCGGATACGTCGCCATGGCGCCGCACCAGCAGGCCAACGTCCGGAGGCTCGGCTTCGGCGACGAGGACGTCACCGGCGGCCCGAGCCGCCGGCTGGTGGACGCGATCGTCGCCTACGGCGACACCGAGGCGATCCGCCACCGCGTGCGGGAGCACCTCGACGCGGGCGCCGACCACGTCTGCCTGCAGGTGCTGAGCGCCGATCCGGCCGCCCTGCCCGAGCGGGAGTGGCGCGAACTCGCCTCCGCTCTCGTCTTCCCTTCTCCCGCATCGGACACCCGCCGGAGCAGGGTGAGCTGACGCCCTCTCAGGGGACCGCGGACCGCCCTCCCCGCAGGAGCGGCGGTCATCCATGGACGGCCCGCGGAAGATCACGTACTGTGTGGCTCCACGCCCTGAGACAGACGGAAGGAGGCGAGTGCCGTGCAGTTCACACTTTTCCAGCGCTCCCTTCTCCGCTGCCCCGGCGTGGCGCGTGAGATCTGACCGGGAGCGCTCCAAGCAGCCTGTATCCCGGAGGAATCCATGACCGATCTGGTCATCCGCACGCTCTCCGCGAGCGACGCACCGCTCTTCGACACCCTTCCCGACCCCCTGGGCGCCCGTGAGGGCCATCGGCGCACCCAGTTCCGCCCCGAGTGGAAGCGCGTGGCCCTGCGCGACGGCGAGGTCGTCGCGCGCGGCGCCTGGTGGGGCGGCCCCGACGACGCGGAGCCCGTCAACATCAACTGGTTCGACGTGGCCGAGGGCGAGGAGGAGGCCGGGGCCGAACTCCTGCGCTCCGCCCCCTGGCAGGTCGAACTGGAGATCAACCTGCCCGGCGGCTGGCGGGACGAGCCCGGCCGGCGCGCCGCCGCCGAAGCCCGCTTCACCGCCGCACGCGCCGCCGGGTACGAACTCCTGGTGGAACGCTTCCTGTACCACTGGACGCCGGAGCGAGGTCTGCCCGAGCGGCCGGGACGCCTGCGCTTCCGCGCCGAACCCGACGACGCCGTGTTCCTCGACGCGCTGCGCCGGATCCACTCCGCGACCCTGGACGCGCACGCGCTCAGGGCCATCGAGGAGGGCGGCCTCGACCGGGCCGCCCAGGAGGAACTCGACTTCTTCCACTGGTGCCCGTCCCCGCGGGAGTGGTGGCAGCTCGCGCACACGCCGGAGGGCGACCTGGCCGGCATCCACATCCCGGCCCACAACCCCTCCGGTCCGACCATCGGCTTCATCGGGGTCCTCCCCGAACAGCGCGGCCGAGGCTATGCCTACGACCTCCTCGCGGAATGCACCCGCTTCCTCGTCGAGCAGGGTGCGGAGTCCGTCAGCGGAGCGACGGACCGGGGCAACTTCCCCATGGCCGCGAACTTCGCCAGGGCGGGCTTCCCCGTCGTCCGCGAGCGCGTCAACTTCCACCCGGCCGGCCCGACGGCCTGACAAGGAGCACACGCGGCGAGCGGTCCGGGCGAGCAGGCCCGGACCGCTCGCCGGTGGCCGTCCGACGGTCCTCGCTCTCACCCCGCGTCGTCGGTCATGTGGGGGCGAGGCCCGCCGGGGTTCCCGGCCGTCCCGGGCCGCACCCCGCACATGCGGGGATAATGGTGCGACATGGGCCTCACGTTCTTCGACGACAGGCGTCTGGCGGGTGACCTCTACGCGGCGGCGAGCCAGGACACCGGCCCCGAGCAGGCCGGAGCGGGGATCTCGCGGGTGCTCGCCCCCATCGTCGCCCACGACGCGCTGAGCCTGGTGGGGACCGACCCCGCGACCGGTCCCGGACTGGGCAGTTTCAGCTTCTGGCACGACTACGACCCCGCGCTGGTCAGGGAACTCGTCCTGCACCGGCATCTGGGCGGCGGCGCGCGGCGCCCGGCGGTCCCGACGCTCCTGCGGACCCCGGCCGTCGTCCTGGGGGCGGCGACGGACGGCACACCCGCGCCGGACCCGCGCATGCGGGAGATCCTCACCGCCCACGGGGCGAGTTCCGAGCTGCGCCTGCTGCTGCGGGACAGGCGGGGCGTGTGGGGAGCGCTCGGGCTGCTCCGCTGCGCGGGCGTGGCGCCGTTCGGCCAGAACGACGCCGAGCGGGCCGCCCGGCTCGTACCGGCACTGCTGGCCGCCCTGCGCCGGTACGCGACCGCCGGCCCCCTCTGCCCCGAGGTTCCGCCCCTGGCGGCGGGAGTGGTCACCGTCGGCCCCGACCACCGGATCAAGGCCGTCAGCCCACAGGCGCGGCTGTGGCTGGACCAGTGGGCGGCGCACGCCATCCCCTCGTGGGTGCCGGAAGCCTTCCTCCTGTCGCTCTCCCTCGTCACCCGGGCGGAAGCCCGCCGTCAGGGCGGGTCGCTCCCTCTGGTGTGCGCGCCCCCGGCGGCCTGCGGCCGCTGGACCACCTGCCAGGGCCAGGTGCTCGACGAGGGCGCCACAGGCGACGTGGCCCTCGTCGTCCAGGGGGCCACCTGGGACCTCGTCCTGCCGTCCCTGAGCGCGTGGTACTCCCTCACACCCCGGGAACGCGACGTCGTCACGCAGCTGCGCACGGGAGCGTCCGTCAAGCAGATCGCCCGCCGCCTCGACCTGTCCGCGTACACGGTCAACGACCACCTCAAGGCAGTCTTTCGCAAGACCGGCGCCGACGGGCGAGACGAACTCAGCGCGGCACTGACCCGCTGAACCGCCCGGCCCCGGTCCGCCTCGCTGCCACCCGGTCCGCTCTCCGTCCATCCCTGACTTCAGGGGGTCGCGGCGGCACGGATCCGTCCCACCATGGAGGGAGAAGACCGGTACCCACCCGGTCGGCTCGCACGGCGAGGCCGAGACGTTCTCCCTCGTCGAGCCGCCGGCGTGCACGGTCCGGTCCGCCGGAGATCCCCGTACAGGCACGGCGCCCATGACGGGCACGGACATGCCGCTGCCCCGGCGGGATCTCTCCTCACGGGAAGGACAAGGACATGACTCACCACACCCTTCGTGAATCCGCCGCCCGGAACACGGCCGACGACGGCGCGGCGCGGGCCCGGCCCGAGGAGGCGATCCCGTCCGCCGGCGGGATCGCCGGCCCGGCCCTGCTGAATCCGGAGATGGCCTCCCAGTCCTTCGACATGAGGGGCCACGGCGTCTTCGCACGAGTCCTGGACGTCCCCGCTTTCAAGGGGGCCTACGCCATGGTGCTCGGCTCCGCCACGGAATTCAGCCGTGCCACCGACAAGCCCATCATGGGAGACGCGGTCGTCACCCTCCACAACCTGGTGTCCATGGACCGGGGGCAGGTGGGGGTCCGCGTCGGAGTCGGCTGGCACGAGGACCTCGACATCAGGGTCACGCTGCTGTGGTTCATCACCTGAACCCGCTCACCTGACGGCGCGACAGGAGGGGGGCACGGGAGACCGTGCCCCCCTCCACTCGTGCGCGGCGCACTCCCGTGCCGTGCGCATCACGCCCAGTGCACCGTTCGTTCACCTTGCCGACTCCTGGATTACTCCTGGAATCCACCCGCGATTTTCATGGGCTGCTCATCTGCCGTTGGTTGCGTGTGCCTCGCCGGTCGGTCCGCAACGTACGAGCAAGGAGGCGCATGGTGTTCCTGTCGAAGGCAGCCGCAGCGCGTGAGGACCGGGCAGAAGAGGCCCGGGCAGGCGCCGGCGGGGATCGGACGGAAGAGGAGCCGTTGCATGTGGCCAGTCGGCTGCACGCGTTCAACCGGTTCGAGCTGAAGTACCTGGTTCCCGTGGAGCAGGCAGCCGACATCCGCGACGAGCTGGCCGAGCGGATGGACCGGGACCTGCACAGTCCGGTCGGCGGCTACGGCGTGTGGAGCCTGTACTACGACACCCCGCAACTCCGCTTCTACTGGGAGAAGATCGAGGGTCTGAAGTTCCGCCGCAAGCTGCGGATCCGGCACTACGGCGACCTCGGTCAGGTCACCGACGCGTCGCCGGTCTGTGTCGAGATCAAGCAGCGCGTCAACCGGGTCACGCAGAAGCGCCGCATCACCCTCCCCTACGGCGTGGCACGCCGGTTGTGCGACGGCCGGGAGCTGGTGGAGCACTCGGCGAAGGAGAGCGCCTTCGTCCAGGAGGTCCTCGAACTGATCGTGCGGCTGAACCTCCAGCCCACCGCCATCACCGGGTACCAGCGCGAGGCCCTGGTCGGCCGCGACGCCGACACCGGCCTGCGGGTCACCTTCGACCGCCGCGTCCGCGGGCGCGACCGGGACTTCCACTTCGGCATCCCCACGCCGGAGAACCGGTTCACGATCCCACCGCACATGTCGGTCATGGAGATCAAGGTCAACGAGCGCACCCCGCACTGGATCACCGACCTGGCCGCGCGGCGCAACCTCAACCTCGTCCGGATCTCGAAGTACGTGCAGTCCGTCGAGGCGTTCGGCCTGGCCCCGCGTTCGGTCTTCCACGTCGACGAGGCGGACTACCCGCCGTCCACCCCCACCCCCACACCCACCGATGAGCAGTCGGTGCGCCATGACGCGCCGTCGAAAGCAGGAGCGCAGTGAACTTCGACCTCAACCTCCAGGAGCTGAGCGGCACGTTCAGCGTCGCCGACGTCGTCGCGGCGATGGCGCTGTCGTTCATCCTGTCCACGATGATCGGCTACGTGTACCGGTACACGCATCGGAACGTCTCCTACAGCCAGTCCTACGTGCAGACCCTCGTCATCGTCGGCATGATCGTCGCCCTCATCATGCTGGTCGTCGGCTCCAACCTGGCCCGCGCGTTCTCCCTGGTCGGCGCCCTGTCCGTGGTCCGCTTCCGCAACGCGGTCAAGGAGACCAGGGACGTCGGCTTCATCTTCATGGCCATGGCGATCGGCATGGCCTGCGGCGCCCGCTTCTACACCCTGGCCGCCGTCGGCGCCGTCGTCATCTGCGCCGTCGTCCTGGTGATGTTCAAGTTCAACTGGTTCGCCCTCAACGTGCAGCGCCAGGTCGTCAAGGTCCAGGTCCCGGCCGGCGAGGACTGCACCCCGCAGATCCGCGACGTCCTCATCAAGTACACGAGCGAGTTCGAGCTCGTCAGCACCGAGACGATCCGCGGCGGCGCGCTGACCGAGGTCTTCTACACGGTGCGGCTGAAGAAGGGAGCCGAGCCCGGCGACCTGGTCGGCGCGCTCCAGGAGCGGACCTCCGGCCAGCGGGTCACCGTGCTGACCGGCTACGACACCACGGACCTGTGATGACCGGCCCGACCACCGCGCGGCAGCGGCGACGGCGGCTCAAGGACCGGCTGCCCGTCCGGCTGCGCCACCACTGGAAGCCGGGGGCGGCACTGGGCATCGGGCTCGCCGCCATGGTCGTCTTCCTCGGTGACGTGCGGATCTCCCCTTACGTGACGTCCGCCTCGCGCGTCGAGGGGGACCCCATCACCGAGGACGTCAAGGGGACCGTCGGCCTGTACGACGCCACCGTGCCGCACTCGATCCAGCTGACCTATAAGCAGACCGACTTCGACAGGATGATGAAGGAGTTCACGGAGGACGGCACCAAGGACTACATCGAGGCCGACCTCGTGATCGACGGCGTCCACCTCGACGACGTCGGGATCCGTCTCAAGGGCAACTCGACGCTGTCGTCCCTGCGGGGCGCCCGGGGCATGCCCGGCGGCATGCCGGGCGGCGGGCGCGGCGGGGCGGGGTTCCCCCAGGCCGGTACGGCCGACGCCGACGGTGGCGCTGGTGCCGGCGGCGGTGCCGGAGGCCAGGAGGGCCGTCAGAGTCGGCCCGGTGCCGGTGCCGGTGCCGGTGTTGGTGCCGGTGCCGAGGGCGGTACGGGCGGCGATGCCGCCGGAACCGCTCGCGCACCGGGTGCCGGCGGTGCCGCTCCGGGCGGGATGGTCCAGTACGACCTGTCCGCGGACAAGCCCGAGGAGCTGCCCTGGCTCGTCAAGATCGACGAGTACGTCGAGGGCCGCGCCTACCAGGGCGAGCGGGAGATCTCGCTGCGCCCCGGAAGCGAGGGCCAGGTCCCCCTCAACGAGGCCCTCTCGCTCTCCCTGACCGCCAGGAGCGGACAGAAGGCCGAGCGGTTCGGCTTCACCGAGCTGAAGGTGAACGACCGGCCCTCCGTCGCCCGCCTCATGGTCGAGGCCCCCGACACCGACTACGCCGACGACATCGGCGACGGCGACGGCGTGCTCTACAAGGCCAAGGCGAGCGGCAGCTTCACGTACCGCGGCGACGACCCCAGCGAGTACGAGGACTCCTTCAAGCAGCTCAACAAGAAGGGCAGCCAGGACCTCGAACCGGTCATGAAGCTCGTCAAATGGGCGGACCGCGCCTCCGACGAGGAGTTCGCCCGGGACCTCCACATGTACGTCGACGTCGACTCCCTGGCCTCCTACCTCGCCGCGCAGAACCTGTTGCTCAACTTCGACGACATGTCCGGACCGGGCAAGAACTACCTGCTCCGGTACGACCTCGACACCAAGAAGTTCTCCGTCCTGGGCTGGGACTACAACCTCACCTTCAACGGAGACGCGGCAGCCGGACCCGACGACACCATCAGCATGGGCGGCGGGATGCGGGGCGCCATGCCCGCCGGCGGAGGTACCGGAGGCACAGGGGGCACCCGAGATCCGGAAGCTACGGGTGGCACCGGAGGCCCGCAGGAGGGATTCCCGGAAGGCATGCCGGAGGGCATGCCCGAGGGATTCCCCGGGGGCGCGCCCGGCGGGGAGACCGGTGGCGCGGGCGGCTTCCCGGGCGGCGCCGAGGGCGGCCTCCCGCCGATGCCCGGCCAGGGCGAAGGCCCCGGCGGCGAGGGAGGTCCGGGCGGCAGGGGCGGCATGCAGCACGTCCTGAAGACCAAGTTCCTCGCGTCCGACGCCTTCGACGGCGTCTACAAGAAGGCGTACCGGGAGCTGTACGAGACCTTCTACGGCTCCGGCACGGCCGAGCGGGAGCTGAAGGCCGTCGCGGCGCAGGCCCGCTCCGCGGGCGCCGGCTCGCGGGAACTGGACGACGCCGTGGCCCGGCTCACCAAGACCGTCACCGACCGGACCGCGGCCCTGGCCGAGAACGAGGACGTGACCGGCTGAGAGCGTCGGCACCCCGGGCGGCGACTCTCTCGGGAACGCCGCCCGGGGTGCCGGTACACCGGCTTTCTGTGCCTTCTCGCACAGATTCGCTCCCTACCATGCCCCCCACGCCCCTCCCTGCGCCCCGCGCTCACCCCCGCCCCCACCACGTCCGACCGTCCGCCCCACCCCCAGGCCCTTCCCGGTGCCGTTCCGCCTGCCCGCTCCCCGAGGAGCCCGAGAGTGATCGACCAGCACACCCCCACGCGCGTGGCCACCGGACACACCGTCCTGGTCGTGGAGGACGACGCCAGCATCCGCACCCTGCTCACCTCCGCGCTCACGGTGGCCGGCTACACCGTCGCCAGCGCGTCCACCGGTCAGGAAGCCATGTTCGAGGCCGGCAGCAGGCGCCCCCATCTGATCGTCCTGGACGTCATGCTGCCCGACACGGACGGCTTCCGCCTCACCCGCGAGCTGCGCGCCCAGGGCGTCTACACACCGGTGCTGTTCCTCACCGCCCGCGCCGGCGTCGAGGACCGCATCATCGGTCTCAGTTCCGGCGGGGACGACTACGTCACCAAGCCTTTCCACGTCCAGGAGGTGCTGCTGCGGATCCGGGCCATCCTGCGCCGCAGCAATGCGCCCGCCTCCACGGCCGGAGCGAGTCCGCCGCTGCGCTACGCCGACCTCACCCTCGACGAGGCCACCCACGACGTACGGCGCGGAGACCGGCCGCTGAAGCTGTCGCCGACCGAGTTCCGGCTGCTCGCCTGCCTGCTGGCCCACCCCGAACGCGTCCTGGAGAAGGCCGAGATCCTCCAGCAGGTCTGGCAGTACGACTTCTCCGGAGACACCCGCATCGTCGACACGTACATCAAGAACCTGCGCCGCAAGATCGACCGCGATCCGCCCGCGCTGATCCACACCGTCCGCGGCGTCGGCTACTGCCTGCGGCTGCCGCGCGGCGAGACGCCCCCGGCCGGCCGGTGAGCCGGCCGATGCGCCGGCTGCGCCCGCGTTCCCTGCGCAGTCGCCTCGTCCTCCTGGCCGGCCTGCTGGCCACCAGCGCCGTCCTCGTGTGCCAGTTCGCCGGGCTGATCGTCCTGCGCGGCTGGCTCACCGACCAGGTCGACAGCCGGCTCGCCCATTTCCGGCCCCCGGACCCCGTCTACCGGGACATCGCCGCCACCGGAACGCTCCGGGAGCCGGGACCGGACAACGCCCTGCCCTCGGACTACCGGGTCTACTTCTATGGCGGGGACGGAAGCCTGCTGGACACCTCGCTGGGCGGCGGGTCCGGTCCGGGCCCGCGGCTCCCGCGGCGGGCGGGCGACCTGGACCTGGCCGTCGGCCGCCCGAGCACGCTGCCCGCCCACGGCGACTCCGCCTCCGGCTGGCGCGTGGTCGCCTACGCGGGACCCGACGGCACGCGGGCTGTCGTTGCGCTGCCCCTCGACACGGTGGACGGGGCCACCACGAAACTCCTCTGGCTCAGCCTCGCCCTCGGCGTCGCCGTCGCCGCCGGGGTCGTCGTCCTCGGCAACGGCGCGGTCCGCCTCGGACTGCGCCCCCTCACCCACGTCGAGCGCACCGCCCAGCACATCACCGACGGGGCCCTCGAACTCAACGTCCCCGTGACGGACCCGGACACGGAGGTCGGCCGGCTCGGCCTGGCCCTCAACACCATGCTCGACCGCCTGCGCACCGCCCTGCGCCGCACGGAGACCTCCGAGGCGCGGCTGCGGCACTTCATGGCCGACGCCGGACACGAACTGCGCACCCCGCTCACCGCCATCCAGGGATTCGCCGAACTCCTCCTCGACGAACCCGACATGCCCGGCCGCCGACGCCACGAAGCCCACACCCTCATCGCCCACAACGCCGACCGCATGAGCCGCCTCGTCGACGACCTGTTCCTGCTCGCCAAGCTCGGCGAGCCCCCGATCGCCCACCGGGAACCCGTGGACCTCCTCTCCCTGGCGGCCGACGCCATCGCCACCACCGCGATACGCCACCCCCGCCGCACCATCACCCTCGAACCCCTCAGGCACCACCCCACGGACACCGGAGGCGAGCTCGACGTCATCGAGGCCCCCGGCGACCCCCACCAGCTCGCCCAGGTCCTGGGCAACCTGCTGTCCAACGCCGCCACCCACACCCCCGCCCACAGCGCCATCCACGTCCGCGTGGGCACCTCCGCCACCCCCGCGCACGGCGGCCCCGGACCACTCCCGCCCGGCACCCCCGTCTGCGTCGTCGAAGTCGCCGACCACGGCCACGGCATCCACCCCGACGAGGCCCCCCGCGTCTTCGACCGCTTCTACCGCGCCACACCCCCCGACCAGCCCGCCACCACCCTGAGCGAGCCCCCGCGCGAACCGGGCACCGGCCTCGGACTCGCCATCGCCGCCGCCATCGCCACCGCGCACGGCGGACGCCTGGAACTGGACAACCGCCCCGGCGAAGGCTGCACCTTCCGTCTTCTCCTGCCCGACACGACGCCCGCGCCGAAGGACGACCCCCATGAGGCAGAATGGCCCGCATGACGACATGAAGAGCACCCGCCGGACGGCAGCGCTGGCTCAAGTCCGCGACCTGGCACACGGTCAGGGACGGCGACCGCCTCATCTGCGCCGTCTGCGAGTCGGCCGTCCGCTCGTACCAGTACCGCCTCCATCCGCCCGAGTCGCCGATGTTCGAGCGGTGCGTCAGTCTGGTCTGGTGCCCCGGCTGCCGCGTCTACTCGGGCGCGCTGGTCCACATCCCCCGGACGCGCACCCTCGCCGACGCGCTTGCCTCGCTCCCGGCGGACGAGCGTGCCCGCCTGCGCCACAGCGAGACGAAACTGATCGCCTGCATCGACCGCCTCGACCGCCGCGAACGGCAGGGCGACCGCCGCCCGTGACGGGCGGCGGGGCCACCGTGTCCGCCGACGAGGACCGAGGAGCGGTCCCCGGTCCCGCGAGATTGAGGGGGCGGGGGCGAGCCGCGGGGGTCAGACGATCGACTTGATGGTCCTGTCCGCGTAGCGCAGGGTCTCGTCGACGGCCTTGTCCATCGCGCGCAGGGTCTCGGGCTCGGCCGTGAGGAGTGCGCTGACGTTGATGCTGCCCACGGCGAGCAGGCATCCCGTCATGGTGAGGAACTCCTTGTACCGCGCCTGCCCGTCGGGCCCGAGGGACTCCCAGGTCCTGGGCTCCGGAGGCAGGCCCGCCGTCCACTTGTCGAGGGCGTGGGTGCCGTGGACGCTGACGTAGTCCATGGTCGCCGTGGCGCGGTCCAGTACGTCGATCAGCGTGTCGAAGCCGCGCTGGGACTGCGCCAGGGCCGTCTCCGCCGTTTCGACCTCGGCGCGGAGGCGCTCCTCCTCCTTCTTGGTCCGGCGCTTCCGCAGGACGTAGAAGCCGGCGGCCGCCAGCGCCGCGGCCGGGGCCGCGACCATGCCGGTGAGCAGGAGGATCCCGCCCGCCATGCCCGCACCGCCCGCGGCGAGCGTGCCGCCGCCCAGCAGGGCCAGGGTCGCGTTGGTCGCGGCGACTCCGGACAGCGTCGAAATGGCCGCTCCGGTCGACGCGGTCCCGAAGAGCGCGGCGGCGGTGAACGCCCCGTAGGCCGCGGCGCCGCCGACCGCCACCCCGGCCGCCCCTCCGGCGGCGGCACCGCGGATCGCGTTGGCGATCCCGGCGGACATGGCCTCGACGCGTATCGCGGCGGGGATCTCGCCGGTGCTCTCGATCTCCCCCTCGGCCGGCTTCTCCGGGCCGGGCGCCCCGCCGATGGTCTCGGCCACCCGCACGAACCTCAGGAAGAAGTCGTCGCGGGCGACGTCGTGGACCTGGTTGAAGGCTTCCCCGTGCTCTTGGGTGATCTTCGTCCGCTCGCCGACCTTCTCGGCGATCTCGGCATGCCGTCGCTTCGTCTCCGCGACCTGGTCGCGGAGTTTCGCCGGCCGCTCACCCCGCTGGCGAGCGAGCGACGCCGTCCGGTCCACCGCCTCCTGCACGAGCTGGGCCGGTGTCAGCCGGAGCGCCAGGGCGATGGCGGCCAGACGGTGGTCGCCGGGGCTCATGAGCCCGCGTTCGATCCGGGAGACCGAGACCGCGCCCCCCTTGCCGTACTCCGCCCGCTCGGCCAGGGTCTCCTGGGTCATCGGCGGGCTCTGCGCCTGACGGTGCTCACGGATCACGAGGCCCATGGCCTCCGCGCTGAAGTCACGCATCGGCGACGGTGCCCTCGGCCGGCGGGGTGTGGCGGAGCCAGGAGGACTTGACCTCGCGGGCCAGCACGCCGCCGGAGCGGAGCGCCTTGGCGCCGTCCTCCGCGAACTGCTTGGCCGCCTTGACGACGGCCGGATCGCGACGGACCTCGTCGGCGGTCTGGATGTTCTGGGCGGCGGCCTGCGCCAGATGGGAGAGGTTGAGGCGAGCCATGACGGTGGACCCCTTCGTCGCTGAGGATGTCTGCGCCCGTGCAACATAGCGTCACTTAGTGTCGGGCGTCCGCACTATGGGGAAAGTGTCGTCGGTGAGGAGCGGTCGCTCTCCGGGGCGGAGGCCCCGGCGAGGCCGACTGCGCACCGCACGCGGGGTTGTGCGGTCCCCTCTGCGTGCGGACGTGCGCCGTGGGGCGCCCGGATCGCCACGGCCCGAGTCACCCCCGTACGCGTGCGGTCACTAGGCGGACCCGAGCGCGAGGTCCGTTTTCTCGCCTTCCCATCCGGCCGCGCCGCGCCAGATGACGTGCACGCGGAAGACGTCACGGATCGTGCCCGCGGACCAGTCCTCGGCCGGCGGTTCGGCGAGGACCAGATAGAGGCCGTCGGCCGGAGCGGGGAGCGTGTGGTTGATCTCGAGGAGCCGGGTCGCCCCCTCCCGGAGGTCCGCGTAGGCCGAGCGGCCCGCGCCCAGGGCCTCGTAGAGGAAGAGGCCGTGCTCGGTGGCGCAGCTGACGTCGACGAGCGGCGAGTCGGCCGGCTGGAGGTCCGCCCACAACAGCGAGGCCATCAGCGTGTGGCGGACCGCCTCGTGCTTCTTGCACGCGCGGTCGGTCTCGGCGGCCGCTTCCAGAGCGCCGAGGAAACCCTCTCCCGTCGTCGGGGCCGGGGCGGCGGAGGTGGTGTCCGCGGACGTCATCGGGGCTTCTTCCTTCTGGTCGGACTGCTGCGGGTCGGCGGATCCCGTGTCGGCGGGGGCACGGCCGTCGGGTGTCGCGTCGTCGGAGGGGGGCTCGGCCGAGGTGGCGAAGCGTTCCTGGAGCTCGCGCCGTGCCGCGGCGAGCGGTCCGGCCCAGCCGGAGGCGTCCAGTCCCTCCGCGAGCCGGCCCGCGTCGAACGTGCCGTCCTTGAGCGCGCGGTTGGTCGTCGCGGCGAGGTCGCGCAGAACGCCGAGCCGATCCCGGTCCGGGTCGCCGAACAGGTGGAGCACGTCGACCCAGTCGGCCTGGTCCCGCCGGAGGATGCGATTGGCCATGCCCTGGAGCTCGGAGAGGCGGCCACGGGCCTCGGGGACGTCGCCGTCGCCGCCCGCGAGCTCGCCCAGCACGTCGAGCGCCGCGAGGTAGCGGCCCGCCATCCGCTCCGAGACGGGGGACCGGCCGCGCTGATCGGCGGTGAGCACCGTCTGGCTCGTGTCGTTCGCGAAGACCCAGCAGTCCAGCTCGTCGCCCCGGCGCGGAGGGATCGAGCCCTGGCGGACGGTGAGGACGAGCGGACGGTCGATCACGGGAGACAGCGGCCTGACCTTGTACCGGCCGCCGGAGACGTGGCCCAGGACCTCGACCCGGACGTCGCTGCCGATCCGGGGAAGGATCTCCGCCGCGCCTGCCGCGCCTGCCGCGCCTGCTGCGTCCGCCGGCCGGGCGTCCGGTGCCGTGGGTCCGGTGTCGCCCGCGGATCGCGGGGCCGGGGGCGCGGTGAGTGCCGCAGGCAGCGGGGCGGTGTGCAGGACGGTGAGGCTCTGGGTGCTGCGGGTGAGGGCCACGTAGAGCTGGCGCAGCCCGGCGGGGCCGCGGTCGGCGATGGTGGCGGGCTCGATGACCAGGACGTGGTCGTACTCCATGCCCTTGGCCTGGGTGGCGGCGAGGACGGACACGGCGTCGCGGTGCCGTTCGCCGATGGCGCCGCCCTCGTCGATCCTGCGGCTGATCGCGTCCAGCCAGTCCGAGTCGTCGGGGACGATGACGGCCACGGAGCGCGGGGTGCTCCCGTCGCTGGTGCGGACGAGCCGGGCCACGTGGTCGACCGTGTCGTCGAGCAGCTTCCACGGCTCGGTCGCCACGGTCCGTACGGCGTCCGCTCCCGCCTCCCGGACGGCCTGCGGGTACGGCAGGGACGGAGCGATCGCGTGGGCGAGCGGAGCGACGAACTCCATGATCTCCGAGGGGACTCGGTAGCTGGTGGTGAGCTGGGCCACGCTCCAGTCGCCGTGGTCGGAGAGGAGCGCGCCGAGCAGGTCCCAGCTTGCCGGGATGTGGGCGCCCGTCGCCTGCGCGAGGTCGCCCAGGACGGTCATGGAGCCGTTCGCGGCGCACCGCCGTCGCAGGGAGCGGGCCTGCATGGGGGTGAGGTCCTGGGCCTCGTCGACGACGATGTGGCCGTAGCGCGGCGGGGTGTCGCCGCTGATGAGCACGCCGAGCTCTTCGAGGCAGACGTGGTCGTCGAGGGTCCACGGGTCGGCGTCCGCGCTCGCGGCGCGGGCCCGCAGCAGGGCCGCCCGCTCGTCGTCGTCGAGGACGCCGTCGGCGCAGTCCCGCAGCAGGTCGGCCGAGTCGTAGAGCGTGCGCAGGGCCTCCCGGGGACCGGGGGACGGCCAGACGCGCTCGACGAGCCGCTCGACGCGGCGGTTGCGCTCCAGGTCACGGCGGATCGTGCCCGTCTGCCCGCGGCGCGGCGCGATGTCGGCGAGTTCCTGGAGGAGCCGGTCGACGAAGAGGCCGCGGAAGCGGTCGCGCCGCTCCCGGAAGGGCCCCTCGCCGGAGTGCGCCCGGTCGAGGAGGGCCAGGACCTCGGACTTCGGCACGCGCAGCGTCGTACTGCCGGCGGTGACGACGACCGCGGGCTCGTCGCCCTCGAAGGACGGCTCGACGGTGAGGGCGTCGAGGGCCTCGGGGCGGTAGTCGCTCTCGACCCGGCGCCGCAGGACGGCCGCCATGCGCGCGTCCGACTTCACGAGGCGCGCCTCCGGCGCGTCGGTGCCGAGGATCTCGCCCTCCCACAGGCGGTCCAGCTGGACGGCGTTGACGTCCCGGGTGCCGAGGGTGGGCAGGACCTGGCCGACGTAGTCGAGGAACCGCTGGTGCGGGCCGATGACCAGGATGTCCTGGGCCTTGAAGTGCTCGTTGTTGACGAGCCAGGTCACCCGGTGGAGACCGACCGCCGACTTTCCTGTACCGGGGCCGCCCTGTACGACGAGGATGTCCGACGGGGAGCCGGTGACCAGCTCCATCTGGTCGCGGCGGATGGTCTCGACGATGTCCCGCATCCGGCCGCCGCGCGACCGCTGGAGCTCCCGCAGCAGGAAGTCGTCCGGCTGGAGCGCCTTCCGTCGCTGGCGGCGTACGACGTCACCGGGGGTGGGGGCCGGCGGGAGCTCCGGGGCGGGGGACGCGTCGGTCTCCTCCGCCGCGCGGTCGTCGGCGGGCCGGCGGGGCTCCGGTACGGCGACGGGCTCGGGTACCGCCGAGGGTTCGGGCTCGGGCGCGGACACGGTGGCGGGCTCGGGCGCGGGCGACGCCAGGGCGATCTCGTCGAAGTAGCTCCGGACGATCCGCTGGACGCAGCGGAGCTGCCGGCGCAGGACCACCTCGCCCGGGTTCTCGGGCCGGGTCTCGATCCACTTCTTCGCCTGGGGGCTGGTCCAGAGCAGGACCACCGGATCGTTCGTGCTGTCCTTCACTCCGCGGCGCCCGATGTACCACGGCTGGGGCTCTCCGCCCGGGTCCTCCGGCGCGTCGACGCGGGCGAAGACCAGGGCTTCGTCGCCGAGCCCTCCGTATGCCTCCGCGCGAGCCTCGGCATCGGCCCGGTTGGCGATCCCGTCCTTGCCGCTCGCCGAGGCGGTGGCGGCCGAAGTGCCGCTCATCTCCGCCAGTTTCGCGGCGTAGCAGTCGTACGCGTGGTCCACCGCCCGCTGCTCGCCGGCGAGGATCTCGTCCCGAGTGGTGGTGCTCATCTACGTCCTCCCTGCGGTGTCGGGGGACACCGCCACGGGCATGTGCCCGTACCCCGCTGAAACAACTATCAGAAACGGGGCGGTGACGAACAGTCAGTGGATCATTCCCGGACGAGACCGCCGGCCGCGGGCGGCCGCGTCCGGACCTCGTCGAACGTGCGCCCGGGTGGGCGGGGGAGGCGCGGCCGCCCGGGCGGGTACGGCCTCGGCGCCGGGCGTCACCGTGTGGCGAGGCGCTCCAGGAGTGTCGTGCTCCGCGCCAGTAGAGCCCGTTCCTCGTCCGTCAGTTCGGCTTCGATGGCCTGCGCGAGCCAGCCGGCCCGGCGGCCGCGCTCGGCTTCGAGCGCGGTGCGGCCCGCGTCCGTCAGTTCGACGAGCGACTTGCGGCCGTCCGTGGGGTGGGGTCGGCGCGTGATCAGGTCCTGCTCCATGAGCAGCCCGACCGCCCGTGCCATCGACTGGGGGCGCACGCGCTGATCGGCGGCGAGGTCGCTCGTGGTCATGGGGCCGTTGCGGTCGAGGGAGCCGAGCACGGCGGCCTGGCCCAGGGGGATGCGGTCCTCGTGCTTGACGCGCCGGGTGAGCTTGCCCATGGCGGTGCGCAGGTCGGTGGCGATGGCGGCGGCTTCCGTGGAGGGCATAGCGCACCTTACCCCGCTGCTCCGCGCGGCCGGGTGCGCTGACCTGCACAGCAATGCTGTACAGCCAAACTGTGCAGCCAAAGTGTTCAGCATTGCTGTACTGTTCCGGATCGTCGGGCCCGGCGCCAACGCCGTCGCAGCAAGGGCCCCGGCACACGACGACGGGAAGGACCTCCCATGTCCGTACAGGCAGCCGCACCCCAGGACGCCGGATCCACCACGATCGAGACCGTCACCGCCCGCAGCGTCATCGACAGCCGCGGCAACCCCACCGTCGAGGTCGACGTCGTCCTGGCGGACGGATCCCTCGGACGCGCGGCGGTCCCCTCAGGTGCCTCCACCGGTGCCCGGGAGGCCGTGGAACTGCGCGACGGGGACGCGACACGCTGGCACGGCAAGGGCGTCGACCGCGCGGTGGCCCACGTCGACGGCGAGATCGCGGCGTCGGTGCGCGGTCGCGACGCGACGGACCAGGAAGGTCTCGACGCCGCGCTGATCGCCCTCGACGGCACCGCCACGAAGTCCCGGCTCGGCGCCAACGCGATCCTCGGCGTCTCCCTCGCCGCCGCCAAGGCCGCCGCCGCGGCCCACCGCCAGCCCCTCTACCGCTACCTCGGCGGCGCCGGAGCCGACCTCCTGCCCCTGCCGATGATGAACATCGTCAACGGCGGCGCCCATGCCGACAATCCGCTGGACTTCCAGGAGTTCATGATCGCGCCGGTCGGCGCGGACAGCTTCGCCGAGGCGGTCCGCATGGGCAGCGAGGTCTTCCACACCCTGCGCCGCGACCTGCTGGCCGCCGGACACTCCACCGGCGTCGGCGACGAGGGCGGCTTCGCGCCCGCGCTGCGCACCGCCGAGGAAGCGCTCGACTTCGTCATGGCCGCCATCGAACGCACCGGCTACCGCCCGGGCACCGACATCGGCCTGATCATGGACCCGGCCTCGTCCGAGTTCTTCCGCGACGGCGTCTACGACTACGCGGGCGAGGGGGTGCGCCGCACCCCCTCCGAGAACGCCGACTACCTGGCCAAGCTCATCGACGCCTACCCGATCGTCTCCATCGAGGACCCGATGGCGGAGAACGACCTGGACGGCTGGCGCGAGCTGACCGCACGCGTCGGCGACCGCTGCCAGCTCACCGGTGACGACGTGTTCTGCACGAACGAGGCCCTGCTGCGGGAGGGGATCAGCACCGGCGTCGGAAACTCGATCCTCATCAAGGTCAACCAGATCGGCACCCTGACGGAGGCGCTGGCCGCGGTGACCACGGCCCACGCGGCCGGCTGGACCGCCGTCATGTCGCACCGCTCGGGCGAGACGGAGGACACCACCATCGCGGACCTCACGGTGGCGACCGGCTGCGGCCAGATCAAGACCGGCTCCCTCTCCCGCTCCGACCGCACCGCGAAGTACAACCAGCTCCTCCGCATCGAGGAAGAACTCGGCGCGGCCGCCCGCTACGCCGGCCGCGCCGCCCTCCGCGGGCGAGGGTGACCTCAGAAGTACTCTCCCCGCTCGAACGCGGCACGGCAGCGCCGCACCTGGTCGGCCACCTGCTCCAGGTACCAGAGCATGATCTCGTAGGGGACGACGCGGTCGGCGGGGCTGTAGACGCGGACGGTCGGCTCCTCGTCCGGATCCTCGTCCGGGACCAGGGTCACCAGGAAGGCGGGGCCCGGCAGGTGCGTCACGGCGCCGGGGGGCTGATCGCCCCCGGCCGGGACGGGTTGCGCCTCGCTCAGTTCCACGGCCCAGGCGTCGTCGGGCAGGGCGTAGTGGAACAGGACGGCGTAGTGACGACCCGCGTGCTCCTTGAGGTCCCATGGCATGCCGACAGGCTGCCATGGTCTCAAGCCGGAGTCCCGCGGGTTTTCCCGGCCCCTTCAGCGTGCCGCTACTCGAAGAACTTCAGGCTCCAGCCGGTGTCGGAGGTCGGGCCGGGGACATGGGCGCGGCGGTAGGTCGTGTCACCCCACCAGCAGAAGGTGCCGGTGTTCCAGTAGCGGTTCTCCCACGCGTACGGGGTCCCCTTCCGTACGGCGTGGAACATGAGCGGGAACCTCGGGCCGGCCGGCGGGCTGGTGGCGATGTCGCCGTCGAGCAGGACGAAGGTGTGGTGGCCGGGGCCGTCGACGTGCAGCGTGGGGTCCCAGCCGGTCATCATGGTGTCGCGGTGCGAGCCGAAGAGGCAGCCGTTGGACTTGTACCAGTCCCAGACGTACGTGGGGTCGCCGCCGGCCCGCAGCCGCAGGTCGGCCAGGCAGTAGGAGTCGCTCCAGCTGCCGTTGGCGGAGTAGACGATGTGCAGCCGGCCGGCGGGGTCCTTGATCGGCTCGGGGCCCTCGTTGATGTACGGGTCGCCGACCACCCGCTCCCAGCTCTCGCGCGGCTGGGAGATGACGTACCGGGCGCCGGTGGGGGTCGTGGGGCTGCTCATCCGGGCGATGTAGAGGTTCTGCTCGACGTCGGTGTCGCCGGCCCAGCCGGACCAGACGAACCAGCGCTGCCCCCCGAAGGTGAACAGGGTGCCGTCGATCGCCCACTTGTCGTCGGGCAGGGCGAGCCGGGAGGCGGGGGAGTAGCCGCTGTCGGGGCTGTCCGAACCGATGACGTACATGCGGTGCGCGGCCCCCTTCCCGGCGGCGAAGTAGACGTAGTAGCGCCCGCCGTCGCGGACGATCTCCGGGGCCCAGACCTCGCCGAGCCCTCCGGTGTCGGTCCACACGGTGCGGGCGGGGGCGGTGGCGAGTCCGGCGGGGGAGTCGGCCTGGCGGACGACCAGCGAGCCGGAATGCGACTGGACGGCGATGTACGTGGATCCGACCCGGAGCACACTGGGGTCGGCGGCCCGCAGCGGCGTCTGCTCCGCCGCGGCGGGGGCGGCGGTGGTCGCCGTGACGGCCGCGGCGGTGAGCAGGGTGAAGAGCAGGGTCAGGGCCAGGGCGACGGGCACCCCGGGCCATCGTCGGGCACGGTTCATGGTTGCTCCCGTGGGGGGATCGGCGCGGTGCGCGACGGCGTGGACCGCCGGCGCGCACCGCGAGAGAGAGGACGCATGTCAGGGACCGTGGGCGGGTCCACCCACGTCCCCTTCAACGAGGGGCGGGGCCAGGGGACCCTCGACGACACCCGCACGATGGACGACCGGCAGCCCCCGACCGCCCGCGGTCGGTCCCTGGAGGCGACACCCGGGCCGCCCGACCGCACCGCCGGGCCCGGCCGCCGCGAGGCGACCGGGCCCGGCCCCGATCGGCGAGCCGTGAACGCTACGGTCGTTCGGCGGCGTCGAGAGCAGCCACTTCCTCCGAGGTCAGCGCCCTGTCGAAGACGCCGACCCGGTCCACCGCGCCCTTCCAGAAGTCGACGTTCCCGCCGCCCCACCGGGCGCGGCCGACCGCCAGCGGACCGGTGCTCACGTCCGCCGGGCCCGGCGTCGCCGTGGCCACCAGGGTCCCGTCGACGTACAGCCGGATCTCGTTCCGGGCCGGGTCGCGGACGCCGACCAGGTGGTACCAGCGGCCGAGCTCGGGCGTGGTGACGAAGCGGGCCCGGTTGCCGCCCGGGGTGCTGAAGGCGAAGGCGCCCTGGCCGTACTGGAGGTAGAAGGGGTTCTCCTGGCGCCGGCCGTCCTGGCTGACGATCGTGGCGTAGTTGCCGGGGAGGGAGTCGAGCGTCGCCCAGGCCGAGACGGTGTAGCCGGCGGTGGTGTCCACCACCGGTCCCTCCGTCTGGGCGTAGTCGCCCTGGCCGTCGAAGCGCAGGGCGCTCCCGCCGCCGGCACCGGCCGTCCAGGCCGTGTCCCCGGTGAGCGTGAGCGCAGCCCCGTTCGGGCCGGAGTCGCGGGCGGTCGTGCCCGTCCCCTCGTCCAGCGCCCAGGAGGCGCCGCCGGCCACCGGCGTGCGACGCCCGGCGGCGGCCCCGGCCGCGATCACCTCGCGGTTGATCGCGCGGACCCGCGCGGGATCGACCTTGATCTCCCTGCGGTCGTACGTGTAGAGGCCGTTGAGCTCGTTCTCCAGGTCGGAGATCTGGGTGTAGACGGAGCCGGACAGCTCGGCGCCGGCCGCCTCCAGGTAGTACTTCTCCGTGTTCTCGACGTACTTCCGGGTCAGCGCCTCCTTGTCGGCGACGCCGCTGTAGATCACGGTCGGCGCGCCGGGCCACATGTGGCCGGGGGTGCGCAGGGTGAAGCCGCCGTGCTCGCCGTCCATCGCCGCCCGGTGGTCGGGGTAGGGCGCGTCGGTGTTGTTGTAGTCGTGGTGGTCGAGGATGTCGCCCTTGCCCGAATCACCCTTGGAGTTGCAGCAGTTGACGCCGCTGTGGGCGTTGACGATCCGGGACGGGTCGGCCGCCTTCACCGACTCGGCGATCCGGCCGGACTCCTCGCGGTTCCACTCGCCCCAGCCCTCGTTGAAGACGATCCAGCCGATGACGGACGGCGAGTCGTGGTGCTCGCGCATCATCTCCCGGCCCTGTTCGACGAAGGCCCGCTGCCCGGCCGCGTCCTTGAGGTCGCCGGAGACGAAGTCCTGCCACACGAGGAGACCGAGCCGGTCGGCGTGGTAGAACCAGCGGTCCGACTCGACCTTGATGTGCTTGCGCACCGCGTTGAACCCGAGTTCCTTGTGCGCCTCCAGGTCGAAGGCGAGCGCCTCGTCGCTCGGCGGCGTGTACAGGCCGTCGGGCCAGAAGCCCTGGTCGAGGGTGGCCAGCGAGAAGACCGGCTTGCCGTTGAGCACCAGCTTCGGGAAGCCGCCGACCTTCTCCACGGAGATCTTCCGCATGCCGAAGTAGCTGCCGACGCGGTCGGAGGACCGGCCGTCGGTGAGCCGCACGTCGAGGTCGTACAGGTACGGGTCGTCCGGGCTCCACAGCCGGGGCTTCGGCACGGGCAGCCGCAGTTCGCGGTCGGCGGGCCCGCTGATCCGGCCGACGACCCTGCCGCGGGCGTCCCGGGCGACCGCCTCGACGCGCGCGCCGGCCGAGGCGCGGGCGGACCGGACCGTCACGGCGAGGGTGGAGGTGTCGACGTCGGGGGTGGTGACGACGTCGTCGATGGCGACGGGCGCGACCGGTTCCATCCACACGGTCTGCCAGATGCCCGAGGACTGGGTGTAGAAGATGCCGCCGGGGTTCGTGGACTGCTTGCCGGTGGGCTGGTTCGGGCCGCCGGTGTCGGTGACGGCGACGACGATCTCCTGCGGGCCCTTCGCCTTGAGGGCGTCGGTGACGTCGGCGCTGAAGGCGTCGTAGCCGCCGGTGTGCTCGGCGACCTTCCGGCCGTTGACGTACACCGTGGCCTGGTGGTCGACGGCGCCGAAGTTCAGCATCAGCCGGTTGTCCCGGCCGGACCGGCCGACCTTCCAGCCCTTGGGCACGTCCACGAGCCGCCGGTAGACCATGTGGTCCTCGTGCCGCTCGATGCCCGAGAGCTGTGACTCGACCGGGAAGGGCACGATGATCCGCTCGGAGAGGTCCTTGCCGAAGGCCGGGGTCTCGCCTGCCCTGCCCGCGGCGAACTGCCAGGGGCCGTTGAGGTTCTTCCACTGCGAGCGGACCTGCTGGGGGCGCGGGTACTCGGGCAGCGGGTTCTTCGGGTCCAGTTCGTCGCCCCACTCGGTGGTGAGGCGGTGGGCGGAGGCGTTCGCCGCGGAGCGCAGGAGCCGGGGGACGGTCTCGCCGCCGTCGGTCAGCCCGCCGGCGCCGTCGTAGTCGATCCGTACCCGCTGGCCCTTCTGGACCGGAGCGTCGAGTTCGACGACGGCGGTCGTCGGATCGCCGGGCGCGGCCGCGACCGAACGGATCGGCAGGGGGGTGGTGTCGGCCTCGACGGTGAGGTGACCGGCGAGCCGGTCGAGCCCGCCGACCTGGCGGTCGAAGCGGAGCCGGAGCTGCCGGCCGCTCGCCGGGACGGTCGGTTCGACGGGGTACACCTCGAAGTCGTCCGGCGGAGTGAAGGCGGACTCGGGGACGAGCTGCTTGGGCATCGCCGGCGTCGACCAGCGCAGGAACATGTTGGCGCCGCCGACGTCCTGGAACATCTCCAGCCGGAAGTCGTGCTTCTCGCCGGCGGTGAGCCGCACGGGCGCGCTGGTCTGCTCCCGGTCCCAGTCGGGCACCCAGTGGTCGATGACCGGCTTGCCGTCGATGAAGAGCCGGAAGCCGTTGTCGCCGATGCCGTGGAAGGTGTAGTCGCCGGTGACCGGGGCCGCGATGCGGCCGGTCCAGCGCGCGGTGGTGTGCTCCGAGCGGCCGGTCAGCGCCTCGAAGGTGCCGGTGAGCCCGGAGAAGTCGACCTGCGGGTCGAGGGCGGTGCCCCCGAGCCGGGCGAAGTCACGGGCGCCGGGCGCGGACATGGCGAAGTACTCGCCCTTGAGACCGTGGACCTCGATGGCGGCGGCCTCCGAGGAGGCGGCCTCGATGGCGGCGGCCTCGGAGGCGGTCACCGCCCGGGCGTGGTCCGCGGCGAGGGCCGTGGCCGGGGGAGTGAGGGCGCCCACGGGGACGACCAGGGCGGCGGCGGTGAGGAGGGACCAGAGCCGGGTGCGGGGACGGGGGGCGCGTCGTCGTCTTTTCATGGCGTCTTCCTCGTGCGGGGGAGGAGGGAAGAGGGCGGAGTGTGCCTGGAGGGACACGCGGTGGCTCGGGCGCCTCGGGTGCCTCGGGCGCTCCGGCGTGCGGTGTCTCCGGCACGGGGACCGGCCGGGCGACCGCGTACGGCAGGGGCGTGCGTCAGGAGCGTGCGTCGGGGGTGCACGGAAATGGCGCACGGCAGCGGCGTACGGGGTCGGCGTACGGGGTCGGCAACGGTTGCCCCGGAGGGGCGGCCGGTCATCATTCCAACGTTGGAAAACGGCGTGCAGCGGAATGACAGCACGCCGCGCGGAGGCTGTCCAGACCTCGCGCACGCTCTCTCCGAACGCCCGTCAACTCCCCGCCGTCCGCCGTCGATTCCCGCCGGCGGGGGATTCCGGAAAACGTTGTCCCGGACTCTTGCAGGGCCCGCCGCGACGCGGTTATAACGTTGTAAAGCCGGAGTCGCCGCCACCCCGAAGGCCACTCCGATCCATGATCTTCCCAGGTCAGGGCCATGATCCGGGCTGATCGAGACTGTGCACCACGGGTCCGCCGCCCTCTCGCGGCGTCCCGGCTCCGCTTCCCTGCCCCCGCGCGACCGCACGCCACTCGGCGGTGCTGTCCCCCGCCAAGGAGTGTCCTCCCGATGACCCTTCCGCAGAGATCCCGCACGCTCTCCGTCGCCTGCGTCGTCGCGGCCACCGCCGCGCTCGCGCTCTCCGGCTGCGCCAAGTCCGAGACGACGGGCAACGCCGGTGGCGACAGCGCCCAGGGCGCGCAGACGGTCCAGACGCCGACCGCCTCCGCCGGCCCCGGCTGCACCCTCACCACCTACGGCGCCCCCGAGCTCGACCTCAAGGACGCCGTCGTCGGCTTCTCCCAGTCCGAGAAGGAGGCCAACCCGTTCCGCATCGCCGAGACCCAGTCCATCAAGGACGAGGCGGCGAAGATCGGCGTGAAGAAGCTCCTCACCACCAACGCCCAGTCCCAGCTGTCCAAGCAGATCAGCGACATCCAGGACATGCTGGCCCAGGGCGCGCAGTTCCTCATCGTCGCCCCGCTCAACTCCGACGGCCTGGAGCCCGCCTTCCAGGCCGCCGCCGCCAAGAAGGTCCCCGTCCTCACCATCGACCGCAAGGTCAACGCCGGCGCCTGCAAGGACTATCTCGCCTTCCTCGGCTCGGACTTCGTCGAGCAGGGCAAGCGGGCCGCGGACGCGATGGTCAAGGCGACCGGCGGCAAGGGCAAGGTCGCCATCCTGCTCGGCTCCTCCGGCAACAGCGTCACCACGGACCGGACCAAGGGCTTCGTCGACCAGATCGCCGCCACGGCGCCGGGGCTGGAGATCGTCGCCCAGCAGACCGGCGAGTTCGCCCGCGACAAGGGGCAGCAGGTCATGGAGCAGCTGATCCAGTCGAAGCCCGGCATCACGGCGGTGTACGCGGAGAACGACGAGATGGCGCTGGGCGCCGTGACCGCCCTCAAGGCGGCCGGCAAGAAGCCCGGCAAGGACATCAAGATCGTGTCGATCGACGGCACCCGCAACGCCGTACAGGCCCTGGTCAACGGCGAGTTGAATGCCGTGATCGAGTCCAACCCGCGCTTCGGCCCGCTGGCCTTCGCCACCGCGCGGAAGTTCTACGCGGGCGAGGGCATCCCGGAGGACGTCATCATCGCGGACCGCGCCTACGACCCGGCGAACGCCAAGGAGTCGCTGGGCGGGGCGTACTGACCGACCCGGCCGGCTGAGCGGGCCGGGACCGGTACGCGGAAGGGGCCCGGGCTCGACCCGGGTGCGGGCCCCTGTCTGTACGGGCGTGCCGCCCATGGGGCTCGGGGGCGGGATCCGGGTCGGCGCCGATGCCGACGCCGTACGTCCGGCATCCGCGCTGGGCCCCGGCGCCGTACGCGGGCCGGGCAGCCGTCCTCCCGTGGCCGGCGTACGGCTGAGGCATCGGCCCGGCGGGTGTCACGGCCCGCTCCCCCGCGCGCAGCCGACCCCGCCCGGTACTCCCCGCTTCACCCCCGCCGTGGCGAGCGCGCGGGGCCGCACACAGCCTCCCCGCCCCGTGCGGCCCCGCGCCCCCTCCGTCCGCCCTTCCAGCCGTCCCTTCAGCCCACCCGACCCCCCTCCTCCCCCTCAAGACCCCCGGAAGGCCCCCATGGCACCCCCCGAAGCGGCAGCGTCGGCGGTCAGCGGCACGGTGTCCGCGTCCGCGCCGACGGTGCTGGAGGCCCGCGGCGTCGGGAAGCGCTTCCCCGGCGTCGTCGCGCTGGACGACGTCTCGTTCGCCCTCCACCGCGGTGAGACCCACGCCCTCGTCGGCGAGAACGGCGCCGGCAAGTCCACCCTCATCAAAGTGCTCACCGGAGTGCACCGCCCGGACAGCGGCGAGCTGTTGCTCTCCGGACGCCCGGTGAGCTTCGCCCGTCCTTCCGAGGCGCAGGCCGCCGGGATCTCGACGATCTACCAGGAGGTCAACCTCGTCCCGCTGATGAGCGTGGCGCGGAACATCTTCCTCGGCCGCGAACCGAAGAACCGCCTCCGTCTGATCGACTTCCCGAGGATGCACGCCGAGGCGGCCGCACTCCTCAGCGGCTTCGGCATCACCGTGGACCCGCGCCGCCCGCTGCACACGCTCGGCCTCGGCACCCAGCAGATGGTCGCCCTCGCCCGCGCGGTGTCGGTCGACGCCCAGGTCGTCGTCATGGACGAGCCGACATCGTCCCTGGAACCGCGCGAGGTCGAGACGCTCTTCCGCGTCATCGAGGACCTGCGGCGGCGGAGCATCGCCGTCCTGTACGTCAGTCACCGCATGGACGAGCTCTACCGCATCTGCGACCGCGTGACCGTCCTCCGCGACGGCCGGCACATCCACACCGGGCCGCTCGCCGAGCTCGACCGGGTGGGGCTGGTCTCCATGATGCTGGGCCGCGAGGTGTCCGAGGTGCGCCGCAACGGCACCACGAGCTTCGGGGCCGACGGCCACGACATCGCCCGCACCCCCGTCCTGACCGCGCGGAACCTCGTACGCCGCCACCAACTGGACGGGGTGTCACTGGAGTTGCACCCGGGTGAGGTGCTCGGGCTCGGCGGCCTGCTCGGCTCCGGCCGCAGCGAGACCGCGAAGGCGCTGGCCGGCGCTCTCTCGCTGGACGCGGGGGAGGTACGGGTCGGAGGGACACCGCTCGCCCGCTCCTCCTCGGCGGCGGCCATCCGGGCGGGGATCAGCCTCCTCCCGGAGGACCGCAAGGCCGAGGGGATCGTCCCCGGACTGTCGGTACGGGAGAACATCGTCCTCGCGGCCCTGCCCCGGCTGTCACGCGGCGGTGTCGTCTCCCGGGCCCGCCAGGACCGGCTGGTCGACATCTTCATGCAGCGGCTGCGCATCAAGGCGTCCAGCCCGGAACAGAAGGTCGGCGAGCTGTCCGGCGGCAACCAGCAGAAGGTCCTCCTGGCCCGCTGGCTCTGCCTCGAACCGAAGGTCCTGCTCCTCGACGAACCCACGCGCGGCATCGACGTCGGGGCGAAGGCCGAGGTCCAGGCCCTCATCGACGAACTCGCGGGGGAGGGCCTGGCCGTCCTCCTGATCTCCTCCGACATCGAGGAACTCGTCGAGGGCGCCGACCGGATCGTGGTCCTGCGCAACGGCGCGACCGTCGGCGAACTCGTGGGGGAGAACGTCTCGGAGGGCGACCTCCTCGCCGCCCTGGCCGACCACGCCCCACCCGCCACGGCCACCGAGCCACCCGACACGGAGTCCCCCGGCCCGGACCCGGACCTGCTGGACCCGGACCCGGAATCGGATCCCGACCCGGACCCCGACACCGCCCCGTCGCCCACAGCCCAGGCCGGTGACCCCGTCCCCGTCCCCACCGCCCAGCCCCGCCCCGAAGCCGAGGAGGACCCCCGATGACCGCCCAGGCCACCGCGGAACCCGCCCGCGGCGAGGGATCCCACGGCGCCGGCGGTGTCGGAGCCGGGAGTTCCGGCACCGACACCACCGGGAAGAGTCGCCCCGGCACGAAGAGCCCCGGCACCAACGGCCCCACCACCAGGAGCCCCGGGACCCGGGCCGGTCGCGGCGCCGCCGCCTGGCTCCAGGCGTACGGCGTCTACGCCGCCGTCGCCGCGCTCCTCCTCTTCAACGCCGTCTTCACCGACCACTTCCTCACCACCGACAACTTCCGCACCCAGCTCATCCAGGTCGCCCCGATCGTCATCGTGGCCCTCGGCATGGCCCTGGTCATCGGCACCGAGGGCGTCGACCTCTCCGTCGGCTCGGCGATGGCCCTCGCCGCCGCGCTCCTGCCGCTCTACCTCGGCTACGGCCTGATCCCCGCGCTGCTCGTCGCGCTCCTCTCGGGCGTCCTCGTCGGAGCGGTCAACGGAACCCTGGTCTCCGTCGTCGGACTCCAGCCCATCGTCGCCACCCTCGCGCTGTTCGTCGGCGGACGCGGCCTGGCGCTCGTCATGGCGGACGGACAGCTCAAGCAGATCGTCAATCCGGACCTGCTCGCCCTCGGCACCGGCAGCTTCCTCGGCGTCCCGCTCGTCGTGCTCATCGCCGGAGTCCTGGCCCTCGCCGTGGCGTTCGTCGTCCACCGCACCACCTTCGGGCGGCAGGTCGTCGCCATCGGCGGGAACCGTGCCGCGGCCGCGCTCGCCGGCCTCCCCGTCAAGCGCGTCCTGACCGGCGTCTACATCCTGTGCGGCGCCCTCGCGGCCCTCGCCGGCGTCCTCGCCACGGCCCGGCTCACCGCCAGCGACCCCTCGTCCCTCGGCACGCTGATGGAGCTCTCCGCGATCACCGCCGTGGTCGTCGGCGGCACCCCGCTCAGCGGCGGCTCGATCCGTGTCCTGGGCACGGTCGCCGGAGCGCTGCTGATGCAGCTGCTGCGGGCCACGCTCGTCAAGCACGACCTGCCCGACTCCACCGCCCAGATCGCCCAGGCGGCCATCATCATCGCCGCCGTCTACGTCGCACGGGAGCGCCGATCCCGATGAAACAGACCTCGTACGCCGCACCGGCGCCCACGGCCGCCGCTCCGCAGCAGCCGCCCGCCCCCCGCCCCCGTCCCGGGCCGGACGGCACCCTCGCGGAACGCCTCCTGGCAGGCGTGCGGAGCCAGGGCGTGCTCGCCGTCCTGCTGCTCGTCGTGGTGATCGCCTCCTTCGTCTACCCGACCTTCGCCACCCTCGACAACGCGCGCGGCGTCCTCGTCCAGGCGTCCTTCCTCGCCGTCGTGGCCCTCGGCATGACCCTGGTGATCATCACCGGCGGCATCGACCTGTCCGTCGGCTCCGTCTTCGCCCTCGGCGGTGTCCTCGCCGCCTGGGCGTCGCAGTGGGGCCTGCTGCCCGCGCTCCTCGTGCCGCTCGTCGTGTGCGCCGCCATCGGGCTGCTCAACGGACTTCTCATCGCCCGCGCCGGCATGGCCCCCTTCATCGTCACGCTCGCCTCCCTGCTGGGCGCCCGGGGCCTGTTGCTGGCGATCACCGACGAGGGCGCCACCACCCACCTCGTGCCGAAGGGCTCGGCGTTCGCGGAGCTGGGCCAGGGCAGTGTCGCCGGATTCGGGTACCCGATCCTGATCGCCCTGGCGCTGTTCGGGGCGGGCGGCCTCGTCCTCCAGCGCACCTCCTTCGGCCAGACCCTGTTCGCCGTCGGCGGCAGCGGCGACGCGGCGACCCTGATGGGGCTGCAGGTGGCCCGCGCCAAGGTGACGGTGTACGTCCTCAGCGGCCTGCTCGCGGGGTTCGCCGGCGCGATCAACGCCGCCCGGCTCTCCTCCGGCGTCACGATCATCGGCACCGGCATGGAGCTCGACGCCATCGCCGCCGTGGTCATCGGCGGCACGCTGCTCGTGGGCGGCGCGGGCTCGGTGAGCGGCACGCTCTGGGGCGTTCTGCTGCTCGCCGTCATCCAGAACCTCATCAACCAGATCGGCTCGCTGAACTCCTCGTACCAGTCGGTGGTCAGTGGCGGCTTCCTGATCCTGGTCGTCGTGGCCCAGCGGTACGTTTCACGCACCAGACGAACGCTCTGACGCGGGCCCGCACCACCGCACCCGCCACCGGCACCACCGCCGGTCCCGACCCGGTCCCGACCCGGTCCCTACACGGGAACCGACGCAGGAACCGACCGGCACCGACGCAGGAACCGACACCGGAACCGACGCCGGTCAGAGCCGAACCAGAGGAGTCCCGTGGGCGTCAGCCTCAAGGACGTCGCGCAGAGGGCCGGCGTCTCGATCAAGACCGTCTCCAACGTGGTCAACAACTATCCCCACGTCACCCCGCAGATGCGCGCCAAGGTGCAGCGGGCCATCGACGAGCTCGGCTACCGGCCGAACCTCACGGCCCGCCACCTCCGCAAGGGACGCACCGGCATCATCGCCTTCGCCGTCCCCGAGCTGGGCAACCCGTACTTCGCGGAGCTGGCCGGAGCGGTGATCGACGCGGCCGCGCAGCACGACTACACCGTGCTCGTCGACCACACGGCGGGACTGCGCGAGCGGGAACTCCTGGTGTGCCAGGAGTTCCGCTCCCACGTCATCGACGGGCTGATCCTCAGCCCCATCCACCTGGAGAACGGCGACCTGCTCGCCCGCCAGGAGACCTCCCCGCTCGTCCTCCTCGGCGAGCGGGAGTACGACGCCCCCTACGACCAGATCGCCATCGACAACGTCGCCGCGGCCCGCACCGCGGTCCGGCACCTGCTCGACCTCGGCCGGCGCCGCGTCGCCTTCCTCGGCTCGCGCACCGGCCGCGAACGCCAGCCCGCCCACCTGCGGCTGCGCGGCTGGCGCGAGGAGCTGACGGCCGCCGGCGTGGAACCCGACGAGCGGCTCGTCGTCGCCACCGACGGCTATGGCCGAGGCGACGGCGCCGACGCGATGGCCACCCTCCTCGACCGCGGCGTCCGCCCGGACGCCGTCTTCGCCTACAACGACCTGATCGCGCTCGGCGCGCTCCGCACCCTCGCCGAGCGGGGCCTGCGGGTCCCCGAGGACATCGCCGTGGTCGGCTTCGACGACATCGAGGAGAGCCGGTACGGCACGATCAGTCTGACCACCGTCGCCCCGGACAAGCGGGCCATCGCCCGCCAGGCCGTCGACCGGCTGGTGGAGCGCCTCGCGGGAGCCCCGGTGACGGAACCGCGCCGCATCCGCCCCGGCTACGAACTGGTCGTCCGCGAATCCACCGGCGGCTCCCACACCGTGGCGAAGCCCGCGTCCCCGGAGGCCGCGGACGCGACGCCGCCCGTACCGGCGAGCGCCGCGCCGACCGACGCCCCCTGAACCCGCCCGAGGGCCGCGCACCAGTCGCCCGCCCCGCCCCCGAGCCCACCCCGCCCGGGCCGTGCACCCAGCCGGCCGCCCCGCCCCCGGCCCCCCGAACGAGCCCGGGGCCCACCCAACCGCCCGCCCCACCCTTGCCCCCTCCCACCGGCCCGAGGACCTCCATGCCCCGACCCGCCATCCGCCACCGCCCCTTCGGCACCACCCCCTCCGGTGAGGACGTCAGCCTCTGGCACCTGGCCTCGCCCTCCGGCGCGTACGCGGAGATCCTCACGTACGGCGGCATCCTGCACGCCCTCGGCGTCCCCGACGTCCGGGGCCGCACGGACAACGTGGTCCTCTCGCTCGGCACGCTCGACCAGTACGCGGAGAAGAGCCCGTACCTCGGCGCCCTCATCGGCCGGTACGCCAACCGCATCGCCCACGGCCGCTTCACCCTCGACGGCGTCACCCACCACGTCCCCGCGAACGACCGCGGCCACGCCCTCCACGGAGGGCCCGAGGGCTTCGACACCCGCGTCTGGCGGGCCGCCCCGCTCGTCGACGGCGACACCGCGGCCCTGCGGCTGACGCTGCGCAGCCCCGACGGCGACATGGGCTTCCCCGGGAACCTCGACGTCACCGCCACGTACGCGCTCGACGGCGCCGGGACCCTCTCCGTCGACTTCGCCGCCACCACGGACCGCGCGACCGTGGTCAGCCTCACCAGCCACGCCTACTTCAACCTCGCGGCGGACGGACGCGACGTCCTCGACCACACCCTCCAGACCGACGCCACCGGCTACCTCCCCGTCGACGCCACCGGCATCCCCCTCGGCCCGCCGGCGGACCCCGCGGGAACCCCCTTCGACCTCACCACCCCGCGCCGCCTCCGCGACACCGTCCTCGCCCCCGCCGACGAACAGCTCCGCCGCGCGGGCGGCTACGACCACTGCTGGACCCTCGCCGGCGCGGAATCACCGGCCCCCCGCCGCGCCGCCCGCCTCACCGCCCCCGGCGGCACCCGCGTCATGGAGGTCTGGACGACCGCCCCCGGCCTCCAGATCTACACGGCGAACCAGCTCGACGGCACCCTGACCGACCCCGAAGGCCGCCCCCTCCTCCGCCACGGAGCGGTCTGCCTGGAGACCCAGCACTACCCCGACGCCCCCAACCGCCCCGCGTACCCCACGCCCGTGCTCCGCCCCGGCACCACCGCCCGCCGGCGCACCGAATTCCGCTTCCCCTCCCCGGCCACGCCCTGAAGCCCCGCGTCACCGCACGCCGGAGCCACGCGGTCGGACCTGGCGGCGCATCCGCAGCCCGCCCGCGCGCTTGGCTCCGGCCTAGGTTCATCACATGTCACGCACACGACCGGCCCTGACCGCCGTCCTCCTCACCTGCGCCGCCGTGAGCGGGTGTACGGCGGGCACCCCGGACCGGGACGCGCCGCCGGCATCGGCGACGGCGTCGCCTGCCGAAGGAGAGGGCGAGCCGCAGCCGTTGGAGGACGATTCCGCCGTACCGGTGACCAGACAGCTGAGCCAGGGCGATCTCACCCGGGCGATCCCCGACGCGGAGGACGTGGTTCCCGGCTACCTCCCCGGCACGCTGCACAAGCGCATGCCGGGCGAGCCCGACGACTGCGCACCCCTGGACGCGCCCGCGCCCGCCAGATGGCGGCGGTCGGGCAGCGGCGACGACGACCATCAGGGGTCCACGGTCTCGCACGGCATCGACCTGGACGTATGCCAGTTCGACACTGCCGCGCACGCGAAGTCGGCCTACGACACGTGAGTGGAGCGGGACGGGACGGTCTCGGTGCAGGCCGGCCAGGTGGGACAGGAGTCGGCCTTCCTCACGGACACCGGATTCAGCGGCACGGTCCACGGCTACAGCCGATCCGGCACCATCGTGGCCCGCGTCGTCGTCGACGACGCGGGCGAGGACCCGGCGGACGCCCACGCCGTGCTGGCCGCCACGATCGAGCGCCTCCAGCAGGTCCAGGCAGGCCGGCCCGCCACGGCCACGGTGTCCGGCATCACGGCAGCCGAGGAAACCCGTCCCGGCATCAGCCCATGACCTGCACCACGCCGACCCGGGCCGCCTGACGTTCTACGCGCCCTGCGACGGCTCCGAGGCCCCCGTCCTCCGCGCCACCCTCGACAGCCGCCGCGACGCGCTGATGTCCTCCACCGTCTGACGGTCCGGGACCGTGGCGGGTGAGCCCATGAAGGCGTCCAGACCCTCGACGATCGCGCGGAGTTCGCGGGCTCCGCGCGGCGACATCGCGCGGAGGACGGCGTCGAGCAGGGCACGGCCTTCGTGAGGGTTGCCGCAGCAGTACCAGTGCGCGTCGCCGAACTCGTCGTCGTGCCAGAGCTCGCGCTCGGGCCGGTGCACGTACGCCTTCCACCGGCGCAAGGCGGCGCCGACATCCCCTGGTCGCAGGTAGTTCCGGGAGCGCTCCAGGCGGACGATCTCGGACAGCGCACGCGGGGAGAGGCGGTCGATGGCCGGCTTCGGGCGTGGTGACCGCCCCTGGTCCGGGAGCGTGGCCCGGACGCGTCCCGGCCGTCTACGCGGCATGGACCTTTCGCTCGGTCGTCATGCCGTCCGTGGTGCCACGGCGTCGAGCCGTGCCGCGGTGCCCGCGCGCCACGAGTGGCGCACCGCGCGCGGGATCCCCGCCGCCCGCGCTTGCCGCACCCCTGCCCGATCCACCTCGGGAGCCGGAGCGGAACACGGCGCTAGGCTGCGCCCGCGACCCACCGACCGGAGCGAGGAGCCGCCACCGATGCGAGAGAGCGTGGAGCAGCGGCACGGCAGGATCCTGCGGCTCGTCCGTGAACGGGAGAGCGTACGGGTCACCGAACTCGCGGCGGCACTGGAGGTCTCCGTGGAGACCGCCCGACGCGATGTGGCCGCGCTGGCCGCGGTGGGACGCGTGCGGCGGCTGCACGGCACCGTCTCCTGGCCGACCTCGCCGCTCAACGCCCGCGACGCCCGCCTCGCCCGCCGGACCGTGCCGCGCGCGCCGAGCGGGCCCGTGCTGGGCATGGTCGTACCGGTGTCCGACTACTACTTCCGGTCCGTCATCCAGGGCGCCCGCCGAGCCGCCGCCGACTCGGGCGCCCGCCTGCTCGTGGGTGTCACCGACTACACCTCGGAACGGGACCGCCAGCACGTCGCCACGCTGCTCGACGCCGGCGTCGACGGCCTGCTGCTCGCTCCGAGCTGGGCCCTGGACGGTCCCGACGAGGCGGAGGCGGCGCCGTTCGCCGCGCCTCCGGTCCCCGCCGTCCTCGTCGAGCGGCGGATCCCCCTCGGTGTGCCCGGCTCCCACCTCGACCGTGTCGTGTCGGACCACGCCGGCGGAGCGGCGCTCGCCGTGCGTCACCTGGCCCAGCTCGGGCATCGGCGCGTCGCCCTGCTGGCCCGGCACACCCACACCAGGCCCGCGGTACGCCAGGGCTATCTCTCGGCGGTCCGCGCGCTCGGCCTCCCCGACGACGACCTCTCACCGACTCCGGACGGACCGGGGAGCGACCTCGACGACATCGGTGCGGACCGCCTCCTCGCACTCATCCGTGCCGGAGAGATCCGCGCCGGGCTCGTCCACACCGACATCGACGCGGTGAACCTGCTCCACCGGCTGCGGGCCCACGGGGTGCGCGTGCCGGAGGACTTCGCGCTCGTGTGCCACAACGACGAGATGGCCGCGCTCGCCGACGTGCCGCTGACGTCCGTCAGTCCGGCGACGTTCGCCGTCGGGGAGGCGGCGGTCCGGTTGCTGGTACGGCGCCTGGAGGAGCCCGACGCCGCGCACTCCGCGGTCGAGTGGCTGCCGAGGCTGGTGATCCGGGACTCCTGCGGAGCCGCCGGCGGGCCGGTCGACGGACACGAGTCGCCCGAGGAGCGCCGGCGGTAGGGACCCGGCCGTGCCTCCGGGACGCCGGCGAAGGGCTTCCCAGGCGGTGGGGCGCAGCTCGGGTCCGGTCGACCGCGTGCCCTCTGACTGACCGAATACTGCCCGAGTCACCCTCGTCCCTTGACGGGGAGAAAGCGCTTGCAGAGGCTGCTGCACAAGCACCTCCGCCGAGCCCCTCGCACTCCCGAGGACTTCCCCCTCCGTATGCCATGGCGTCCCCCGTCCCCCCATGACGCCCCCGTCCCCCCCTGACGTCCCCCGCCCCCACGACGTCCCCATTCCCCCATGACGTCCCCGCTCCCCCCGCGGCTTCCTCCGCACTCCCCATGACGTCCCCCGCAAAGGCTGGTCCCGCATGTCCTCATCCCTGCGTCGCCGCACCTTCCTCCAGGTGACCGGCGGCACCGCACTGGCTCTCGGCGTCGCCGGAGCCGCCGCCGCCCCGGCCGCCGCCGCGACCCCGGACCCCCAGGAGTTCGCCGCGCTGCGCGCCGGCTGGCGCGACCTCGTCCTCGGCACCGGCTTCAGCCCCACCGCCGAGCCGTTCAGAAGCCTGCTCGCCGACCTCGGTACGGCGGCTCGGGCGCACCTGTCCACGATGCTCCCCGCCGAGGGCTCGCTGTGGCCGGACGCGGTGTGGCGGGACCCGGAACCGGACACGGACGCGGAGTCGTACGCCTTCTCCGCCCAGATGAACGAGAGCTACAACCGGATCGGCACGCTCGCGCAGGCATGGGCCCAGCCCGGTACCGGGCTCACCGGAGACCCCGCCGTCCTGCGCGCGGTCCTCGACGGCCTCGACCATCTCCACGCCCAGGTCTACAACGAGACGACCGTCCGCTACGGCAACTGGTGGAACTGGCAGATCGGTGCCCCGCAGGCCCTCATGGACACGTGCGTCCTCGTCCACGACCACCTGACGGCCGAGCAGATCGCCGCGTACTGCCGGGCCGTCGACCACTTCGTCCCCGACTCGGTCTTCGACGCGTACACCGGCACATCCACCGGCGCCAACCGCGTCGACCTGTGCCGCAGTGTGATCCTGCGCGCGATCGTGGGGGAGGACAGCGGCCGGATCGCCCGCGCGGTCGCCGCCCTCGACCCCGTCTTCCCGTACGTGACCAGCGGCGACGGCTTCTACGCCGACGGATCGTTCATCCAGCACCGCAACGTCCCCTACATCGGCGGATACGGCTCCGTCCTCCACGACGGCATCGGACGCCTGATGGCCCTGCTGCGGACCTCGCCGTGGCCGGTGGCCTCCCCGGACGCGCAGCTCTTCCTGGACACCGTCGACCACGCCATCGCGCCGTTCGTCCACAACGGCCTGATCATGGACAACGTCTCGTCCCGCGGCATCAGCCGCGCCGGAACCTCCGACCACACCCGGGCCCACGCCCTGCTCGCCACCATCGTGCTGATCGGCCGCGGCGCGAGCGAGGCGGAGAACGCCCGCTGGCGGGCCATGGTCAAGGGCTGGATGCAGCGCGACTACCACGCCCCTCCGCTGAGGAACCCCAAGCTGAGCCTGGTCCGCGCCGCCCTGCTGCAGTCCCTGCTGGACGACACCTCGGTCACGCCGGCGCCCGAACCGGTCCAGCACCGGCTGTTCCACCACATGGACCGGGCCACCCATCGCCGCCGCGGCTGGTGCGCCTCGGTCTCCATGGCCTCGAAGCGCGTCGCCCACTACGAGTACGGCAACGGCGAGCACGCGCGCGGCTACCACACCGGCGCCGGCTGGCTCTCCTGGTGGGGCGACGACTTCGGCCTGGAGCAGTACGCGGACGCCTACTGGCCGACCGTCGACCCCTACCGCCTCCCCGGCATCACGGCCTCCCGCAAGCCGCTCGCCGACGGCGAGGGCGGCAACTGGGGCCAGCCCATGCCGAACGCCGCCTGGGTGGGCGGCACCACCGACGGCGAGTTCGGCGCCACCGGACAGCACCTCATCGGCCTGTCCTCCACGATGAACGCGAAGAAGTCATGGTTCTGGCTGGACGACGCCGTCGTCTGTCTGGGCGCGGGCATCACGTCCACCGACGGCCACGCCGTGGAGACCACCGTGGACAACCGGGCCCTCAAGGCGTCCGAGACCCCGGCGCTCACCGTCGACGGCAGGGTGCAGCCCGACGGGCAGGGCGAGCAGGGCACCTTCGAGAACGCCCGCTGGGCCCACGTCGAGGGCCACGCCGGCTACGTCTTCCCCGAAGGGCTGAGGCTCGGCACCGTGCGCGAGGAACGCACCGGCGCCTGGCGGGACATCAACGCCGGGGGACCCGCGACCCCGCTCACCCGCCGCTACCTCACCCTCTTCACCGACCACGGCACCGATCCGACGGACAGCGACTACGCGTACGTCCTGATGCCCGGCGCGAGCCTCCGCACCACGGCCCGGCGCGCCGCCGACCGGGGATGGCTGCACCTCCTCGCCAACACCGGCTCGCAGCAGGGCGTCCGCGTACCCCGCCTCGGTCTCACCGCCGTCAACTTCTGGACGGCCGGCGCCGTCGGACAGCTCTCCGCCGACGCGCCCGCGTCCGTCCTCGTCCGCGAACACCGCGACGGCACGGCGACCGTCGTGGTCTCCGACCCGGCCCGCCGGACGACCTCCTTGCGGATCACCTGGGCCAAGCGGGTCTCCTCGGTGATCTCCAAGCCCGGCACGGTGACCGCGGCGACCACCGGCGCGACCCTGAACCTCACCTTCACCGGCCTCGCCCAAGCCTCCGGCGCCCCGCAGCGGGTCCGCGTCCGGCTCGCCTGAGAGGGAGAGGCCCCAGCGCGCAGGCAGGACCAGCCCTCGGCACGGCGACCGCGGTGCCGAGGGCTGGTCCTGACCGGCACTCGAAGGTCAGCCGCGCAGGGTGGCGATGGCCTTCTCGATGCGCCGTCGGCGCGTCTCGGGCCTCTTCGCGCTCTCGATGGCGCGCACGTGCTCGCGCTTGCGGCTGTGGGTGAGGTTGTCGTACGCGGCGCGGACGGCCGGGTCGTCGTCCAGGGCCTGGGCGAAGTCCGGGGGTTCGACGACGACGCGCGGCTCGGTGTCGAGTTCGACCTCGACCTCTACCTCCTCGCCGATCGCGACGTCCGCGGCCTGCCGGTTGGCATTGCTGAGGCCGAGCAGGTGGCGGCCCCGGAGGATGGCGACCCGGCTCTTCCAGGAATGACCGTTGACCGTGATCGTCACCGGCGGCCGGGCGCCCCCGCCGAGCGCGGTCACCACCTCGGGCGGGACTTCCAGGCCCCGCATGGGCTCGGGCGGCTCGACATGGGCGCGAAACTTCATGGTCTTCCTCCTGTGGTTCTGCGGTGCGTCGCGGATTCGGCTCGTCCGGCTCCGACAGCCGTTCCCGCATTTCACCCCGGCGCCACCGCCACGGTGCGTGGGCGCCGGCCGGGTCGGTGCGGCCGGGCCCCGGGTCAGGGCCGCGGGGAGGAGGCCGACGTGTCGGCCTCCCAGGAGAACCCGTCCAGGTCGGTGAAGGCGTCGGTGGTGCTGCCGAGGACGATGCGGTGCGAGCCGGTGCCGTCGACGGGGACGCCGAGGTCCTTGGCCAGGGCCCGGCGCTTGTACAGCGCCAGCTTGACGGGGCTGAGCGGACCGGGGGCGAACTCGGCGTACTTGCCGCCGAAGCTCTTGGCCACGGGCAGGCCCCGGTCGGCGTAGAGCTGCCGGGTGGCCTTGACGCTCTCGACGCCCATCAGCAGAACGACGTCGTCGACCTCCAGGGCGGCGGGGCCGGAACCCTTCTTGCCCGAGGTGGCGATCTTCCAGATCGCTCCGTCCGGGGCCTGGACGACGCCGCTGTAGCCCCAGAACGACTTCGCGGCGGGCTTCAGGACCGTGGCACCGGCGTCCACGGCGGCGCGGAAGAAGGTGTCCACGGTGGCGGGCCCGGCCACGGTCAGGGCCAGGGTGAAACCGCGGAACCCGGTGGAGGGGGCCTCGGACGCCCGGAGGCGGACGTAGGCGTCCACGCCGAAGGCGCTGTAGAAGCGGAGGGCGGCCTCGGGGTCGGCCACCTCGAGGGTGACGGACGCGAGGGAGAGGGGGGCTGCGGAGGAAGTGGTGGTTGCCATGACCCTCACGCTAGGGGCCGGGTACCGGCCGGGGCTTCTCGAATCCTGACCGGTCCCGCGCCCGCCGCGCAGTCCGGCCGTCGCCGGCGGCCGGGCCCGCACCGGACGAGCCGCGGGGGACCGCCCACGAACACGTCGGCGACCGCGGCGGCCCGCCCCCGGAACCCGGTGGACCGCTGGTCAGGGTCCCTGGCAGGCTTCGCACCATGGAGGTACTCGATGTCCTGGCCGGCCTGGCGAAGACGGGCCGGCTGGGTCCGGTGTCCATCGGAGCCGACTGGAACGACGTGACCGCGGCGCTCGGCGAACCGTGGGAGATCGGCACGATGAGCCGGCGGAGGAAGTGGCCGAAGCTCTTCGCCTACGGAGACCTGGAGCTCAGTGTCTGCCGCTGCCGCAAGGTCTCCCTCATCTGTGTCCAGACCTGGCGTGACACCGTCGAACTCCCTCCGTCGGTCACCGGGGGGACGGCCGAGTTCCCGGCCGGTTTCAGGTACGCGGACGTCGTGTCCGCCCTGGACCGGGCGGGCTGTGCCTGGGAGCCGTACGCCCCGCTCACGTTCGGAGACCAGTGCTCGCTGGCGACGATCCCGTCAGGCGCGCACTTCACCTTCGTCGTCCCCGAGGACGAGGAACCCGAGCTGAACATCCTGGGCCTGCCCGGCGACGGACACGACTGCTCCGCACGGACGGCGGACCGAACGACGGAATGAGCTCGCCGACCCCCCTCGGCGTCGGCGTTCCGGGGAGAGGGCGACGGCGGTGACGGCCGTCCCGCGGTGGGAAGTTACAGTTCCCGTGACGTCGGTCAGCGTGTCCGCCCCCACGACCGGGGGACGGGCCGGACGAGGAAGGAGGCTCTGTGAACCCTCAAGAAGCCGTGGCGCGAAGCCGGCGTGCCGAACGACTCGGATGGTCGGCCATCGCCCTGGTGGTGGGTCTGGGTGTCCTGGCCGTGCTCGCGGTGCTCGTGGCCGTCGGACTGTTCGCGCTCGCGGCGGTCAGCGTGAACTGAGGTCGGTCACGAGGTGAACCGAGGGCGGTCGTGATCGCCCTGTGGGCCATGGCGGCGAGGGCGCACCTCGCAGCGTCACGCCGGTGGGTGGTCCGGCCGGAGCGCAGGGCGCTACGGACCCTCCGTCCGAGGACCTTCAGTCGCCCGTCATCCCGTCGGTCCGCTCGCGCAGGAGGTCGGCGTGACCGTTGTGGCGGGCGTACTCCTGAATCATCATCATGTAGACCCAGCGCAGGCTGAGGGGAACCCCGCGGGAGGACAGGAAGGTCTCGTCGAGGCCGTGCCCGGCCACTGCCGCGTCGCAGGCTTCGACCTCGGCCCGGAACAACCCGAAGTCCCTCTCCGCTCGGGCTGCGCGCACCCCGTCGAGCCCCTCGTTGCCGTCCGACGGGCCGGTGAACACCTCGCCGATCGGCTCGCCCGCGAAGCTTCGCCGGAACCACCACCGCTCGACCTCCGCCATGTGGCGGACCAGACCGAGGAGCGTGAGGTTCGACGGCTCCACGGTCGTCCGCGCCAAGGGGGCCGATTCGAGCCCGGCGCACTTGGCCAGCAACGTCTCCCGATGCCAGCTCAACCAACCCTCCAGCATATGACGCTCGGTGGCGACACCCAGCTCGCCGAGGTGCCCGGTGCGGTGGACGGGTGGTGCTGTCCAAGTCATGGATCAACCCTGCATCGCCCTCCCGGAGAGTTCAAGCAGGCGGAAGGGCAGCCGGTGCGCAGGCAAGGGATTCTGGGCCCTGCCGGGGTTGCGGTTGCCGTTGCGGCAGCTTCTACCGTCGTGACCAGGGCCGGAGACGCCGGCCCGGCGATCTGCAGCGCGGGAGTCGTGATGGATTGGCCGATCGCGGAGGTGGCGCGTATGTCGGGCGTCACCGCCCGGACCCTGCGTCACTACGACGAGACAGGTCTGCTGCCGCCGGCCCGGATCGGCGCCGGCGGCCGCCGCTACTACGGGGAGCGCCAGTTGCTGCGGTTGCAGCAGATCCTCGTGCTGCGGGCACTGGGCGTCGGTCTCTGCGACATCGGACGGATCCTGTCCGAGGAGGTCGACGAGGTGGACGCCCTCGAGCGGCACCACCAGCGTCTCCTCGCGGAACGGGACCGGCTCGACGTGCTGGCCGGGACCGTCTCCCGCACGATCGCCGAACTGAAGCAGTCCAGGAAGGACGGCAACCCCATGACCATCAACCGACCGGAGAACCTCTTCGAGGGCGTGACGCCCTCCCAGTACGAGGAGAACATGCGCGACTTCCCGGAACTGGCCGCGGACGTCGGCCGGCGGGCGGCCACGATGAGCGAGGCCGACGCCGACGCCGCGCACCGTGCGCGCACGGCCCAGATGATCCGGCTGGCCGAGCTCATGGCCGCGGGCCATCCCGCCGACGCGGAACCGGTCCAGGCGGAGATCCACGCCCAGTACCGGGCCCTGACCGGACTGCGTGCCGTCTCCGCCGAGGAGTACCGGGCCATCGGGCGCTCCCTCGTCGGCAACGAGACGTGGCGCGCCGCCTACGAGGCCATCGTCCCCGGCCTGGCCGCGTACCAGCGCGACGCGATCGAGGCGTACGCCATCACCCGGCTGTAGATCACGGCGCGACCCGCCATCGACTGAGGACCGGGACGGCGAGGGCGCGCTCTCCCGCGGCCGGGTGCGGGAGAGCGCGGCGACCCACGCCGAACTACTGTGACGTCGCATGACCGACACCGAGATCGAGATCAGCGCCGACCTGGTCCGCACTCTGCTGCGGGAGCAGCATCCGGACCTGGCAGGGTTGGACATCCGTGAAGTGGCGGGCGGCTGGGGCAACCAGATGTGGCGGCTCGGGGACGAGCTGGCCGTGCGCGTGCAGCGCATGGACCCCACCCCGGAGCTCCAGCTCAAGGAGCGGCGCTGGCTCCCCGTGCTGGCCCCGCGCCTGCCGCTTCCGGTGCCGACCCCGGTACGGTGCGGCGAACCGTCCGAGCGCTTCCCCAAGCACTGGACGGTCATGACCTGGGTGCCCGGCGAACCGCTGGACCACGGCTCGATCAGCCGCGGCGTCCACGCGGCCGACACGCTGGCGGGTTTCCTCCGGGCCCTCCATGTGGAGGCGCCGGCCGAGGCGCCGATCGCCACCGACCGCGGCGCCCACCCCAGGAACTGCACCGACGGCTTCGCGCACTTCCTCCACGCCGTCGTCCCCGACGGCATCGCCGCCGACGTCCGGACCGTCTGGGAGGACGCCGCTGCGGCCCCCGCCTGGGAGGGACCGCCGGTCTGGGTGCACGGCGACCTCCACCCCGCGAACGTCGTCGTCTCGGACGGGACGCTCTCGGGCGTCGTCGACTTCGGTGACATGTTCGCCGGCGATCCGGCGTGGGACCTCGCCGCCGCGTGGGTGCTGCTCCCCGAGGGAACGGCCGCACGGTTCTTCGACGCGTACGGGCACGCGGACGAGGCGGCGATCCGGAGGGCCCGCGGGCTGGCCGCGATGAAGAGCCTCTTCCTCATGCTCATGGGGCAGAACGGAGACCGGGGCCTTCCCGGCGGCAAGCCGCACTGGGGACCTGTGGGCCGGGCGGCACTCGCACGTGTTCTGCGGGGCGTCTGACGCGGGAACGGGCCGCGATGCCGCGCTCGGGGCCGCTCGGCCCATGCGGCGGACGCCTCCTGGGCGCGGAAGGACGGGGGAGGGCCGGGACGCGTGTCAGCGGTACGTCAGACCGGTATCAGCGGTGTCTGCCACAGTTGTTCTCAGGAACAGCCCGGCGGACGCACCGGGCGGCTTCTGGAGAGGTGCCCGGAGTGGTTTATCGGGGACCGGAGCCTCGGCTCCACGGTCGGGTCCAACGGGCCCGCGCAGGTTCGAATCCTGCCCTCTCCGCAGATGACGGAGACAGGGTTCCCCGGCGACTTCCGGACCGGACGTCGCCGGGGGACAGCTTTCTACGGCCGCCACTCCTCCCGGTAGCCGGGGTGGTCGGCGTGCGACTGCGCCAGGACGCGAACGGCATGTCCGAGACCGGGGAAGCGCGCGTCGGACGGATCCATCGCCTCGTACTCCCGCACCAGCATGTCGACGAGGTCGAGCATCGGCAGGTGGCTGTCGAGGAGGGCGTCACCCCCGAAGCGGTAGGCCACATCGGCGTAGGTGTGGGCGTCCGCCTCGTAGCGGGCGTGAAGGAACGTCAGGAGGTCGTCCATGAAGAGATCATGGCGCACCTTCGGCGTCGCCCGCGGGCCGGTGGTGACGCTCGTGATCACATCGAGCCCCGGTTGGGGTGCCACTCGGCGAGCACGATGGTGGCGTCGTCGCGGAGGCGGCGGTCCTGGTGGCGGAGGAGGTCCCGCAGGAGGAGACGGAGTGCTTCCGGCGCGGGGTCTCCGGCGCCGAGCGCGCGGATCACCGTGTCGCTGAGCCGTTCCTCGCCGAACAGGTCGCCCTGCGGGGACCTCGCCTCGGTGACGCCGTCGCTGTAGAGGAGGACACGGTCGCCCGGTTCGAGCCGGGTCGTGTGGACGGCCGGCGGTGTCTCCGTGTGGAAGCCCCAGCCGAGCGGCAGATCGGACTCACGGACGAGCGCGTCGGGCAGGATCCGGTTGTCGCGGATCAGCAGCGGCGGGGGATGGGCGCAGTTGACCCAGGCCAGCGTGCCGTCGGCGGTGTCCAGCCGGGCGATGACCGCGGTCATGAGCCGGTCGGTGAACCACGTGTCCAGGATCCTGTCGATCGCCAGGACGATGTCGGCGAGGCTTCCTCCGGAACGGCGCGTGGCCCGGCAGGCCGCGAGTCCGGCGGCGCTCGCCCCGCCGGAGGCGAGATCGTGCCCCATCGAGTCCAGCAGCGCCAGATGCAGGGCGTCGCCGTCGAAGCTGTGGTCGAAGGCGTCACCGCCGATGTCGTACGCGGGCTCCAGCACCGCGGACGACGTCACGCGGGCGCTCCCGATCGTGCGCGGCGGCAGAAACGCCCACACCAGCTCGCCCTGCACTGTCATGGCCCGCCGGCGTTCCGCCTCGATCAGCAGGTCGTTGTGGGACGACTTGGAGACGAGCAGCAGCGCGGCCACCCCGGCCAGAGCCTCGCACCAGGAGATCAGTTCGTCGTCCAGACCGGCAGCCGTGGCCTTGAGGACGCCGAGACGTTCGACGCCGTCGATCATCGGCACCCAGAGTGTGGCACCGTCGTCCGACCGTACGGTGCGCTCCCGGCGGTACGCCTGCCCCGCCGCCGAGTCGTCGATGCTCAGCGTCTCCTCCCCGGCCGTCGTCGGCAGCGGAAGGGCCACGAGCTTCGCCTGCTGCAGGTCGGCCAGGTACATCCGTACGTCGTGCAGCCCCCTGTCGCGACCGGTCTCGGACACGAGCGCGGCCAGGTCCCGTCCCAGCACCGGACGGGACCTGGCGATCAGTTCCGACAGCAGCTTCTCGCCCGACCCCATGTCCCGGCCCCTCGCAGGCCCGCCGGGCGCGGGCCACCAGGGACCGAGCGTAGCCAGGAACGCCACCGCACGGGGGCAAGGGCCGCGGCGCGTCACGAAGTCCACGCTCCTGGCCGCCGACCGGGCCACTCGACGGGCGCGTGTCTACGTGGCTCGCGGCCGGTGGAGGTAGAACAGCTCGGGGTCCCCCTCGTCGAGGCCGTGAAGGAGGCCGACCGGACTCCAGCCGGCCCGCTGGAGCAAGCGCTGCATCGCCTGATTGGAGACGTTGGTCGAGGTGAACAGCTTCGCGGACGTGCACGTCTCGGCCGCGGCGTCCAGCAGCCGCTGCCCGACGCCCCTTCGACGCGCCGGCGGGGCCACCGTCAGCAGGGTGACGAAGCCGTGCTCGAAGAAGGTGTACTCGACCACGCAGTAGCCGAGCGGGCCGGACGCGTCCTCCGCCACGATCGCCAGGCCCTGGCGGCACCACGTCCGGATGCTCGCGCGTCGTCCGGGGTCCCCGGCGACGGCGACGGCGTCGACGCCGATGAGCGCGTCCGCCTCCGAGCCGTTCGCGCGACGCACACCGAACTCTCGGCTACGCCGTGTGCTCTCGTCATCCATGGGTTCCCGCCTTCGCGCGACGTGGTGCGCACCACCGTGTGCGGTACGCCGGATCCGCACCTCGCGGCCCCAGACCTCACAGGCGCGGCAACATCCGAAAGAGACGGCCTAGTCGACCGGGGGCCATGGGTAGCCGAGCAGCTCGGCGTCGTGCGAGCCTCCCCAGACCTCGGCGGCGGCGCGGGGATCGCTCACGGTCAGCTGTGCCTCGAACCGTTCGGCCTGGTCGGCCGGGTCGTCGGCCTCCTCGACGGGGAGAGTCATCCCGAACTGGAGCCAGGGTCCCGTCTCGGTCCGGACGCGGGGATGCATCAGGAGGACGTGGATCCGGTCCGGTTCGGTGCGCGAGGCCCAGACGTCTTCCAGCTCGCACTCCCACCGGGACAGCCAGGCGGTGCGTTCCCGCAGGCGGTCCTCCAGCAGCCGTGCGACGACTCCGGCCGGCCACTCCCATCCACGGTCCTGTTCGGCCCGGCGGACCTCGGCTTCGTACGGACCGGCCGCGAACCTGAGCTCCGGCAGGCGTACGTCCTGGCGGGGCGGGTCGCGCCAGTCCGCCCACACCACGTGCTCCCCGTCGCGTCCGACCGTCACGTAGAGCGCGCCACAGCACGGCTCGTAGCCGCACCCCGCCAGGGCGAGCCGAACCTCGGCGGGCCGTGAGCGGGGAAGCAGCGGCCCGGCCGGCGGCAAGAGGTACCGAGGGCTCACACCCGTCCCCCGCGGGAACACGTCGGCCAGCAGATCCCGTCCGTTGACGAGGGGCCTGACTTCCACCGCGCCCTCTCCGGGCGGTGGACAGACGATCTGCAGGCTGAGGAGGTCCGGTTCTGTGGCCACCGGCCGATGATCGCGGAGCTCGCCTCGGCTGTCACCCGAATTCCCCGGCCTGCGGGACCGCCTCACCTGTCGGCGTCCTGATCAGCACCTCCCCTTCGCGGCCGTGGCACGGGCTCCTGGCGGAGGAGGAAGGGAGTTGGGCGCCGGCCGGTTCTCAGTCCCAGGAGTTGAAGAGCGTGGCGCCGAGGGTCCGCGGCCGCCAGTGCTCGATCTGACGCCACTCCGCCGCGGACAGGGCAGAGGTGTCCCACTCCGTCAGGGGAGACCGGAGCTGTGCCGCGCTCGGGACGACGAAGCCGGTCCTGATCAGCTCGGTGGCCCATGCGGGAGGTTCCCGGAACTCGTCGGTGTACCAGTAGCGCCGGTCGCCGACGAAGGCGATCAGCGGGTAGTGGGCGTGGAACAGCGCGATGTGCGTGCCGTCCCGGTCGCTGATGGTGGCGGTGTGGAAGTTCTGCGGGTACTCCCGCTCCGTGAAGTCCTCGACCTGGCCTCCCGCGGCCCGCGCCGCGGCGTACCAGCCGGCACGGCACGCTCGGGGATCGGTGCTCGGCACGGGAGGGTCGTTGGGGCCGCTGAACCCGGTCACGCCCTTCTCCAGGCCAAAGCTCACCTGCGACTTCTCCACCTTCATCCCTCCGATCGGGCCGTTCGACGCCGAGGGCACCAACCTAGCGATCACCGACCCCCGTCGGCACGGGAGATTCGCCCGGTGTCTCGTGGGTGGGGTGGGGTGGGGTGGGGTGGGACGGGCCCGCCGGCCGGCGACCGGACGGCTCCTACCGGTGGCCGGGCCGCGCACCGCGCAGCAGTGCCAGTTGCTGGTCGACGGCGGCGGTCACACGGCGTTCGTCGTCCGTGGCGAGCAGGTCGAGCAGAGCCCCGCGGAGAACGGCCAGGGTCAGGGTGCGGAGGGCGGTTCCCGCCGCGCTGTTCCGTTCGGCCCGCGGCTGGCAGTCCGCGAGCACCGCGAGCCAGTCGTCCACGGTGTTCCTGGCGAAGCCCGCCCAGGGGCCGTCGGGCTCGACGAGGGAGCGGGTGTACGCCTCGGCCCAGAGGCGCAGCAGGGGGCGGTGGCTGTCGGCGGCGAGCCAGGCCCACACGCTCTCCGCGGCGGAGGCGAGCCCGAGAGGCTGCTCGTGCCCGCGGAGTTCGTCCAGGAGGGCCAGTTCTTCCGCGCGGGCTCTCTGGAGGAGGGCCTGGAGGAGTCCGTCCTTGTTGCCGAACAGGAACATCAGGACGCGGGTGCTCGAACCGATCGCGTCGGCCAAGGGGCGCAGCGACATGCCGGCCAGGCCGTGAGCCAGGGCGTACCGGTAGGCGGCTTCGAGGAGTTCGGTCTGGCGGGGGGAGGGGTTTGCGGTGCTCGGAGGCATGCGCCTACCCTACGGCTACTGACACGACTGTGTCAGTAGCCTGTGGTGAGGGTTTCCATGCAAGGAGTGAACATGTCGGCAAGGTCAGACCAGCGGAGTGTCACGATGCGCCGTGCCGACCGTCCCGGGGACCTCGGCTGGATGGTGATGGCCCACGGGGAGCTCTATGACCGGCAGTTCCACTGGAACCAGGACTTCGAGGCGCTGGTGGCGAAGATCGTCGCCGACTTCGCCGCCGAGCGGACCGCGGCGGCGCAGGCGGCCTGGATCGCGGACGTCGACGGTGAACGGGCGGGCTGCGTGATGCTCGTCGCCAGTGACCGGCCGGCCGTGGCCAAGCTGCGCGTCCTGCTCGTCACCCCCGACGCCAGGGGGCTCGGCATCGGCACCCGCCTGGTCGAGGAGGCGCTGGCCTTCGCCCGGTCGGCCGGCTATCGGGCCGTGACGCTGTGGACGACCGGCAACCTCGACGCGGCGCGCAGGATCTACCAGCACTTCGGCTTCACCCTCATCCACGAGGACCCCACCGAGGCATTCGGTCACGCCCTCGTCGGCCAGACCTGGAGCCTCGACCTCCAGGGAGGCGCCCTGCGTTGAGGGCGAGGTCCGACCGTGGCGTCGCCGTTCTCCACGGCCGCGGCGTGCTCGTTCGCGGGGGCGGGGCCGTCGTCGAGCGGGAACGGTGACCGGGTAGTCTCACCCGGAGGCTGGCCCGCCCGGACGGACGGGGCCTCACGTTCCGTGCGGGGGAGATCCATGACCGACGTCCCGCCTTCGCGCTTCCTGCGCCTCGTCCTGCGCGCGGACGCCTTCGCCGTGTCCAGGACCGGGAACATGACGCTGATCCCGTTGCTGCTCGTCCTGGTCGTCACCGACACCGTCGTCGGCTACGTGGCCGCGGGCGTCCTCTTCTCCGCCGTCGTGGCCACCGGTGTGGCCGCCCGCCGCCACGAGCGGGTGGGCGTGTCGTCGCGGCGCTGATGCCCCGGGGTGAGTGCCGGGGGTCACGACGGCCCCGGGACACGGGCGTGCGGGCCCAAGCGGGGGTCGTCGGGAGCGGCCTCCCGGAGTGGTTCTGACGGCGCGGTCGACGGGAGCACCGGTCAGCCGATGCGGGCGCGCACGAAGGCGAGCTGGGCCGCTTCGTGGGCCCTGCCGCCGCCCTCGTGGCCGTTGAAGGGGTAGACCTCGACCGTCTTGTCCGCGGCGTACCGGTGGTAGGCGGCGAAGCAGGTGGACGGCGGGCAGATCGGGTCCATCAGGGCTATGGAGAAGAGCGCGGGGGCGTCGGCGCGGGCGGCGAAGTGCATGCCGTCGAAGTAGGACAGGGTCGTGAAGACCTGGTCGACCCGGTCGCGGTGGAGGGCGAGGTACTGGGCGATCTCGGTGTACGGGGGTTCCGGTGCGATCTCGGCGCCGCGCCGGATGTGGCAGAGGAAGGGCACGTCGGGCATGACGCCGGCGAGGCCGGGGACGAGTCCGGCGACGGCGAGGGCGATGCCGCCGCCCTGGCTGAAGCCCGTGACGACGATCCGGCCGGGGTCGACCATGGGCAGGGCCCGGGCGGCCTCGGCCCAGCGGGCCGCGTCGGCGAACAGCCGTCGGTAGTAGTGCTCCTCAGGGCGTTCGATCCCTCGGGTGAGGAAGCCGGGGACCGGTCCGCTCGGTCCGGGTGCGGGGTCGGCGGTGTCGCCCGGGGCGGCGGACCAGCCCTGGCCGCGGGTGTCCATGAGGAAGTGGGCGTGACCGGCGGCCGGGTGGAGGAGGTTCTCGTGGGGGAGGCCGCGCCCGCGCCCGTACCCCAGGAACTCGACGACGCAGCCCAGCGGGCCGGTCGCGCCGGCCGGCACCCGGAGCCAGCCGCGTACCGGCTGGCCGTCGAAGCCGGGGACGGTGACGTCGTAGGTGTCGATGAGGGCGAGGCCGTTGTCGACGGGGCGCAGTTCCGGTGGGGCGGCGGTGCCCAGGGCGAGGGTGCGGGCCCAGAAGTCGTCGAAGTCGGCGGGGGCCGGCACCTCGGGCCGGTACGCCAGACAGTCGTCCAGGGACAGGTCGGTGAGCGGCACGGCCGCCTCCTCGGGGTGATCCACGAAATCGGACATGAGATGTCTGATGTCCGGTCGCGACAGTAAGGCCCTTCGGGTGGGCGGTCAAGGGGGGCGGTCAAGCGGGGGCGGTCGCGCCGAGGTGCCCGCCCGGTGGGGACCGGGCGGGCACCTCGTCCGGCTCCGTCAGTTCCCGGCGGTGGTCCTGGCGCGGGCGTCGGCCAGCCGGCGGCGCACCGGGGCGTAGTGGTCGGCGACGGCGGCGATGAACGCCGTCGGATCTCCGGCCCGCGCCGCCTCGGCGATCCGGCGGTGGACGTCCACCGTCACCTTCTCGTCCTCGATGGTCATCAGGTTGAGATGGGGCGAGACGATCGAGTAGACGTCCCAGAACGCCAGGGTGAGCTGGCTCATCAGCTCGTTGCCGAGCGGCTCCACCAGGAGGGCGTGGAAGGCGCGGTCGGAGGCGACGAAGCCGTCGCCTCCGCCGGAGCCCTGCCGCTCCATCTCGTCGACCAGGCCGTCGAGGGTGTCCAGGTGCCGCGCGCTGAGCGCGCCGATGATCCGCTCGGCGTTGCCGCGCTCGAACAGCTCGCGCACGTCGACGAGGTCCGCGTACACCTGGAAGTCGTCGTCCGGGCTGAGCATGCCCCGGAAGCTCATCGACTCGACGAGCGCGGACAGGCTCAGCCGGCCCACGTACGTGCCGTGCCCGTGGCGCACCTCGACGATGTCCAGCGCGGCCAGCGTCTTGACCGCCTCGCGGATGCTGGAGCGGCTCGCACCCAGCGCGGCACAGAGCTCCGCCTCGGTGGGCAGGGGATCGCCGGGACGCATGCGGTTGTCGAGCATGTAGTGCTTGATCTCCTCCGCCACCGTCTTTCGGAGCGATGCGCGTCCCCGGCGCACTTCGGAAATCTCAGGACTGGCCACCTATTGACCCCTCTCCCTCGTCCAGCTAGGTTCCAACGCTATCAGCCGTCGGACATCAGACGTCCGAACTCCAGGCTCTTCCCGAGTGAACGTCGCCCCTAGGAGGACCCCCATGTCGCAGCGGACACCCGCAGGACTCCGCCGCCGCAGCTTCCTGCGCTACACCGGCGTCGTCGGCACCGCGGCCGTCCTGACCGGCACCCTCGCCGCGTGCGGTGGCCCGGCCTCCACTGGTTCCGCGAACGGCGCGGGGGGCGGCACGACCACGATCGAGGCGGGCATCTCGTACGCGCTCTCCACGGGCTTCGACCCCATGACGGCCTCGGGCGCCACCCCGGTCGCCGCGAACACGCACGTCTTCGAGGGGCTCGCCGACCTCGACCCGGCCACCCTGGTCGCCCGCCCGGCGCTGGCCACCGCCCTGCCCGAGAAGATCGACGCGACCACCTACCGGGCGACCCTGCGGGCCGGCGCCACCTTCCACGACGGCTCCCCGGTGACCTCCGCGGACGTCGTGTACAGCTTCGAGCGCATCCTCGACCCCGCGAACGCCTCGCTGATGGCGCAGTTCCTGCCCTTCCTCGACAAGGTGAAGGCGGTCGACGCCTCCACCGTCGAGTTCACCCTCAAGTATCCCTTCGACCTGTTCCCCTCCCGGGTCACCGTCGCCAAGATCGTCCCCAAGAAGCTGGTCGAGGCCGACCCCAAGGGCTTCGACGCCAAGCCGGTCGGCTCCGGTCCCTACCGCCTGGTCTCCGCGACCAAGGAAGACAAGATCGTCTTCGAGGCGTACGACAAGTACAATGGCCGCAACAAGGCCAAGGTCAAGTCCATGACCTGGCGCCTCATGTCCGACCCGGCCGCCCGGGTGAGCGCCCTGGAGTCCGGCCGCGTCCAGGCCATCGAGGACGTCCCCTACATCGACGCCAAGCGCCTGTCCGAGAAGGCGACCGTCGACGCGGTGCAGTCCTTCGGCCAGCTCTTCATGATGTTCAACACCCGGCAGAAGCCCTTCGACGACAAGCGGGTCCGCCAGGCCCTGCACTACGCCCTGAACACCCCCAAGATCATCGAGACCGCGATGATGGGCAACGGCACCGCCGCGCAGGGCTACCTGCAGACGACGCACCCCGACTTCCACAAGGCGTCCACGGTCTACTCGTACGACCCCGCGAAGGCGAAGAAGCTGCTCGCCGAGGCGGGCGTGAACAACCTCTCGATCAAGCTGCTCACCACCGACACCGGCTGGGTCAAGGACATCGCCCCGCTGATCAAGGAGAGCCTCGACGCGGTCGGCGTGCGGACCACGCTGGACATCGGCCAGTCCTCCGCCCAGTACGGCAAGGTCGACCAGGGCGACTTCCAGGTCCTCGTCGCCCCCGGCGACCCTTCGGTCTTCGGCAACGACGTCGACCTGCTGCTGCGCTGGTTCTACGACGGCACCTGGCCGACCAAGCGCTACCGCTGGGACGGCACCGCCCCCGACAAGCAGGTCCGCGCGCTCCTCGACCAGGCGGCCCGCAGCTCCGACGCCGCCGAGCGCACGAAGCTCTGGAACCAGGTCATGGACCTCATCTCCGACGAGGTCCCGATCTACCCGATCCTGCACCGCAAGCTGCCCACCGCCTGGAGCGACAAGGCGCTGCCCGGCTTCAGCCCGCTGCCCACCACCGGCATGTCGTTCCTCAACGTCGGCCGTTCCTGACCGGTGCCCGGGCCGGCCCGCACCCGACGCCGGGCCGGCCCGGGCACCCCTCCAACCGCTAGGAACCAAACGATGGTTGTCTTCCTCCGGCTCGCATTGCGCCGCATCGCGATCATGCCGGTGATGATCCTCGGCATCACCCTGCTGGTCTTCGTGGTGCTGCAGTTCTCTCCCGTCGACCCGGCGTTCAACGCGCTCGGCGAGGGCGCCACCGCCGAGGCCCGCGCCGCCTTCGCCGAGGAGCACGGGCTGAACGACCCCCTGCCCGTCCGGTACGTCACCTTCCTCGGGCAGCTGCTCCAGGGCGATCTCGGCGTCACCCTGCCGCCCGGCCAGGCCGTCGCCGACCGGATCGCGATCGCCCTGCCCGTCACCATCCAGCTCACCGCCCTCGGCCTCGTCCTCGCGATCGTCCTCGCCGTCGCCATGGGCGTGACCGGCGCCGTGCAGCGCGACCGCTGGCCCGACCAGGTCACCCGCATCCTGTCGATGGCCGGCATCGCGATCCCGTCCTTCTGGCTCGGCGTCGTCCTGATCCAGCAGTTCGCCCTGAACACCCCCGCCTTCCCGACGGGCGGCTACGTCAACCCGGCCGAGTCCTTCACCGGATGGCTGCGGGCCATGGCCCTGCCGGCGATCTCCCTGGCCATCCCCGTCGCCGCGTCCCTGGCCCGGCTCATCCGGACCTCGATGGTCGCCGAGCTCGACCGTGACTACGTCCGCACCGCCACCGGCAACGGCCTGCCCCGGACCGTGGTGGTCCGCGGCGTGCTGCGCAACGCGCTGGTCACCCCGCTCACCGTGCTCGGCATCAAGGTCGGCTACCTGCTCAGCGGCGCCGTCGTCATCGAGACGATCTTCGACCTGCCCGGCATGGGCAAGCTCATCCTCGAAGGCGTCACGGGCGGCGACACCGCCCTCGTCCAGGGCACCGTGCTCACCATCGCCCTCGCGTTCCTGGTCGTCAACGTCGTCGTCGACCTCCTGTACCTGCTGGTCAACCCCCGTATCAGGACGGTGTGACGCATGTTCACCGGTCGCCTCGCCCAGAGGCTCTCCCGACCCGGCATCCGCTTCCGGGCGCTGCCGCTCACCTCCCGCGCCGCCGTCGGCATCCTGCTGCTCGTCACTGCCGCGGCCGTCCTCGCGCCCCTGATCGCCCCCGATCCGCTGGCCACCGGAACCCCGGTGCGGGCACCGGGCGGCGACCACTGGTTCGGCACCGACCGCGTGGGCCGCGACGTCTTCTCCCGGGTCGTGCACGGAGCCCGCTACTCGCTCCTCATCGGCCTCGGCGCCACCGCGCTCGCGGTGGTCGGCGGCGCGCTCCTCGGCGCCTTCGCCGCGACCTCGCGCAAGCTCGGCGACGAGTCGGTCATGCGCACGCTCGACGTGGTCATGTCCTTCCCGCCGATCGCGCTCGCCGCCGTCCTGGTGGCCGTCTTCGGCCCCAGCGTCCCGGTGATCATCGGCTCCATCGCCTTCGTGTACGTGCCGTCGCTGGCCCGCGTCGTCCGCGCCAACGTCCTCGCCCAGTACGGCGAGGACTACGTCGCCGCCGAGAAGGTGATCGGCGCCCGCCGCGGCCACATCGTCCTGAGGCACGTCGCCGTCAACTGCGCGGCGCCCGTCATGGTCTTCGCCACCGTGCTGGTCGCCGAGGCGATCACCTTCGAGGCGAGCCTCTCCTTCATCAGCGCCGGCGTGCAGGACCCCGACCCCAGCTGGGGCAACGTCCTCGCGTACGGACGGCAGATCCTGCTCTCCGGCGGCTGGTGGGCCACCTTCTTCCCCGGCATGGTCCTGCTGGTCACCGTCCTGGCCCTCAACATCCTCTCCGAGGGGCTCACCGACGCCTCGGCCGCCCCCAGGACGGCCCGGACGCAGGAAGCGGACGCCCCGCGCGAAGCAGCCCGCCCCGAGGCCCGGCCCCTCGCGCGCGAGGAGGTGGACGCCGCGCTCGCCCGGCTCGCCGAGGTCGTCCGCACCACCCCGCCGTCCGCGAGACCGGTGGCCGACGACGCCGCCGAGCTGCTGGTCGTGAAGGACCTCGCCATCCGCTTCCCGGACCGGTACGGCGACGTGAACGTCGTCGACGGCATCTCCTTCACCGTCCGCGAGGGCGAGACCCTCGGCCTGGTCGGCGAGTCCGGCTGCGGCAAGTCCATCACCAGCCTCGCGGTCATGGGCCTGCTCGCCCGCAACGCCGAGGTCTCCGGCACCATCGAGTACCGCGGCCGGAACCTGCTCACGATGGACCGCAAGGAACGCCGGACGCTGGCGGGCCCCGAGATCGCGATGGTCTACCAGGACGCCATGTCGTCCCTCAACCCCTCGATCCTCGTGGGCAAACAGCTCGGCCAGCTCACCTCGCGCGGTGGCACCCGCACCCCGGCCGAACTCCTCGAACTGGTCGGCCTGGACCCGAAGCGCACCCTGCGCAGCTACCCGCACGAACTCTCCGGCGGCCAGCGCCAGCGCGTCCTCATCGCCATGGCGCTCTCCCGCGGCCCGAAGCTCCTGATCGCCGACGAGCCGACCACGGCACTGGACGTCACCGTCCAGGCCCAGGTCGTGGAGCTCCTCGTACGGCTCCGCGACGAGCTCGGCTTCGCGATGGTGCTGGTCTCGCACGACCTCGCGCTCGTCGGAGACCTCTCCCACCGCGTCGCCGTCATGTACGCCGGTCAGCTCGCCGAGGTCGGCGACACCCGCTCCGTCCTCGTCGCACCGGCCCACCACTACAGCCGCGGCCTGCTCGGCTCGGTCGTCTCCCTGGAGGCCGGCGCGAAGCGGCTCCACCAGATCCACGGCGTGGTCCCGGCCCCGAAGGGGTTCGGCGCCGGCTGCCGGTTCGCCTCCCGCTGCGAGGCGGCCACCGAGCTGTGCCGCACGGCGCCGCCGGAGCTGACCGCGCCCGCCGGCCGGGCCCACGCGTTCGCCTGCCACCACCCGGCGGCCATCGCCGAGCTGCGGAAGGAGGCGGTCCGATGATCCGCCTGGAGAACATCCACGTCCGGCACAAGGCCCGCGGCGGCGGACTCTTCCGCCACGACGCGGTCCACGCCCTGACCGACGCCACGCTGGCGGTGGCGAAGGGCGAGATACTCGGCCTGGTCGGCGAGTCGGGCTGCGGCAAGTCCACCCTCGCCCGCGTCCTCACCGGCCTCCAGAAGCCCACCGAGGGCACCGTCCACTTCCGCGGCGAGGACCTGTGGCGGATGCCGGCCGCCCGCCGCCGCAAGGAGTTCGGGGCCTCGGTCGGCGTCGTCTTCCAGGACCCCTCGACCGCGCTCAACCCGCGGATGTCCGTCGGCCGCATCCTCCGCGACCCGCTCGACGTCCACCGGCGCGGCACCGAGCGGGAGCGCGAGGAGCGCGTCGAGGAACTCCTCGACCTCGTCGGCCTCCCCGGCCACACCCTCGGCGCCCTGCCGGGACAGCTCTCCGGAGGCCAGCGCCAGCGCGTCGCCATCGCCCGCGCGCTCGCCCTGGAGCCGGACATCATCGTCGCCGACGAACCGACGTCCGCGCTCGACGTCTCCGTCCGCGCCCAGGTCCTCAACCTGCTCGTGGACCTGCGCGCCCGGCTCGGCCTCGGCATGGTGTTCATCTCCCACGACATCCAGACCGTGCGCCACCTCTCCGACCGCCTCGCCGTCCTCTACCTCGGGCGGATCGTCGAGGAGGGCCCGGCCCGCGCGGTGTCGGCCTCCCCGGCCCACCCGTACACCGAGGCCCTGTTCTCGGCCACGCCGAGCCTGCTGGAGCAGACCGAGCGGATCATCCTGACCGGTCCGGTCCCCTCCGCCGTCAACCCGCCCAGCGGCTGCCCCTTCCGCACGCGCTGCTGGAAGGCGGACGACGCCTGCGCGACCGCCTTCCCCGCCGCCGACGGCGCCAGGGACGCACACCGCTGGCACTGCGTCCACCCGCTGAAGGACGACACCCCCGCCTTCCCTTCCTCCCGTTCCACCCCCGCAGACATCGCCAGGAGCACGTCGTGAACGCCCGTACCCCCCGTTTCACCGGAGTCATCCCGCCCGTGGTCACCCCCCTGACCTCCGACGGCGAGATCGACAACGCCTCCCTGGAGCGGCTCGTCGGCTTCCTCCTCGAAGGCGGGGTGACCGGACTCTTCGCCCTCGGCAGCTCCGGTGAGACCGCCTACCTGACCGACGCCCAGAAGGACCTCGTGGTCGACACCATCGTCGGCGCCACCGCCGGGCAGGTGCCCGTCGTCGCCGGCACGATCGAGCAGACCACCAACCGCGCGATCGAGCGCGGTCGCGCCGCCCTGAAGAGCGGCGCCGACGCCATCGTCGCCACCGCCCCCTTCTACACCCGCACCCACGAGACCGAGATCGACCGGCACTTCCGGCTCATCGCCGACGCCGTGGACCTCCCCCTCCTGGCGTACGACGTCCCGGTCTGCGTCCACAGCAAGCTGTCGGCCGACCTCGTGCTGCGCCTCGCCGCCGACGGCGTCCTGGCCGGCATCAAGGACTCCAGCGGTGACGACGTGGGCCTGCGCTACCTCTGCCTGGGCGCCCGGGAACTGCCCGGCTTCTCCGTCCTCACCGGCCACGAGGTCGTCGTCGACGCCATGCTCCTCGGCGGCGCCGACGGCGCCGTGCCGGGCCTGGGCAACGTCGACCCGCACGGCTACGCCCGCCTGGACCGGCACGCCGCCGCCGGCGACTGGGCGGCGGCCCGGGCCGAACAGGACCGCATCGCCCGCCTCTTCGAGATCGTGACCGTCGCCAGGCCCGGCACCGCCTCCGCGACCGCGGGCGGCCTCGGCGCCTTCAAGACCGCCCTCAAGGTGCGCGGGATCATCGACACCAACGTCGTCAGCCCGCCGATGCGCCCGCTGGACGCGGACGAGACCGCGCGGATCGCGGAGATCCTGGAGCGGGCGGACCTGCGATGACCCTCGTCGCTGGAATCGACATCGGCGGCACGAAGACCGCCGCCGGACTCGTCGACGCGAGCGGCACCGTCCACGCCCGGCACACACTGCCGACCCCGGCCGCGGACGGCCCGGCGGCAGTGGTCGCCGCGGCGGTCCGGGCCGTCCGGGAGCTGAGCGGTCCGGTGACGGCCGTCGGCGTCGGCAGCGCCGGCGTCGTCGACCCCCGGTCCGGCCGGATCGTCTCGGCCACCGACGCGCTGCCCGGCTGGGCGGGGACCGAGCTGCGCCGGGACCTGGAGCGGGCGCTCGGCGTCCCCGTCGCCGTCGACAACGACGTCCACGCCCACGCCCTGGGCGAGGCGTGGCTCGGCGCCGCCGCCGGACACCGGCACGTCCTGCTGGTCGCGGCCGGCACCGGTATCGGCGGCTCGCTCCTCATCGACGGCCGGGTCCACCACGGAGCCCGCTCCGCGGCCGGGCACGCCGGTCACGTCCCCGTGCCGTCGGCCGCAGGGATCCCCTGCACCTGCGGTGGATCGGGGCACGTGGAGGCCGTGGCGAGCGGCCCGGCGCTGCTCGCCGCGTACGCGACGTCCGCGTCGGCCCCGGTCTCGTCGCTGGCCGAGGTCTCGGCCCGTGCCGCCGGCGGCGAGGAGGCGGCCCGCCGGGTCCTGGCGGGGGGCGCGCGTGCCCTCGGCGAGGCGCTGGGCGGCATCGTCAACATGACCGCTCCCGAACTGGTCCTCGTCGGCGGCGGCGTCAGCAACTGCGGCCCGGAGTGGTGGGAACCCCTGCGGGAGGCGTTCGCGGCCGAGCTCCTGCCGCCGCTGAAGGACGTGGAACTGCGCCGGGGCGCGCTCGGCGCCGACGCCGCCGTCCTCGGCGCGGCCCGCCTCGCCCTGGAGGCCGTGCGATGAGCGACCGCACGGAGCGGGACACGGTGCTCGGCCGCCTGCGCGGTGCGCTGATCGTGTCGTGCCAGGCGTACCCGGGCGAGCCGCTGCGCGACCCCGACACCATGCGCCGGATGGCCATGGCCGTCCGCGACGGCGGCGCGGGCGGCATCCGCGCCCAGGGCCTGGACGACCTCCGGGCCATCCGCGGCGCGCTGGACCTGCCGCTGATCGGGCTGTGGAAGGACGGCACGGAAGGCGTGTACATCACGCCGACGGCCCGGCACGCCCTCGCCGTCCTCGACGCCGGAGCGGACGTCGTCGCCCTCGACGCCACCGACCGGCCCCGGCCGGACGGCCGCCCGCTGGCCGAGTCGATCGAGGTGGTCCGCGCCGCCGGCGGTCTGGTGATGGCCGACGTGTCCACGTACGAGGAAGGGGTACGGGCCGCCGCGCTCGGCGCCCATCTGGTGGGCACCACGCTCTCCGGCTACACCCCGGCCACGTACGACCGCAAGGCCGCCGGGCCGGACCTGGAGCTGGTGGAGCGGCTCGCCGGCGCGCTGGACGTACCGGTGATCGCCGAAGGCCGGATCCACTCCCCGGCGCAGGCCGCGCGCGCCCTGGCGCACGGGGCGCACGCGGTGGTCGTCGGTACGGCGATCACCCACCCCACCACGCTGACCGCGTGGTTCGCCGCGGCCGTCGCGGACGGCCGGGTCTGAACCCGTCGCCGTCGGACCGCTCAGGTCCGACGGCGGCGTCCCAGGGCGTGGCCCTCCCGGGCGGAGAGGGCCACGCCCCTCATGCTGTGCAGGGTGGACGAGAGACAAGACGCGGTGCCCTGGTACCGCGAGATCGGGCGGGCGCGCTGGAAGGCGTTCGCCGGCGCCTGGATCGGTTACCTCCTCGACGGGTTCGACTTCGTCCTGATCACCCTGGTCCTGACCGAGGTGAGCGAGGAGTTCGGCCTCACGCCGGTGGAGGCCGCGAGCCTGGTCTCGGCCGCCTTCATCACCCGATGGCTGGGCGGTGCCGTCCTGGGCGCGATCGGCGACCGGTACGGCCGGCTGACGGCCATGGTGATCAGCATCTGGCTGTTCTCCCTGGGCACCCTGGCGTGCGGCTTCGCGTGGAACTACGGGAGCCTGTTCGCGGCGCGACTGGTCATCGGCCTCGGCATGGCCGGCGAATACAGCGCGAGCGCGACCTACGTCATGGAGAGCTGGCCGGCCCGGTTGCGCGGACGCGCCAGCGGCTTCCTGATCTCGGGCTACTCGATGGGCACGGTGCTGGCCGCCGAGACGTACAGCGTCGTCGTGCCGGAGCACGGCTGGCGCTGGATGTTCTACCTCGGCGTGCTGCCGGTCGTGGTGGCCCTGTGGGTGCGGCGCGCCCTGCCGGAGGCGGAGGACTGGGAGGAGGCCGTCGCGGAGACGGCGACCCGGCCCGCTCCCTTCCGGCCGCTCTACGCCGGCCGGCGGCGCGGGCTCGTCAACGGGCTGCTCGCGGTGGTGGCCCTGGGGTCCCTGTTCGCGGTGTTCACGGGAGCCGCGGGAGGCGCGACGGCGGTTCTGTCGGTCCTGGCGGCCGCGGTCATGGTGGCGTTCGCGGCGCAGCTCGGCGGCCGGCGGGGGTGGATCCTGTATCTGGCGCTGATCGGCACGGTGTTCGCCGCGTTCCTGTACAGCTGGCCGATCCAGGCGCTGTTGCCCACCTACCTGAAGACCGAACTCGGCTACACGCCGGAACAGGTGGCGCAGGTCCTCTACTTCGCGGGGTTCGGCACCATGGCGGGCTGCTGCCTGTCCGGGTTCGCGGGGGACCGGTTCGGGCCGTCACGGGCGTACGCGTGGACGCTGCTCGCGTCGCTCGTGTTCGTCTTCCCGGTCTTCGCGGTGGACGACAACCTGCCGCTGCTCGGGGCGCTGCTGTTCGTGCTCCAGGCCCTGGGCTTCGGCGTCTCGGGGCTGCTGCCCCGGTACATCGGCGGCCATTTCCCTGCGGAGCGGCGGGCGGCCGGGCTGGGGTTCACGTACAACGTGGGCGCGCTGGGCGGTGCGGTGGCGCCGGTGCTCGGAGCACGGCTGGCCGAGGGCATGGCGCTGGGGACAGCCCTGGCGGTGCTGACGTCCGGGCTGAGTCTGGTGGTGGTCGTGATGGTGGGGTTCGACGTGCCGAGGCGGCTGCACCGGCGGATCGAACCCGGGGCCGTGGATCACCTGGGGGGATGAGGGACGGGTCCCTCTCCCTCCCAGAAGGAACAAGGCATGTGACGTCTGATGTCCGATGCCTGAGCGACTCTAGGGCCGAACCGCCGTCCGGGCAATGGCGCGCGCGGCCCGAATTCCGTTGCCCTGCCCGGGGTTGACGGTCCCTCGGCGGCACTCTAGGTTCACCACAACGTCTGATGTCCGATGCCTTACTGTCGTCCGATCTGGAGGCATCGGTGAAAACCACCCGTACCGCTCCGCTCCTTCTCCTGCTCGCCCTGGGGGCCGGCCTGCTCGCCGCGCCGCCGGCCCCGGCCGCCGGGCCCCCGTCCCACTCCGAGGCCACCGCGTCGCGCGAGCACGGGCGCACCGCCGAGGAGCCGCTCTTCGAGAGCACCGTCCTCGCCACCGCCGGACAGGGCGCGCACACCTACCGCATCCCCGCCCTGGACACCCTGCCGGACGGCACGCTCGTCGCCGCCTACGACCGGCGCAACGACAGCTCCGCCGACCTGCCCGGCAACCTCGACGTCATGGTCCGGCGCAGCACCGACAACGGCCGCACCTGGACCGCCCCCCAGGCGATCGCCGACTACGACGGCGGCATCGGGGCCGGCGACCCCAGCATCGTCGTCGACCGGGTCACCGGCCGGGTCTTCGTCTTCTACGCGTACGGCCCGGCGGGCATCGGCTTCTTCAACTCCGCCGCGGGCAACGCCGACGACGCCACCGACTCCCTCCACGCCGACTACGCGTACTCCGACGACGGCGGCGTCACCTGGACCACCCGCCGCATCACCCGGGCCGTCAAGGACCCCGCCTGGAAGGGCATGTTCGCCTCCTCCGGCACCGGCATCCAGCTGTCGACCGGACGCCTGGTCCAGCAGTACGCGTTCCGCAAGGCCGACGGGAGCATCTGGGCGGTGAGCGCGTACAGCGACGACCACGGCGGCACGTGGAAGAGGGGCAACCCGGTCGGCCCGCTGATGGACGAGAACAAGACCGTCGAGCTGGCCGACGGCCGCGTCATGCTCAACAGCCGCACCTCCAGCGCCAGGACCCGGCTCGTCGCCTACTCGACCGACGGCGGCGTCACCTACAGCGCCCCCGTCCCCGACGACGAGCTGATCGACCCGACCAACAACGCCGCGATCCTCCGCTACGACGCGACGGCCGGAGCCGAGCGACCGCAGTCGCACTGGCTGCTGTTCAGCAACACCGCGAGCACCACCACCCGTCACCGCCTCACCGTCAGGATGTCCTGCAACGACGGCCTGACCTGGCCCACGTCCAAGGTGGTCGAGGCCGGGGGCTCGGCGTACTCGACCCTCACCCGGCTCGCCGACGGCACCTTCGGCCTGCTGTACGAATCCGGTCCCTACCAGCGCATCACCTTCGCGCGCTTCAACGCCTCCTGGCTGGGCGCCGACTGCCCGACCGACCAGAGCGCCCCGAAGCTCGCCGCCCAGACCTCCGTCCTCGACGGGCTGCTGACCGCCGGCACGCCGAACACGGTGGAGGTACGCGTCACCAACCACGGCCACCTCACCAGTGTCCCCGGCACGGCCACCCTGGCCACGCCCTCGGGCTGGCCCGGCGCGGCCGCCCAGCAGATTCCGGCGATCGCGCCGGGAGCCACGGTCGCGCTCCGCTTCCCGGTGACGCCCCCGGCCGGTACGGCCTCCGGCGAGCAGGACTTCACCGTCGCCCTCCAGTCCGGCGCGGCCACGACCTCCACGACCGCACGGATGCTCGTCGTCGGCGGCGGCAAGGCCCTCGACACGACGCTCGCCAAGGACTTCGACGGCACGACCTCGTACACCGATCTGACCGGATCGCTGCCCGACGTCGCGCCCCTGACGCGAGGCGTGCTCACCGTCCGCTTCCGCACCACGAAGACGCCCGTCGCGGGAACGCTGCTCTCCGCCTCGGACACCGCCGCGCCGTCGACCAACGTGACGCTCTCCCTCAACGGCGGAGTGCCCCACTTCGAGGCCCGGGCCGGCGGCGTCTACAGCGCGCGGCTCGACGGCACCCGGTCGCTGGCCGACGGACTCGACCACACGCTCGCTGTCGCCGTGACCGACGCCGGCACGACGCTCTACGCGGACGGCGTGCGGATCGCGTCGACCACGACCCCGTCCCTCTTCGGGCAGACCCAGGGCCTCAACGGCATGTGGGCGGGGCGCAACGTCGACAGCGGCGGCCCCCAGTGGCTCTACGGCGGCCGCATCGAGCGGATCACCGTCCACCGCGCCAACTGACCCCTCCTGAGCGGGCCTGCCGCCGGACGCACTCCGGCGGCAGGCCCCAGGGCCACCGCAACCCCACCCCACCCCATCCCGAAGAGGAACCAGCGTGCGCAGACGATCTGTCCTTCTCGCGGCGGGCACATGGGCCGCCGCCACCCTGACCCCCTCGTTCACCCGCGCGGCCGCCGCGTCGACCACCGCGCCCGTGCTCGACCACCGGGCCGAACGGGCCTACGACGGGCGGTCGTACACCGACCTGACCGCGCAGATCGGGAAGGTCCGGGACCTGCGCTCGGGCACCGTCCTGGCCACCTTCGGCACCACGAGCCGCAACCTGGCGATGACCCTGCTCAGTGCCTCGGACCCGACGCGACCGGCGACCGACGTCACGGCGTGCGTCAGCGCCGGCAGGCTGCAGTTCTCCGTCCGCGACAACGGCGTCGTCAAGCAGAACCACCTCACCCGCACCATGTACGACGACGGCGCGCTCCACACCCTCGCGATCACCGTCACCGGCACGGGAACCACCTTCTACGCCGACGGGCGCCCCGTCTTCACCACCGACCAGGCGCACTTCTTCGGCAGCGCCTCCGGCCTCACCGCGCTCCACGTCGCCCGCAACCTCGACAGCGACCACCCGGGCGGCGAATGGTTCTACACCGGCACCATCCAACGGGTCGCCGTCTACGACCGCGCCCTGTCCCAGCCGGAGATCGCCGCCGAGAGCGTCCGCGTCGACCTCGCCGACCTCGGCCGCATCTCCACGATCCTCAACTCCGACACCCCGGCCGTCTGGCTGGCCACCGGCGACAGCATCACCCACGGCGCGCTGTGGACCGACGGCTGGCGCAGCTACCCCGAGCACTTCCAGGAGCGGGTGCGCTGGGAGCTGGGCAAGCCGAAGAACAGCGACTTCGTCATCGACACCGGCGTCAGCGGCAGCACCACCCAGTCCCTGGTGACGACCTTCGCCGAACGGGTGGCGGCCTTCGGCCCCGAGGTCGTGTCCATCATGCTGGGTACGAACGACGCCGCCACCGCCTCCACCGGACCCGCTGTGTACCGGACCAACCTGCGCAGGCTCGTGTCGGACGTCCGGGCCCTGCCCGGCGGCGCGATCCCCCTGCTCCAGACCCCCAACCCGGTCGACGTGAACCAGTGGCCGAACCGGGCCGCGCTGGGCGACTACGCCCAGATCATGCGCGAGGTCGCGGCGGAACTGGACGTCGTCCTCGTCGACCACCACACCCACTGGCTGGAGTCCGGCGGCGGCACGGTGCCCCACGGCCTCCTCGGCGACGGACTGCACCCGAACCAGCGCGGTCACCTCCTGCTGGCCAAGAAGATGATCAGAGACCTGCGCCTGTTCGACCCCGCCGGCCGCGTGTGCGCCCTGTCGATCCCGTAGACGCCCCGTCAGGCCGCCATCGCCCCCGGCACCGCCGCCCCGCACGTCTCCGGGCGGTACGACGGGACCGGGGGAGTGGTGGACCTTCAGCGCGCGGCGGTAACCACGGACACGCGCCCCCGCCCGCGTCGGCAATCCCGCGGGTCGACGCACCTGACGCCGCCCGCAGCGATCTGTGACGTCCCTGTGACCGGAGAAGTGACTCACGTCATGGCCGGCCGGGCACGGCGCTTGATCGACTCGGCGCCATGCGCCCGCAACCCGCCCTCCTGCCCGCACTCGCCGCCGGCCTGCTCCTTTTCACCGCCTGCGGAGTCCGGACCGCCGGCGGCTCCGGTCCCACCGTGCCCAGCCCCTCCGTCACCGCCGAGGAGAAGAACGGCATCCGGATCACCGGTCTCGGCGGCTGCGCGCGGCCCTGCGCCACGTACACCGTGACCGGCCCCGCCGACGGGCCGGTCGTCACCCTCGCCGTCTTCGAGTTCCTGACGGCCGACGGGCGGGCGATGGACAACGCGAAGGAGACCATCCCGGCCGTCGCGGCCGGAGCCACCGTGACCCGCACCGTCACCGCCGCCCTGGCCACGCCGGACTCCCTCGTCGGCGGACGCGTCCGCATCGGCACCGTGCGGACCGTCCCCGCCGCCGAGGCCCCTGCCCCCACGGGCCCCTGCCCGCCCTCCGGCGTCCGCGTGCACGCGGACGAGGGCGACGCCGCCATGGGCCTGCGCGCCGTCGGCCTCCACCTGGAGAACTGCGGCACCCGGCCCCTGCCCCTCGACGGCTACCCCGGGATCCAGCCCCTCGACGAGGACCACCGCGATCTCCCGGGCGTCCGCGTCCTCCAGGGCGGCCAGACCATCGCGGCCGGCACCGGAGCGGACGGCCCGGCCCGCCCCTTCACCCTCCGCCCCGGCGAACGCGCCCGCGCGGGCCTCGTCTGGCGCAACACCACGGAAGCCGGCGACCCGGTCGGCGCTCCCTACGTCCGCGTCCGGTGGCAGCCCGGAGCCGCCCCCGTCATGGTCGTCCCGGAACTGGACCTCGGCACCACCGGCCGCCTCGCCGTCGGCCCCTGGAAGCCGGAAGGGAAGGACGGATGAGCGACGGAGCGTCCCCCGCCGACCCGTCCGCCCCGCTGACCGCCGCCGATCTCGTCGGGAGGCGGCTCCTGAAGGTGACCACCGCGTGGTACCGGTCCGCCGACGGCGAGCCGGAGCCGCTGCACCTGTGGCTCCACCTGGAGGGGCTGGGGCCGGTCCAGTTCCACACGCCCTCCACCGGCGTGTCCCCGCTCCTTCGCGCGCCGCACGGACCGTACGAGTGGGGGGAGCACGGCAGCGTCCACGTGGACGACGACTCGCCGGACGTGCCGCTGACCCGCTTCGTCGGACAGCCGCTCCGCTCGGTGCGGGAGATCCGTCACGACGACGGCCGCGTCGACTTCCCGGCCGGCCTCAGGCTGCGGTTCCCCGGCGGGAGCGTCCGCCTGCTCGGCCTCGACGACGACCTGCTCATCGCCCACGACCGCCACCTGGGCGCCGTCGAGGCGCACCTCCACGAGGACGGCGAGGACCACGGCGCCTGAGGGGTGAGGGGCGTCCGGTCGGCGGTCCACGTCCGGTCCGCCACGGGGCGGAGGTGACGTCCCGCCCGACCGCCACCACCCCCGGCGCCGGGTCACGTCGCTCAGCTCAGCACCAACAGCACCGCCAGGGCGACGAGGAGGGAGTCGACGCGGTCGAGGAGGCCGCCGGAGCCGGGCAGCCAGCGGCCGGCGTCCTTGGCGCGGGCGCCGCGCTTGACCATCGACTCCAGCAGGTCTCCGAGCGGGCCGCCGACCGCCACGGCCACCGCCGTCTGCCAGGTCAGGGAGGACAGCACGGCCAGCGTGAGGAGACCGGCCGCCGCGCCGGCCAGCGTGCCGCTCCACCGCTTGGCGGGCGACAGCGGGGAGAGCCGGGGACCGCCCAGGCGGCGACCCGCCGCGTACGCGACGATGTCGGCGATCGACACGGCCACGAACAGGACGAGGCCGAGGGCTCCGGACGGCACGAGACCGGCCAGGACTCCCAGCCAGACGAGCCCCAGCAGGCCCGCCCCCAGGCGGCGGAGCCCGTGCTCCGCATCGCCCGAGAGCAGCGGCACCCCGGCGATCGCCAGCGCCCCGACCGCCGCCACCCGGAACACCTCCCCGGGGGCCAGCCAGGCGGTCAGGACGAGTCCGACGACGGCCGCGCCCAGCACCGCCCGGTCCACCGCACCCAGCCGGAGCAGCCCGCCGTACTCCGCCACCGCGACCACCCCGACCACGGCCGCGAGCACCGCGATCCCCGGCGGACCGAGCCAGAACGCGGCCGTCACCAGGGGCACTCCGAGCGCCCACACGCACCAGCGGACCATCAGCTCGCGGCGCCGGGTCGCGGCCACCGCGACGCCCCCGATCGCGAGTGCCCCGCCGAGGTACGGGACGAGACCGGCCACTGTCGTCACCGGGCGGCCCGCCCCGGGTCGCCCGACACCACGGCCACCGGAGTGCGCAGCGCGTCCAGGGCGCTCCGGCACGCCGCCACGATCCGCGCGTTCTCCGCCGTGTCGCGGACGGCGATCCGGACGGTCCGCCCCTCGTACGCCGGGGACATCGGCGACAGGTCACGCAGGAACACGTCGTGGCTCCGGCACGCGCTCACCAGCCGCGCCGCGCTCGGTCCGTCCGGCGGCAGGGTCACCGTCAGGAAGTTCGCCACCCCCTCGTCGACCGACGAGAAGCCGTCCAACTCCGTCAGTTCGCGGGCCAGTTCCCGGCGCAGCGCATGGGTGCGGGCCCAGCGCTCCGCGTAGTACGCGGGGTCGCGCAGCGCCGCCACGGCCGCGAGCTGGGCGGGCAGGCTCACGGGCCACGGCGGCGTCCAGCGCCGCAGCTCCCCGGCCGTCCCCGGAGCGGCCACCAGGTACGCGGCGCGCATCCCCGACAGCGCGTACATCTTCGACAGCGAGGTGCAGACGACGACGCGGGCGTCGGCGGACGCGAACCCGGCGAGCGAGTCCGCCGGATCGACATAGCCCAGGTACGCCTCGTCGATCCACCACCGGGTCCGCGCGGGCGATGCCTCGATCACCGCGCGCAGCGCCGCGGCCGGGGCGTGGCGGCCGGTCGGGTTGTTCGGGTTGACCACCACCACGAGGTCGTACCGTCCGTCGGCGGTCGCGGCGGCGAGCCGGGCCGGGTCGAGCAGCCAGCCGTCCTCCCGGCGCAGCGGGAGCCGGTCGACCCGGCAGCCGATCACCCGCTCGGTGACGTGGGCGTACTCCCCGTATCCCGGATCGAGCAGCAGCACCCGGCTCCCCGGCGTCAGCCACCGGCCGAAGGCCCGGAAGATCAGGTCCGACGAGCCCGCCCCGACGACCAGCGACTCCACCGGCAGCCCGCGGGCCGCGGCGATCTCCGCGAGCAGTCCCTCCGCGCCCGTCGGCGGCGAGGTCCGGGCCGCCCACCCCGGATCCTCCGCGAGGACCGCCCGGACCCCGGGGGCCGGCGGGAACCAGGCGTCCAGCACGTCCGCCGCGACCACTTCATGACGGCGGGCCAGCGTCCGGAAGTCCGTACCGATCGCCGAGAAGAAGGCACCGCCGTGCTCGCAGCCGTCCGCGCGCGGTGCGAAGGGCATGTCGAGCCGCCAGTCGAGGTCCGCCCGCAGCCGCTCCAGGATCCGGCCGTGGCGCTCCGCGACCGCCCCCGTCAGTTCGGCCACGGAGCCGCTCAGGACCTCGAAGGAGACCGCGCCCGAGCGGACGGTGCGCCCCACCGGCCGCAGTCCGGCGGCGAGGTACATGTCGAGCAGCTCCGTGCGGCCCATCGCCACCACCCGGCGGCCGCCCCGTGCCGCGACCCAGCGCAGCGCCGCGTACATGAGGAGCGGCGCCGCCGCGGTGGACCGCCAGCGTTCCTCGACGGTCAGGACGCGGATCTCGAACGGCGCCTCCTCGGTCAGGACCGGCAGCTCCTCGCGCGTCAGGTACTTGTCGAGGGAGTAGCGGCCGACCCACGGCGGGGTGAGGCTGACGAAACCGATCCGCGTCCCGCCGCGCGCGACCACGAGGTAGACGTTGTCGCCGTCGAGACCGTCGCTCAGCCTCCCCGACGGATCCACCGGATGCTGGCCGAGCTCCTCGGCGTAGACGCGGTGGCGCAGTTCGTGGATCCAGTCGTGATCCCGAGGCGTGGCGGTGCGCAACTCCAGGGCGTGGTGCATGCGTCAAGTCCCCTTGTGACGGTCCGGCGTTCGCGCCCAGCATGGAGGAGCCCGGCGTACGGCACCTGAGTACGCGTACTCAGGCGGACGGAGGAGAGAGCCGGGAACGCTCCTGGTCAGAGCGAGGGCAAGGCTCCCGTGCGTGGAGGGACCGGTCGTCCGGCCGCCCGCCGACGGCCCGGCGGGCAGGAGTGGTCGCTCGTCGGCCTCTGACCGCGCGCCGGGGCGCGCGGGTCAGGAGCCGTGCGCCCCGAGGTCCGAGGCTGCGATGGCCCGGTCGACCGCCGAGGGGCTGAGCGTGTGCTCGATGACCATCACCGCGGCGCCGATGACGCCGGCGCGGTCGCCCAGGCCCCGTCCCCGGATGGAGAGGTGCTGGGTGGCCAGCGGGAGGGAACGGCTGTAGATGACCTCGCGCACTCCGGCGAGCAGGTGCTCTCCGGCGTCGGAGACGTCGCCGCCGATGATGATCACTCCGGGGTTGAAGAAGTTCACGAGCGCGGCCAGCACGTCACCGAGGTCCCGGCCCGCCTGACGGATCAGCTGGATGGCCGCGGGGTTTCCCGCGCGGACGAGGGCGACCACGTCCCGGCCGTCCGCGGCGTCCGCGCCCGACTCCCGGAGGCGGGCGGCGAGGGCGGCGCCGCCTGCGACGGCTTCGAGGCAGCCGGTGTTCCCGCACCGGCAGGGCTCGTCGGCCGCCCCGGCGACCCGGATGTGGCCGATGTCGCCGGCCGAGCCCTGGGCGCCGCGATGGAGCCGGTGCTCGGTGATGATGCCGCAGCCGATGCCGGTGCCGACCTTCACGAAGAGGAGGTGCTCGACCTCGGGGCTGGCGGCCCAGTGCTCGCCGAGGGCCATGATGTTGACGTCGTTGTCGACCAGGACGGGGGCGCCGAGCCGGGGTTCGAGCCAGCCGGGCACGTCGAAGCCGTCCCAGCCGGGCATGATCGGCGGGTTCACGGGCCGCCCGGTGGTGTGCTCGACGGGGCCGGGGAGGCCGATGCCGACGCCGCACACGTCCGCGAGGGTGTGACCGGCCTCGGCCAGCAGCTCGGTGAACTCGTCGACGAGCCAGCCCAGGACGTGCTCGGGCCCCTCCGTGATGCGCAGGTCGCGGCCGCGTTCGGCGATCACGCGGGTGGCGAGATCGGTGACGGCGATCCGCGCGTGCGTGGCGCCGAGGTCGGCGGCGAGGACCACCCGCGCACCGGAGTTGAAGGAGAAGGCCACGGCGGGCCTGCCTCCCGAGAAGATCGCGTCGTCCGTGGGCCGGATCCAGTGCTGGTCGGCGAGTGCGTCGAGGCGCTGGGTCACGGTCGACCTGGCGAGGCCGGTGAGCTGCACCAGCTCGGTGCGGGTGCGGGCGCGGCCGTCGCGAAGGATCGCCAGAAGGGCTCCGGCGCCTGCCGGTTCAGTGGTCAACTCCCCGTCTCCATCCATGGTGTGCTGCCGAGTTGGTCTGGACCCACTAATCATAACTGTCGACGCACTTATGGTTGACGGTCGTCATAAGCCATCCCTAGGATCCGAAACATGCTCGATATACGACGACAGTCGGCGGAAGTCAGGGTGGGGATCGTCGGAACTGGCTTCATCGGCCGGATCCACGCCCGAGCCGCGCGACAGGCCGGCGCCCGCTTGGTGGGCGTCGCCGGAGCAGACCTGGCGAACGCCAAGGAGGGCGCCGAGGCGCTCGGCGCCGAGAAGGCATTCGAATCGGTCACGGAACTGATCACGTCCGGCCTGATCGACGTCCTCCACGTCTGCACCCCGAACCATCTGCACGCCCCCATCGCGCTCCAGGCGATGGACGCCGGCCTCGCCGTGATCTGCGAGAAGCCGCTGGCGACCGAGGCACCGACGGCCCGGACCATGGCCGAACGGGCCAAGGACACGGGGGTACTGGCCGCCGTCCCCTTCGTCTACCGCTTCCACCCGATGGTCAGGGAGGCCAGGGAACGGCTGACCGGACTCGGACGCGTCAGCCTGATCCAGGGCAGCTACCTCCAGGACTGGCTGCTGGAGGCGACCGACGACAACTGGCGGGTCGACCCGGCGCAGGGCGGCCCCGGCCGCACCATCGGCGACATCGGCTCCCACTGGTTCGACCTCGTCGAATTCGTGACCGGCGACCCGATCACCACGCTCTGCGCGCAGACCTCGGTGGTCGTGCCGCAGCGCACGGGCGCCGGCCCGGTCCTCACCGAGGACCTCGCCACCGTGCAGTTCGCCACCGCATCCGGCGCCCTGGGCACGGTCTCCGTCAGCCAGGTCGCCCCCGGCCGCAAGAACCGCCTCTACCTGGAGGTGTCCGCCGCCTCCGGCAGCCTCGCCTTCGACCAGGAGAACCCCGACCAGCTGTGGCTCGGGGGCCGCAACGGCTCCCAGGCCCTCGTCCGCGACCCGCTCAGCCTCTCGGAGGCGGCCCGCCGCTACTCCCCGCTGCCCGCCGGCCATCCCCAGGGCTTCCACGACTGCTTCAACGCCTTCGTGGCCGACGCCTACGCGGCGCTCGGCGGGGACCACCGCGACGGTCTGCCGACCTTCGAGGACGGCGCCCGTGCCGCCCTGCTCACCGACGCCGCGCTCCGGTCGGCACGCGAAGGCGGGTGGGTCGAGTGCTGAGCATGAAGGGCATCGGCAAGAGCTTCCCCGGAGCCCGCGTGCTGACCGACGTCGACCTCGACGTCGAACGCGGCGAGGTGCACGCCCTGATCGGTGAGAACGGCGCCGGCAAGTCGACCCTCATGAAGATCCTCGCCGGCGTCCACGCGCCCGACGAGGGCACGATCACCCTCGACGGCCGGACCGTCACCTTCAAGCACCCGACGGACGCCCAGCGCGCCGGCGTGTCCATCATCTACCAGGAGCTCACCCTCCTCCCCGAACGCACCGTCGCCGAGAACGTCTTCCTCGGGCGCGAGCCCAGGCGACTCGGCCTGGTCGATCGGGCCGCGATGGAGAAGGACACCGCCACCCTCCTCGAAGAACTCGGCGAAGGCTCCTTCGGCCCCCGCGACCTGGTCCGCCGCCTCTCCGTGGCCCAGCAGCAGGTCGTCGAGATCGTCAAGGCGCTCTCGGTGGACGCCCGGATCGTCGTCATGGACGAGCCGACGGCCGCCCTCGCCGAGAGCGAGGTCGAACTGCTCCACCGGCTGGTGCGCCGGCTCAGCGAACGCGGCGTCGCCGTCCTCTACATCTCGCACCGCCTGCGCGAGATCTTCGAACTCGCCGACCGCGTCACCGTCCTCAAGGACGGCGCCAAGGTGACCACCCTTCCCATCGGCGAACTCACCACGGCCGGACTGGTCCGCCTGATGGTCGGCCGCGAACTCACCGACTACTACCCGCCGCGCGCCACCCGCCCGCCCGGCGACACCCTCCTCTCGGTGCGGGGCGGCGGCAACGCCGTCCTCGACGGGATCGACCTGGAGCTGAAGGCCGGGGAGATCGTCGGCCTGGCCGGACTCCAGGGCGCCGGCCGCACCGAACTGGCCAAGGCCCTCTTCGGAGCCGAGCCCTTCACCCGGGGGGAGATGACCCCCCTGCGGCCCGCCTCCGTGCGGCAGGGCATCGACGCGGGCATCGGACTCGTCACCGAGGACCGCAAGGCGGAGGGACTCGCCCTCCATCAGTCGGTGCGCGACAACGCCCTCCTCGTGGCACGCGCCCGCCGGGGCCGCACGGGCACCTCGGTCCTCGGCCTGCTCGAACGGGTGCGCCTGGCACCCCCCAGCCCCGAGAAGGAGGTCAGGTACCTCTCCGGCGGCAACCAGCAGAAGGTCGTCCTCGCCAAATGGCTGACGGTGGCTCCGAAGGTCCTCCTGTTCGACGAGCCGACCCGCGGCGTCGACGTCGGGGCGAAGGCCGCCATCCACGAGCTCGTACGGGAACTCGCCGAGGACGGCATGGCCGTCCTGATGATCTCCTCCGAGCTCCCCGAACTCATCGGCATGAGTGACCGCGTCGTCGTCCTCAGAGACGGCCGGATCGCCGGTCACCTGCCCGCAGACTCCACGGAGGAAGCCGTGATGCACCTGGCGGCCGGATCATGACCCACCAGCTCCAGTCCCTCCCGGTGAAGGGACTCACCGTGCGGGGCTTCGGCGCGGACAGTCCCGCCAGACCCGTCTTCGTGGCCCTGGGCGTCATGATCATCCTCGGATGGGTCCTGTTCGCCTTCGACGGAGGACAGTTCTTCAGCGAGAGCAACATCGTCGGGATCCAGCAGCGGTCCGCCGCCCTCGGCATCGTCGCCGTCGGCCAGACGCTCGCCATCCTCGCCGGCTCGCTGGACCTCTCCGTGGCCTTCCTGATGAGCCTCAGCTCGCTCGTCGCCGCAGAGACCATGGCCCAGTACGGCGTCCTGCCGGCGATCGGCGCCGTCCTCCTCGTCAGCGCGCTCACCGGACTCGTCAACGGCCTGGCCATCACCGCGCTGAAGGTCCACGCCTTCATCGCCACCCTCGGCGTGTCCCTCATCATCAAGGGCATCCTCGAGTACCGCTACGACGGACCCGCCGGCCGTGTCCCCGAGTCCTTCCAGCACCTCGGCTACGACCGCGTCGGGCCCGTGCCCGTCTCCGCCCTCCTCTGGCTGGCGATCGCCGCGGCGGCCTGGTTCCTGCTCCGCCGCACGCCCCTCGGCTACCGCATCTACGCCGTCGGAGGCGGACCCGAGGTGGCCCGGCTCTCGGGCGTGCGCACCGGCCGCGTCCTCGTCGCCACCCACGTCCTGTGCTCCCTGACGGCGGGAGCCGCCGGTCTGCTGCTCGCCGCGAGGCTCGGCGCCGGCGCCCCCACCGTCGGCACCGACGGCGGATACGACCTGGAGTCCATCGCGGCCGTGGTCCTCGGCGGCACCGCGCTCGCCGGCGGCAAGGGCGGCGTCGCCGGCACGGTCGGCGGAGTCCTCCTCCTCGCCGTCCTCGACAGCGTCTTCAACCAGATGGAGATCGACTCCTTCGCCAAGGACGTGGTGCGGGGCGTCGTCCTCGTCGCCGCCCTCGCCCTCTACGCCCGCCGGAGGACCGCCCGATGAGACGCAACCTGCCCATCTTCGGCGTCCTGGCCGTCCTCCTCGTGGCCATCGCCGCCGCCAACCCCTACTTCCTCGAACCCGAGGGCTTCCTGGCCTTCGTCAAACGGGCCGCACCGCTCGCCATCCTCGCCGCCGGCCAGTACTTCGTCATCGTCTCGGGCGAGTTCGACCTCTCCGTCGGATCACTGGTCACCGCCGAAGTGGTGATCGCCGCCCGCCTGATCGACGGCGACTCCGGCGCCACCTGGCCCGTCGTCCTGCTCCTGCTCGCCTTCGGAGCCCTCATCGGCGCCGTCAACGGGCTCGTCACCACGATGCTCAAGGTGCCGTCCTTCATCGTGACCCTCGGCTCCCTCCTGATCCTGTCCGGAGCCGTGTTCCTGTGGACCGGCGGATCCCCCCGCGGAGCCCTGTCCGAGGAGTTCCGCCAGTTCGGGCGCGGCACCCTCGGGCCCGTGCCCTGGTCGGTCCTCGTCCTCGCCGCCGCCGTCGCCGCCGTGATCGCGCTCATGCGCTCCGACTTCGGCCGCACCCTGACGGCCGCGGGCGACAACCCCGTCGCCGCTGGTCTGTCCGGAGTGCGCGTGCGGCGCGTCAAGACCATGGCCTTCGTGCTCTCCGGGCTGTCGGCGGCCGTCTGCGCCGTCCTCCTCGGAGGATTCGCCGGCGTGTCCGCCAAGGTCGGCGAGGGCCTGGAGTTCCAGGCGATCACCGCCGTCGTCCTCGGCGGCGTCGTCCTCGGCGGAGGCCGCGGATCCGCCGTCGCCGCCATCGCCGGCGCCTTCACCCTGCAAGCCCTCTTCACCCTGCTCAACCTGTACGGGATCTCCGGGGCCCTCGAATACACCGTCCAGGGGCTGATCCTCATCGTCGCCGTCGCCCTCGGATCCCTCCAGTTCCCCCGGCGCTCCAAGCCGGCCCCCACCACCGCGTAGAGGAAACACCATGCCGCGCATCCACCGACGTGTCCTCGCCGCCGCAGCAGCGGTCGCGCTCGTCACCCTCACCGGCTGCTCCAGCGACCTGCCGGGAGACTCGGCGGGCTCCAGCGCCTCGTCCGACGCCCCGAAGGGCGCCGGCGGGCCGAAGGAGACCGGCGAGCAGTCCTCCTTCTTCGTCCAGGCCGACTACGACGCCCAGCTCGCCATGCGGACCAAGCAGCCGACCGGTCCCGCCGACAAGCCGTGGGAGCAGGCCATCGACCCGAAGCCGGTCGACACCACCCGGTACAAGAAGACCGGCCCGTACCACCTGTGCTTCTCCAACGCCGCCACCAACAACCCCTGGCGCCAGGTGGGCTGGAAGACCATGCAGGCCGAGGTCGCCCTGCACGAGGAGATCGCCGACTTCACCGTCCTGGACGCCGAGGGCAAGGACGACAAGCAGATCTCCGACATCGCCGAGCTCACCGCCAAGGGGTGCGACGCCCTCATCGTCTCGCCGAACACCACCGCCACCCTCACCCCCGCCGTCAAGGGCGCCTGTCCGAAGGTGCCGGTCATCCTCTTCGACCGCGGCGTCGGCACGGACTGCCCGGTCACCTTCATCAAGCCGATCGGCGGCTACGCCTTCGGCGCGGACGGCGCCGAGTTCCTCACCCAGAAGGTCAAGCCCGGCGGGAAGGTCCTCGCCCTGCGCATCTCGCCCGGCGTCGACGTCCTGGAGACGCGCTGGTCGGCCGCGAAGAAGGCGTTCGACGCGAGCGAACTCGACGTCGTCGGAGTCGAGTTCACCGACGGAGACGCCGCCAAGACCAAGAGCATCGTCACCAACTACATCCAGCGGCACGGAAAGATCGACGGCCTCTGGCTGGACTCCGGCGCCACCGCCGTCGCCGCCGTCGAGGCGTTCGAGGACGCCGGCCTTCCCGTCCCGCCCCTCAACGGCGAGGACCAGCAGGACTTCCTGCAGAAGTGGAAGGACGCCAAGCTCACGGCGATCGCCCCGACCTACCCCACCTACCAGTGGCGTACCCCGGTCATCGCCGCGCTCAAGGTCCTCAAGGGCGAGAGCGTGCCGAAGACGTGGAACCTCCCGCAGCCGGCCATCACCGAGGACGAGCGCGACGGCTACCTCAGGCCCGGAATGCCGCCGCTGCACTACGCGCTCTGCGGCTGCGAGAAGCTGCCCGGATACCCGCAGAACTGGGGCGGCAAGTAGATGGCCGCGATCGGAGTCAACACCTGGGTGTGGGACTCGCCCTCGACCGACGCCTCGCTGGCGCGGCTCGTCCCGCGGATCGCGGGCTGGGGCTTCGACACCGTGGAACTCCCGGTCGAGCACCCGGGCGACTGGACCCCCGACCGCACCGCCGAACTCCTCAAGGACCACGGCCTGGACGCCTCCGTCGTCCTGGTCATGCCCCCCGGACGGGAACTCGTCGCCGCCCCGCCCGAGACGATCCGCGCCACCCAGGACTACCTGCGCCACTGCGTGGACGTCGCCGTCGCGGTCGGCTCCCCGACGATCTGCGGCCCCGCCTACGCCTCCGTCGGACGCACCTGGAAGCTCGACCCGGACGAGCGGCGCTCCGTCCTCGCCGAACTGCGGGAGAATCTGCGCCCCGTCCTCGCGTACGCCGGGGAGCACGGCGTACGCGTCGGAGTCGAACCCCTCAACCGGTACGAGACCAGCCTGATCAACACCGTCGAACAGGCCCTCGACGCCCTCCCCGACGAGTGCGGCCTCGCACTCGACACCTACCACCTCAACATCGAGGAAAGGAGCCCCGCCCAGGCGATCAGGGACGCGGGATCCCGCATCGCCCTCCTCCAGGTGTGCGGAACGGACCGGGGCGCCCCCGGCACCGACCACTTCGACTGGCCCGGCTTCGCCGCGGCCGTCGAGGACGCCGGCTACACCGGTCCGTGGGTCATCGAGTCCTTCACCCCGGACAACACCACCATCGCGACCGCGGCCTCCGTCTGGCGGCCCCTGGCGGCCGACCAGGACACGCTCGCGACCGACGGCCTCGCCTTCCTCCGCACCCTGTGACCTTTCTCCACGTGTCTTCCCTCCCCAAGGAGAACCCCCTATGTCACACCCCTGGGTGAAGCGCGCCCTCGCCGCGCTCACCGTGCCCCTGCTCGGCCTCACGGCCTTGCAGGCCGCGCCCGCCGTCGCCCACGACGGGCACACGGCCGACGCCGAGTTCAAGGTCCTCCTCTTCACCAAGACGGCGCCCGGCGCCTACCGGCACGCGTCCATGGACGCGGCGATCCAGGCATTCGAGCAGCTCGGCGCCGACAACGGCATCGAGATGGTCCAGAGCGACGACGCGAACGTCTTCAGCACCACCGGCCTCAGCACGTACGACGCCGTGGTCATGCTCCAGTCCTCCGGCATGGTCTGGGACACCGACGCCCAGCGCGCCGCGGCCCAGGAGTTCGTGCGCGGCGGCCACGGGATCGTCGCCGTCCACAACGCCACGGACATGAACATCGAGTCCGAGTTCCCCTGGTGGGACGAGGTCGTGATGGCCGGCGCCCACATGACGGCGCACTCCAGCATCGTGCAGGGCACGGCCAAGGTCGCGGACAAGGTCCACCCCTCGACCAAGGACCTCCCGGACCGCTGGGTGCGGACCGAGGAGTGGTACAACTTCGACAAGAACGCGCGCGGTGACGTCCACGTCCTCGTCACGGCCGACGAGACCACCTACGATGCCGGCGGCGCGCGGATGGGCGCCGACCACCCGATCTCCTGGTGCCGCAACGCCGAGGGCGGCAAGGTCTGGGCCACCGCCATGGGCCACGAGACGGCCTCGTACTCCGAGCCGCTGTTCCTGAAGCACCTGCTCGGCGGCCTCCAGTGGGCCTCGGGCGCCGCCGCGGGCGACTGCGGCGGCACCGTCTCCGACCGCTTCCAGAAGGTCACCCTCGACGGCGCCCCCGACCAGCCCATGCAGCTCGACGTCGCCGCCGACGGCAAGGTGTACTACATCTCCCGTTCGGGCAAGGTGAACGTCATCCATGAGCACGACGGCGCGCCCGAGACGCACCTCGCGGGCCAGCTCGACGTGTACGACGGGGGAGAGGACGGAGGCATCGGCCTGGCCCTCGACCCCGACTTCGCCACCAACCGGTGGATCTACGTCAACCACTCGCCGGCCGGCACCGCCGAGATCAACCGGGTCACCCGGTTCACCGTCAACGGCGACGACACGCTCGACATGGCCAGCGCGAAGACCGTCATCGAGGTGCCGGCCTACCGCGGCTCGGACGAGCCCGGCCACACCGGCGGCAGCCTCGACTTCGGCCCCGGCGGCAACCTCTACATAGGCGTCGGCGACGACACCAACCCGTTCGCCTCCGACGGCTACACGCCCATCGACGAACGCCAGGGCCGCGAGAAGTTCGACGCCCAGCGCTCGTCCGCCAACACCAACGACCTGCGCGGCAAGATCCTGCGCGTCCACCCCGAGGCGGACGGCGGCTACTCCGTCCCCGCGGGCAACCTGTTCGCGCCGGGCACCGCCAAGACCCGGCCCGAGATCTACGCGATGGGCTTCCGCAACGCCTTCCGCTTCGGCGTCGACCCGGAGACCGGCTGGATCTCCGCGGCCGACTACGGGCCCGACGCGGGCGGCGCGAACCCGAACCGCGGCCCCGAGGGCACCGTCGAGTGGAACCTGATCAAGCAGCCCGGCTTCTACGGCTGGCCCTACTGCGTCGGCGACAACACCCCGTTCAACGACTACGACTTCGCCACCGGAACCTCCGGCGCGAAGTTCGACTGCGCGGCCCCGGTCAACGACTCGCCCAACAACACCGGACTGACCAGCCTGCCCGCCGCCAAGCCCGCGACCGTCTGGTACGACTACCACGCCTCCGAGGAGTTCCCCGAGATCGACCTCGCCGGCGGAGCCGCCCCCATGGGCGGCCCGTTCTACCACTACGACGCGGCCAGCACCTCCGAGCGCAAGTTCCCCGCGTACTACGACAAGACGCCGTTCTTCTACGAGTGGAGCCGCAACTTCGTCAAGGAGTTCCGCCTCGACGCCGCCGGCGACCTCCTGAAGATCAACCCCTTCGTCGCCGAACTCGGCGCCCGCGCTCCCATCGACATGAAGTTCGGCCCCGACGGCGCCCTGTACCTGGCCGAGTGGGGCAACGGCTACGGCCACGCCAACACCGACGACGGCATCTACCGGATCGACTACGTCGCCGGGAACCGCTCCCCGCTGGCCAAGGCGAGCGCCGGCCCCGACTCCGGCCAGGCCCCGCTGGACGTCACCTTCTCCTCCACCGGCTCCGCCGACCCGGACACCGGCGACCAGCTCACGTACGAGTGGGACTTCGGTGACGGCTCCACCGGCACCGGCCCCAGCCCCAGCCACACCTACACCACCAACGGCACCTACACCGCCCGTCTGACGGTCTCCGACGCCGGAGGCAAGACGGGCACCACCAACGTGCCCATCGTCGTCGGCAACACCCGCCCGAAGGTCACCTTCACCAGCCCGGCCGACGGCCGCGTCCTCGACTACGGCGACACGATCTCCTACCAGGTCAGCGTGGTCGACCCCGAGGACGGGACCGTCGACTGCTCCAAGGTCGTGGTCACCGCCGCACTCGGCCACGACAGCCACAGCCACGACACGGGCCAGTACACCGGCTGCTCGGGCTCCATCACCACCAGCGCCTCCGGCCACGACGCCACCGCCAACACCTACCTCGTGCTGTCGGCGGACTACACCGACGCCGGCGGCCTGAAGGGCACCACGAGCGCGACCCTCCAGCCCCGCCACAAGCAGGCGGAGTACTTCACGGCCCAGTCCGGCATCCGGGTCGTCGACCAGAGCGGCGCGGAGAACGGCAAGCGCGTCGGGGACGTCTCCGACAACGACTGGATCTCCTTCAAGCCGCTGAACCTGGCCGGAGTCGAATCCGTCACCTTCCGCGTCTCCGCCCCGACCGACACCGGCGGCTCCATCGAGCTCCGGGCCGGCTCGCCGACCGGCGCGCTGATCGCCACCAGCCCCGTCCCCGCCACCGGCGGCTGGGACACCTACGTCAACCTCGACCCCGTCGCGGTCACCGACCCCGGCGGCACCCAGACCGTGTACGCCGTCTTCAAGGCGCCGACCGCGAACTCCTTCGACGTGGACGCGCTCTTCCTCAACGCCCCCGGCACCAGCGGCCCCGTCCCGCAGAGCGGCAGCACCTACACCCTGACCAGCGCCCACAGCGCCAAGCGGGTGGACGTGCGCAACGAGTCGACCGCCGACGGCGCCGCCGTCATCCAGTGGACGGCGACCGGCGGCACCAACCAGCGGTGGACGCTCACCGACGCCGGCGCGGGCGCCTTCACCCTCACCGCGCAGCACAGCGGCAAGTGCCTGGACCTGGCGTCCAAGAACGCCGCCGACGTCCAGCAGTGGACGTGTGCCGCCGGAGCCTCCGACCAGAAGTGGAAGCTCCAGCAGGCCGGCTTCGACACCTACCGGATCGTCTCCGTCCTCAGCGGAAAGTGCCTGAACATCCCCCAGGCATCCACCGCGAACGACGTCCAGCTGATCCAGTCCAGGTGCAGCACCACGGCAGCGAGCCAGAAGTGGAGGTTCGGCCAGGTCGGCTGAGCCCCCTCCCAGCACCCGGTGCCCGCCCGCACCTGACCGCGGGCGGGCACCGGGCCCCACCCCTGCCCCTCCCGTCCCTGTTCTCTCCCGAACACGTCCCTTCCCGACCCCAGAGGTGCCTGCGTCATGACACGTCCGATCACCCTCTTCACCGGGCAGTGGGCCGACCTGCCGTTCGACGAGGTCTGCCGGCTGGCCGCCGGATGGGGCTACGACGGCCTGGAGATCGCCTGCTGGGGCGACCACTTCGAGGTCGACCGCGCCCTCGCCGACCCCTCCTACGTCCGCCGGAAGCGAGAAGTCCTCGACCGCCACGGGCTGGGCGCGTGGGCCCTCTCCAACCATCTCGTCGGCCAGGCCGTCTGCGACCACCCCATCGACGAACGGCACCGCGCGATCCTCCCGGAGCGCCTCTGGTCCGACGATCCGGAGACGGTACGCCGCAACGCGGCGCGCGAGATGGGCGACACGGCCCGGGCCGCGGCGCTCCTGGGCGTGGACACCGTCGTCGGCTTCACCGGCTCGTCGATCTGGCACACCGTCGCCATGTTCCCGCCCCCCACCCCCGGCATGATCGACGCCGGATACCGCGACTTCGCCGACCGGTGGCACCCCGTCCTCGACGTCTTCGAGGAGCACGGCGTCCGCTTCGCGCTGGAGGTCCACCCGAGCGAGATCGCCTACGACCACTGGACCACCCGGCGCACCCTCGAAGCCATCGGCCACCGCCCGTCGTTCGGCCTCAACTGGGACCCGTCCCACATGGTCTGGCAGGACCTCGACCCCGCCGACTTCATCCTGGAGTTCGCGGACCGGATCCTCCACGTCGACTGCAAGGACACCCGCGTCCGCCCCCGCGACGGCCGCCGCGGCCGCCTCTCCTCCCACCTGCCCTGGGGCGACCCCCGCCGGGGATGGGACTTCGTCTCCACCGGACGGGGGGACGTGCCGTGGGAGGACTGCTTCCGTGCCCTCAACCACATCGGCTACGAGGGCCCCGTCTCCATCGAGTGGGAGGACGCCGGGATGGACCGGCTCGACGGCGCCGCCGAAGCCGTCGGGTTCATCCGCCGCCTCGCCGCGATCCGGCCCCCGGCCGCGGCCTTCGACGCCGCGTTCACCACCCCCACGACGAAGGAAGGCAGCACCCATGAGTGACACCCCCGCGCCCGGAGCCGGACGGACCGGCGTCTGGTTCGTCGGCGCCCGCGGTTCGGTGGCGACCACCGCCGTCGCCGGCGCCGCGGCCGTCGCGGCGGGACTCGTCCCGCCCACGGGCATGGTGGCCGAGCTCGCCGAGTTCGCGGACGCCGGCCTGCCCGCGGTCGACCGGCTGGTCTTCGGCGGCCACGACGTCACCGGCGTCCCGCTGCCCAAGCGGGCCGAGGAGCTCGCCGCCGGCGGAGTCCTCCCGCCCGCGCTCCTCCCCGCCGTGGCCGAGGCGCTCGACGCCGCCGACCGCGAGATCCGGCCCGGCGCCCGCGCGGACGAGCAACGCCCCCAGCGGGAGACCGCCGCGGCCCTCGCCGAGGACATCGCCTCCTTCCGCGACCGCCACGGCCTCGACCAGGTCGTGGTCGTCGACGTCGCCTCCACCGAACCCCCGCTCGCCCCGCACCCGGCCCACGCCGACCTCGCCGCCCTGGAGGAAGCCCTGGGGGAGGCCCCCGGCGTCCTGCCCCCGAGCTCCCTGTACGCCTGCGCGGCCCTCCTCGCGGACTGCGGCCACGTGGGGTTCACGCCCTCCGCGGGCCTCCGGATCCCCGCCCTCCGCGAACTCGCCGCCCTCCAGGGCCTGCCGTACGCGGGCAGCGACGGGAAGACCGGCGAGACCCTGGTCCGCACCGCGCTCGGGCCGATGTTCACCCACCGCGGGCTGCGGGTGCGGTCCTGGTCCGGCACCAACCTGCTCGGCGGCGGAGACGGCGCGACCCTCGCCGACCCCGACGCGGCCCTCAGCAAGAACAGCTCCAAGCGCAGCGGCCTCACGGCCCTCCTCGGCGACGGGGTCGAGGGCCTCACCCACATCGACTACGTGCCGAGCATGGGCGAGCTGAAGACCGCCTGGGACCACATCGCCTTCGAAGGCTTCCTCGGCACCCCCATGACCCTCCAGTTCACCTGGCAGGGCGTCGATTCGGCGCTCGCCGCCCCGCTCGTCCTCGACCTCGCCCGCTTCCTCGCCCGCGCCCGGGACCACGGCGCCACCGGGCCGCAGGAACAGCTCTCCTTCTTCTTCAAGGACCCCGTCCGGGCCGGCGACGCCCCGGCCGAACACCGGCTGGTCACCCAGTTCGAGCACCTGAGGGCCTGGTACACCGGAGCCGGACGATGAACCCGGCCGGGCCCCTCACCGCGGCCCGCGCGCTGGTGGAACTCGTACGGGCCCCGGCCGCGCTCACCGTGCTCGGCGACACCCTCGCGGGCGCCGCCGCGAGCGGCAGGCCGCCCGCACCCGGCCGGACCGTCCGCCTCGCGGCCGCCTCCACCTGCCTGTACTGGGCGGGCATGGCCCTCAACGACTACGCGGACCGCCACGAGGACGCCGAGGAACGCCCCCACCGGCCCGTGCCGTCCGGCCGGATCAGCCCGCGCGCCGCCCTCGGCACCGCCGCCGCGCTCACCGGCGCCGGCCTGACCGCCGCCGCGTCCGCCGGCCGGGACACCCTGGCCGTCGCCGTGCCGCTGGCCGCCACCGTCTGGGCCTACGACCTCGCCCTGAAGCACACGCCGTACGGACCCGCCACGATGGCCGCGGCCCGGGGCCTCGACGTCCTCATGGGCGCCGGCGCCCGGCGCGCCCGGCACGCGTGCGCCCCGGCGGCCCTCCTCGCCGGGCACACCTACGCGATCACCGCGGTCAGCCGCAGGGAGACCCTCGGCGCGGGCGCCGCTCTGCCCGCCGGCGCGCTGGCCGCCACCGGCGCGGTCGCCCTCCTCGCCGCCGCGCTGACCCCGCGGGCCACCGGCCGCGCCCGCCGGGCCGCCTCCACCGCCCTCCTCGGCGGCTACGCCCTCGCGGCCGGCTCCGCCCAGCTGACCGCGACGGTCCGCCCCGACCCCACCCGCCTGAAGCGCGCGGTGGGCGCCGGGATCCACGCCATGATCCCGCTCCAGGCGGCGCTGACCGCCCGCGGCGGCTCCGCCCGCGCCGCGTTCTCGCTCCTGGCCGCCTACCCGCTGGCCAGGGCCCTGTCCCGGAAGGTGTCCCCGACATGACCGCACTGCGCTTCGGCTACGGCACCAACGGACTGGGCGACCACCGCCTCGACGAGGCGCTGGAGGTCATCGCCGGACTGGGCTACACCGGCGTCGCCCTCACCCTGGACCGCGGCCACCTCGACCCGTACGCCGCCGGGCTGAGCCGCCGGCTCGCCCGGACCCGGCGCCGGCTGACCGCGCTCGGCCTCGGCGTCGTGGTGGAGACCGGCGCCCGCTACCTGCTCGACCCCTGGCGCAAGCACGCCCCCACCCTCCTCGCCACCGAACCGGAGGGACGCGCGCGCCGGCTCGGCTTCCTGCGGCGCGCCGTCGGCATCGCCGCCGACCTGGAGGCCGAGGCGGTCTCCTTCTGGAGCGGCACCCCCGAGCCCGGCGCGAACCGCGAGGAAGCGTTCCGGCACCTCGCGGACGGCTGCGGCGCGCTCGTGGAGACCGCCGCCCTCGCCGGAGTCCGCCTCGGCTTCGAACCGGAACCGGGCATGCTCGTCGCGGACCTCGACGGCTACGAGCACCTGCGCGCGACCCTGGGAGACCCGGACACGTTCGGCCTGACCCTCGACATCGGACACTGCCAGTGCCTGGAACCCGATACACCGGCCGCCTGCGTCCGACGGGCCGCGCCCTGGCTCGTCAACGTCCAGATCGAGGACATGCGCCGCGGCGTGCACGAACACCTGGAGTTCGGACAGGGCGAGATCGACTTCCCCCCGGTCCTTGCCGCCCTCGCCGACACCGGGTACCGCGGACTGATCTCCGTCGAACTGCCCCGCCACGGCCACAGCGGCCCGGTCACCGCCGCCCGCTCCCTCGACGCCCTGCGCGCCGCCTCGGAACACCCCTGGACCGCCGACGCCGTCCGCAGCGTCCGCGCGGACCCCCGCTCCCTGACCGCGCTCTTCCCCGTCGCCGCCCGCCACACCGGTGCCGCCGCGGGCGAGGCCGTCCGCGCCCGGCTGCTCCAGGCCCTTCCCGGCACCCGGGCCGAGCGCGCCGCCGCCCTGGAGGAGGTGTACCGGCAGGGCGACGCCTCCGAACGGCTCGCGGTGCTCCGGGCCCTGCCCCTCCTCGACCGGGAAGGAGACCTCGGCCCGACCGCGCTGCCGCTGGTCGCCGACGCCCTGCGCACCCACGACGCCCGCCTGGTGACCGCCGCCGCCGGCCCCTACGCGGCCCGCCACCTCGACCAGCCCGCCTGGCGCCAGGCCGTCCTCAAGTGCGTCTTCATGGACATCCCGCTGGACGCGGTCGCGGGTCTGGCCCGGCGCACCGACCCCGAACTCGTCCGCATGTTCCGCGCCTTCGCCGCCGAACGCACCGCCGCCGGCCGGCCGGTCCCCGACGACCTGCTGACCCAGCTCGACCTCCACGACACGGGAGAGCGCCATGCGCATCTTTGACCCCCACATCCACATGACCTCCCGCACCACCGACGACTACCGGGCCATGCACGCCGCCGGCGTCCGCGCCGTGGTCGAGCCCGCCTTCTGGCTCGGCCAGCCCCGCACCTCCCCGGGCAGCTTCCACGACTACTTCGACGCGCTCCTCGGCTGGGAGCCGTACCGCGCCGCCCAGTACGGCATCCGCCACTACTGCGCGATCGCCCTCAACCCCAAGGAGGCCAATGACCCCCGCTGCCTGCCGGTCCTCGACGACCTGCCCCGCTACCTGGTCAAGGACAACGTCGTCGCCGTCGGCGAGATCGGCTTCGACGCGATGACCGACGCCGAGGAACACGCCTTCACCACCCAGCTGGCGCTCGCCCGCGAACACGGCCTGCCCGCCCTCGTCCACACACCGCACCGCGACAAGGCCACCGGCACCGCCCGCACCCTGGAACTCGTCCGCGCCGACGGCATCGACCCCTCCCTCGTCGCCGTCGACCACCTCAACGAGGTCACCGCCCCCCTCGTCGCCGCCTCCGGATGCTGGATGGGCTTCTCGATCTACCCGGACACCAAGATGGACCCGCACCGCATGGTCTCCCTCCTCAAGGAACACGGTCTCCACCGCGTCCTCGTCAACTCGGCCGCCGACTGGGGCCACAGCGACCCGCTGCGCACCCACGCCACCGCCGTCGCGATGCTCGACGCCGGGTTCACGGAGGACGACGTCGACCAGGTCCTGTGGCGCAACCCCGTCGCCTTCTACGGGCAGAGCGGCCGGCTCGTGACGGACGCCGCCGCACACCCCGAGGAGGAGACGGTCTTCGCCGGCAACTCGATCCGCAGGGGCGGCAGCTGATGCGCCTGCGCCACCCCGGCGGCGACCTCGTCCACCTCGGCTACTGCACCAACGTGCACCCGGCCGAGGACCTGGACGGCATTCTCGCCCAGCTCGACACCTACGCCCTGCCCGTCCGCGCCCGCCTCGCCGAACCCGTCCTGGGCATCGGACTGTGGCTCGCCCACCAGGTGGCCGCCGCCCTGGCCGCCGACAACGCCCTGACACGGAGGCTGCGGAAGGAACTCGCCGCGCGCGGCCTGGAAGTCGTCACCCTCAACGGATTCCCCTACGGCGGCTTCCACCGGCCCGTCGTCAAGCACGCCGTGTACCGGCCCGACTGGACCTCCCCGGAACGACGCCGCTACACCGCCGACCTGGCCCACGTCCTCGCCCGGCTCCTCCCCGACGACGTGCCGGAGGGCAGCGTCTCCACCCTGCCGCTCGGCTGGGCCACGGACTGGAGCCCGCACCACACCGACCGGGCCCGCGCCCAGATCCGGCTCCTCGGAGACGAGCTCCGCACGCTCCACCGGAGGACCGGACGGACCGTCCGCGTCGCCTTCGAACCGGAACCCGGCTGCCTGGTCGAGACGACCACCGACGCCGTACGGCACCTGACGGACCTCGACCCCCGCCACTTCGGCCTGTGCCTGGACGTCTGCCACCTGGCCGTCGCCTTCGAGACGCCGGCGGACGCCCTGGACCGGCTGGCCCGGGCGGGCATCCCCGTGGTGAAGACGCAGATCTCCTGCGCCCTCCACGCCGAGGACCCGGCGGACCCCGCCACCCGCGCCGCGCTCACCGCCTTCGCCGAACCCCGCTTCCTGCACCAGACACGGACGGCGGGCACCGGCCGCGGGACGGACGACCTGTCCCAGGCGCTCACCGGACCCGACGCCCTCGACGGCACCGCCCCCTGGCGCACCCACTTCCACATCCCCGTCCACGCCGACCCGGTGCCCCCGCTCGCGTCGACCCGGCCGCTGCTCCGCGCCACGCTCGCCGCACTGCTCCGCGCCGACACCCCCGTCACCCGGCACTTCGAGACGGAGACCTACACGTGGTCGGTGCTGCCGCAGCCCCCGAGCGACAGCACCGGCCTCGCCGACGGGATCGCCGCCGAACTGGCGTGGACCCGCCGCGAACTGCTCGCCCTCGGACTGACCACCCCCGGGACCACGCCCGCCCGCCCCTCCGCACCGAACAGGAGTGTCCGATGAGCGTCGTCGTCCTGGACGTCGTGGGCCTCACCCCGCGCACGCTCGCCCACATGCCCCGCCTGCGCGCCCTCGCCGACCCGGGGTTCGCCGCCCCGCTGGACACCGTCCTGCCCGCGGTCACCTGTGCGGTCCAGTCCACCTTCCTCACCGGACGGATGCCCGCCGAGCACGGCGTCGTCGGCAACGGCTGGTACGACCGCGACATGGGCGAGGTCGCCTTCTGGCGCCAGCACCACGCCCTCGTCCAGGGCGAGAAGGTCTGGCAGACCGCCCGCCGCGCCCGCCCCGGACTGAAGGTCGCCAACATCTGCTGGTGGTACGCCATGGGAGCGGACGTCGACATCACCGTCACCCCCCGCCCCGTCTACCACTACGACGGACGCAAGTCCCCCGACTGCTACACGGTCCCGGCCGCGCTGCGCGACACCCTCACCGCCGAGCTGGGCCCCTTCCCCCTGTTCGACTACTGGGGCCCCAAGGCCGGCCTCGCCTCCTCCCGGTGGATCGTGGACGCCACCCGCCGCGTCCTCGCCGACCACGACCCGGACCTCACGTTCGTGTACCTCCCGCACCTGGACTACGACCTCCAGCGCCACGGCCCGAACGCCCCCCAGGCACGCACCGCGGCCCGCGACCTCGACGCCGTCCTCGCACCGCTCCTGGAGACCCTGGCGGCACGGGGGAGCACGGTCGTGGCGCTGAGCGAGTACGGCATCACCGAGGTACGCCGCCCCGTCGACATCAACCGGGCCCTGCGCCGCGAGGGCCTGCTGCGCGTGTACACCCAGCAGGGCATGGAATACCTCGACCCCTGGACCTCCCGCGCCTTCGCCACCCCCGACCACCAGATCGCCCACGTGTACGTGCCCGACCCCGCGGACGAGCCACGGGTGCGGGAGCTGCTGCTCGCCTTGGAGGGCGTCGAGGAGGTTCTGGACCGCACGGGCCAGGAGAAGGCCGGACTGCGCCACGCGCGGGCCGGTGAACTCGTCGCCGTCGCCTCCTCCGACAGCTGGTTCACCTACTACTACTGGCTGGACGACGAGCGGGCACCCGACTTCGCCCGAGGCGTGGAGATCCACCGCAAGCCGGGCTACGACCCGGCCGAGCTGTTCTTCGACCCGGCCGACCCCCTGGTCATGGCGAAGGCGGCCGTGACCCTCGCCAAGTTCAGACTCGGCATCCGCGGCGCCATGTCCGTCGTGCCCACCGACCCGCGGTGCGTCCGCGGCAGCCACGGCCGCCTCCCCGACGACCTCGACGACGCACCCGTCCTGCTCTGCTCCAGCCCCGCGCACGCCCGCCCCCGCTTCCACGCCACCGAGGTCAAGGACTTCCTGCTCGCCTGCCTGGACGCCGAGGCGACGAGCTGACCGCCGGCCGGGGGCCTCCGTCCCGGCCCCGTCGTCCGACGGACGACCGCCGGGCGGGCCGGGCGCGACGCCGTCGTGACGGTGAGGTGCGGAACACCAGGCAGCGGCGGCCGGCGGGCGGGCCGTCACGTCGTCATCATCGCCATCCCGCATGCGGTGTTGGCCAGTCCGAGCGCCGCGTGCCCCACACGCTTCGGCACGGGGTCGGTGGAACTGCTCAGCACGCACACCATCAGCAGGAACACCCCGCTGCCGGTGAGCGTCCAGCTCCAGAAGGACCCGTCCAGCGAAGCGGCGGTGTGGAGGTGCGCCACCGCGATGACGGAGGCGATCAGAACGATCAGGGCGCCGGTGGCGGCGTGGGCGAGCCCGCCGCGCAGACTGTCGAGAAGGCAGATGAGGACCACGACGGACGCCGCACACGGCACCACGACGGCCAACCGCCCTGTCCACCAGGGGATCAGACCCACGCCGCACAGCAGGACGCACCCGTACAGGCCCGCCGACGGCCAGGCGAGCCGGGTGACGCCCGTGCGCAGCAGGCGGACGTAGAAGTGGACGGAGGCCAGCAGGAAGATCGCGAGCGTCACCTGGAGCGACCCCAGCAGAAACGTCGAGCAGGGAAGTCCGGTCACGGTCGTTTCCCCGCGTTCTTCACGGAGGTGGGGCCGAGCTGGGTGGCGTCGGCGTACTCCGGCATCGCCATGGGCCGGTCGAAGAGGAAGAAGGACTGGTTCGTGCCGACGGTGAACTCCATGTAGGCGCCGGTCGTGGCGTCGAAGCCGTAGTACGCGTTGCAGGTGGAGCCCGTCGAGTACGTGCCGTCCATCCCGGGCTGCGGCAGCACCGCCGAGACGCCGTCCGACCTCTCCATCCGCTCGGTCGGCGTGAGCATCTTGCAGCGCGGCACGGGCAGGCCCTTCATGACGAAGTACCCGTACTCGCCCTTGGCGTTCTGGATGTAGACGTACGACAGCTTGCCCCGCTTCCCCCACGTCTCGACCCACTGGTTGATCGACTCACGGGTCGGCGAGTACTCCATCCGGCCCGCCGGCTGCTGTGCGACGAGGTGGTCGTACCCCTCCTGCTTGGCCTGGGCCTCCTTGTCCTGGCTGGAATCGGAACAGGCGGCGAGCGTGAGCCCGAGGGCCGCCGCCGAGCAGACGGCCAGAACGACGCGCGTGATCCTGCGCATGGTGCTTCCTCCCCTTCCCCTGGATCAGGCGACGCACGCCGTCTCCCCGGCACCGGCGTCGAGCCGCGGCGGCAGACCCTTGTCGACGAATGGCGCACGGTGCTCCTGGGCGGCCTTCGCGTTGTACTCGTTGACGGACTCGATCCGGGTCGCCCGCAGGGCGGTGATCGACTGGTCGATCTGACCCCTGCGCGCGGGTGAAGCCGCCTCCCGCTCCTGCTGGAGCACGAGGATCGTCCCCTCGGCGTTCTGCACGGCCGCGCACAGGTCGAAGAACGTCTCGTACGTCGTCAGCCGGAACGTCCCGGACCCGGAGGTCAGCTCCCGTTCCTCGACCTGCCCCCGGAACGGCGCGCTCACCCACCCCGCGCCGCCGAAGGCGAACACGCCGACCAGACAGACGGCCGCCAGCCCGATGACCCCGCCCACGGCCCACATCCCGAACCGCGCGCCCTCCCGCAGCTCTCCCATGACATCCCCCTGACCCCGGCCTGGGGCCGGAGGTACGGATCCTTCAGTCGGCACATCACGTTCTACTTGAGGATTGTTGAACGATTTAAGGCGACACGCAAGACCTCGACGGGTTCCACGGCCACGGCGCACCCGAGCCGATGCGTCGTCAACTGGGCTATGGGACACCGGACTTCACGCCCGGCAAGGTGATCCTGCACGCCGCCGCCCCGCCCGACCAGGCCACGCGCCGCGATGCGGCTTGCGAACAGGACGGACCCGATCCGCTCGACCTGGCTACGATCGCCCGGGAGAAGCGTGCCCGTCCGACCGTGACCGAAGCGGAGCATCGATGTCCATGGCAGACCCTTCGCCCTCCTTCCCGGCACGCCTTGCGGCGTACCTCGCGGCCCCTCGGGCCGTCACGGATCTGCGGCGCTACTTCGCCCTCGGTTCGGCGTCCGAATCGGAGCCGTTCACCGGCCGCCGGTTCGAGCACCTGGCCGAGGGGGGTGACCGGCCGGAGGTCGCGCACCGGATCACGGCGGAGGACCTGATCGCGGTGCAGACGCTGTCGGTGACCGTGCCCGCGCCCGTCGCGCTCGACATCCTGGAGGGTCCCCTGGGCGCGCGGCTCTCCGCCCTGCTGTCGGCCGTCCCGACGGACACGGACATGGCCGACGCCACGGCGGCCGACCTGTCCGTCGGCTCGCCGGCGGACCAGGCGTGGAATCTCCTGCGGCACCAGCCGGACGTCGGATGGGTCATCGCGGGCAAGATCCTGGCGCGCAAGCGCCCCCGGCTGCTGCCCGTCTACGACAGGGTCGTGCGCTGCGCGGTGGGCAGACCGCGCCCCTCGTACTGGCTCGCCCTGCACGCCGCCCTGCGTGCCGACGACCACGCCCTGCACCGCCAGTCGCTCGCGCTGCGCCGGACCGCCGGCGTGCCGGAGACGGTCAGCGCGCTGCGGGTGTGCGACGTCGTCGTGTGGATGGGGCACCGGGCGGAGGGACACGCCTGCCCCCACTGACGGCGCCGGGTTCGTGCGGACGGAGCGCGCGGCCTCCTGGCCGCCGGCCGGGCAGCGGTACATCCGGCCGGCCACGGCGGCTTCGTGCCATTCACAGGCGTCCCGCCACCGGCCGCGCCGAGGCCCGGATACACATGAGGGCCAGGGCAGGGATCGGCCGGTCCCTGAGCGGCGACGGCTGGTGAAGGAGCGGAACAGTGATGGCGGCACGTCGACGGCGCCGGCGCCTGAAGAAGCGGACGCGCAGGCAGCTCCAGGGCTGGGGCGCGGTGGTGGCGGTGGTCGCCGCGGTGTGGGTGACCCGACACTGGTCGGTGGTGTGGCCCGTCCTGATGGCCGCCACCGCCGCGGCCCTGCTGGGCGGGGCCGGGTGGGCGCTGCTGCGGGCTCACCGACGCGCGGTCGGCCAGGACCGGGCGTGGCGGGCGCGGGAGGAAGCCCGGGCGCGGGAGCTGTCGATGGCCGAGGTCGACGCCCTGTCGTGGCAGCAGTTCGAGACGTATGTCGCCGAGCTGTGCCGGAGGGACGGCTGCACGCGGGTCGTCGTCAGCGGCAAGAGCGGCGACCTGGGCGCGGATGTCGTCGGCTACCTCGCGGACGGCCGCAAGCTGGTGATCCAGTGCAAGAAGTACGCGCCGCACCGGAGCGTGCCCTCGCACGACATGCAGAAGTTCGTCGGCACCGCCCGCCCGGAACACGGCGCGGACGTCGCCCTGTTCGTCACCACCGGCCACGCGTTCACGAGGGACGCACGGGGCCTGGCACTGCGCCAGGACATCGTGGCCCTCCACCGCGACCTGCTGGGTTCCTGGGTCAAGGGCGCTCACCTGGAGACGCTGATCCCGCTGAACGGAACCGGCGGAGGCACCCGGCGTCGCCGCCCCGCCTGAGGGACACCCCTGAAAGGTGTCCGGGACGGGTTCCGGGTCGGGTCAGGGTGGTCACGGATGATCAGCCACCCTCCCGGCGGGGAGAGTTGGTCCAGGACGAACACCATCGTCCGACATCGACATCGACATCGACATCAGACCACGAACCCGTTGCCCGACTCCGGCCACAAGTGCCCGGTCCCTGGAGCCACTCATGCTGACGCGATTCCCCGTTCCTCACCGACACATCGTCACCGGCGCCCTGCTGGCCGCGCTCGTCACCGGCGTGGCCGGCGCGCCGACCGCCTCGGCCGCCCCCGAGGGGAGCGTCGTGAACCCGACCGTCGGGAACCGAGAGACCGCCGCGGTCGAAGCCCTTCTGACGACCCTCCCCGATCCGGTGACGGACGCGGCGCTGGTGCGCGTGGGCGACCGGGGCGTGGGCGCCTCCTACACCGGGACCGCCGGACCGGTCGAGGCCGGAGCCGCCTTCCCGATCGGCAGCGTGACCAAGGTGTTCACCGACGCGGTGGTGCTCCAGCTGGTCGCCGAGCGCCGCATCGGCATCGACGATCGTGTCCGCTCCCACCTGCCGGAGCTGATCCCGGCCTCGTACGCAGACGTGACGGTGCGTCAACTGCTGGACCACACCAGCGACCTGCCGCGACCGGCGAGGGTGCCGCTCGATCCTCGGGGCGTGGTCGCCGCCTCGTTCGCGGCGGACGCCGAGGCGCGACCCGGCCGGGTCCCGTCACCCGGAACCGTCCAGCAGTACAACGGGCTGAACAGTTTCGTCGCCGGACTGCTCGTGGAGAAGCTCACCGGCCGCGGTTTCACGAGCGAGCTCGACCGGAGGATCCTGCGTCCGCTGGCGCTGCGTCACACTGCCCTGTCCACCGACCCGGCTCTCGCCTGGGCCTGGTCCGAGGGGGGCCTGACGTCGACCGCGAGGGACCTCGACACCTTCCTGCGGGCCCTCCTCGGCGGTCGGCTCCTCCCGCCGGCCCAGCAGCGACACCTCTTCGAGATACCCGAGGTCCCGAGCGCCCCCGGGAACACCAGCTGCCCGCCGCCGACGGCGTGCTTCAGCGCAGGCGGACTGATGGGCATCGAGCTGAACGGCACCAGGGTCTGGGGCAAGACCGGTTCCAGCGGCGGCTGGACCAGCGGCGCCTTCGCCGGCGCCGAGAACCACCGCAGAACCGTCTACGCACTGCGTCCCGGCTCCACGGCCACCCCCGCGCAGCAGCGCAGCCGTGTGGAAGAGATCGTGACAGCCGCTCTGGTCGGCTAGGGCGTGCATCGAAAGCACGGACAGGTCGTGCGGAGTGATGTCCCCCCGTCCGGCCCGTCCGCTCTCTGCCAAAGGTCGAGCTGATACTGGTGTGTTGTGTGCGTGGGCGTGTAGCCGAGACCGTCGTTGACCCGTCGCATGTGCGCATTGCTGTCGGCGGTGTCGGTCAGGAGGCCACCGAGGTCCGGATAGTCCCTGTGGGCCTGTCGGAATCGACTCGGCCTTCATCCATCGGCCGAGGCCGTGACCTCGGTGCTCGGTAGCGCCCTCGTGCCCCGTTGCCGGGGATGACGAGTTCGGTGAAGGCGGCGACGAGCCGCAGAGTCGAGCTCGGCCGCCTCTTGACCGACCCCTGACCTGAGACGATCTCTGAGATGGCGAAACGCCGTGGCATGCCGGGACGTTTCGTGCGTGCGCTCAGTTCAGCGCAAGCCGTCTGTGTCGTCGTACTCTTCGCCGATTGGGAGTGGCTGAAGGTCATCCCCCGGGTCATCGCTGTAGACGGCCGCGGAGACCGCGCTGTCGTAGGCATCGTCGAGGCCGTCACCGCTTGCGTCGAGTATGTTTTCCCAGTCAATTCCCATGCAGACGAGCCTACCCGTAGGGTTCGAGGAACCGAGCGATGTGGGCGTTGGGCCCGTTCGCCTGGACAAAGATCGCAGCTTCCTCTCCCGGGAGGATGGGCGGCGCGGCCGGCCTCGTCATCGGGCCAGGGTCCGTTCACCCGTGGTGGTTGCTAGTGCCGGATCAGGCAACGTTTGCCCTGTTGTGATGTGACGCGCCGTCCGGGTGCTGTGCCGGGCGGCGTGTGACGGTCACCTTGTCGGGGTGGCAGAACGAGTACGCGTGCACGAGATTGATGACGACGAGGGAAGGCGGCTGCTGCAGATCATCCGCAGGGGCACCGGATCGGTAGTGACCTGGCGAAGGGCCCAGATGGTGTTGCTGTCCGCGCAGGGTATGCCGGTGGCGAAGATCGCCGAGGTGTCGTTCACCAGCCATGACCGGGTCCGAGACGTGATCCACAACTTCAATGCGGACGGCTTCGACTCGCTGTACCCGAAGTACTCCGGCGGCCGGCCCGGGACCTTCACCCTGCCGGAGCGCCGGGAGATCAAGAAGATCGCGAAGTCCAAGCCGACCGAGCACGACCTGCCGTTTTCGACGTGGAGCCTGACCAAGCTGGCGGACTTCCAGGTTGCCGAGGGGGTGGTCGACGACATCAGCCACGAGGGCCTGCGCATCCTGCTCCGCGAGGAAGGCGTCTCCTTTCAACGCCTGAAGACCTGGAAGACCTCCCGCGACCCGGACTACGCGGCCAAGAAGGCCCGCGTCGAGCACCTCTATGCGATCGCCGATGGCGAGGTCATACCCGAGGGCGGCGAGCCCGAAGTCATCTTCTGCATGGACGAGTTCGGCCCGCTCAACCTGATGCCACACCCCGGACGACAATGGGCCGAGCGGGGCGGCAAGCACAAGGACCTCGACCGCGAACCACGACGACGGCGGCGGGCGACCTACAACCGCTACGGCGGAGTACGACACCTGTTCGCCGCACTCGACCTGGCCAAGGACAAGCTCTACGGCCACATCAAACCGATCAAGAAACGCACCCAGTTCCTGGAGTTCTGCCGCTACCTGCGCAGCCTCTACCCGCCCGAGGTCCGGAATGCGATCGTGAGTGACAACTTCTCCCCGCACCTGACCACGAAAAGGTGCCAGCACGCCGGCACCTGGGCTGCGGCGAACAACGTCGAGATGGCCTACACCCCGACCAACAGCTCCTGGCTCAACCGCATCGAGGCCCAGTTCACGGCCCTGCGCTACTTCACCCTCGACGGCACGGACCACGCAGATCACAAAGAGCAGGGCAGCATGATCCGCCGCTACATCATCTGGCGGAACAACCACGTTGCTGACCAGCGCCTGCGCACGGTCGTGACCAGAGCGAATGTCGCCTGAACCTGACCGTGTCGGGGGTCGCTACTGCCGGTCAGGCCGCAGTCCGTCCGGCACCATGGTTGCCTGGGTCTGAGCGGCCAGCCATGTCTTAACCTCGTGCCAGGCGGCCCGCTCCTCCGCCGCGGTGCCCCACCACCACCAGAACGGCGAGTCATCGGACGCCAACTCCTCCCGCCACCAGCCGACGCTCTCAGTCAGGTGGTGGCGGGCGACCGGGCCAGTCTCCGCCTCCCAGCGGGCGAGCCACGGGGCGACCGAGGAACTCGCGGTCACACAGGTCTCGAAGACCTCGCACACCGGGGTCGGTGGCGACTCCATCCGGAGGGCCTGTGTCCACCACGCCTCCAGGAAACCGGCCACTGCCCCAGCCTGCTCACGAGGCCACCGCGACCAGCCCGCCGCGGCCAGTCCACGGGCCATGAGAGGGGACTCGGCCGCGCCCTCGGCGAGCACCACGACGAGCTGCGGCAGAACACGACGGATGATCGCGGGCTGGTCGTCCCAGTGGAAAGGATCTTTCTGCGCGACCCGGCCGACAAGATCCGCCGGGAGCGGGACGTCAGGAGTCCGCAGCAGCTCGACCTCGACCTCATCGAAACACCGGCCGCACCCAGTCTCGTCCGCTTGGGCCGTCATGCCACCGAAGGCCGTCGCGACCCTTGCCACCGCAGCGGCAAGGACATCGCCATCTGGAGAAGTCACCGTGCATCCCATCAAGACTCCAGCAGGCTGCCCCAGCCGAAGAGAGCGACGCTACCAGGCGACAATGCACCCATCAGAACAGGGCGAACGTTGCCTGATACGGCACTAGGGCTGTCGAGTTCTCCACGCTGGCAGCCCAGCGCCCGATCGCGGACTCCTGGCGCTGGGTAAGCCCGGCGTCGGCGGCCAGGGCGCGGGCCGTGCGGGCGAGGCGGCCGATCACCACACGCTGGTCGTGCGAGAGCTTCCGCAGCGCTGCGGCATCCCACGTCCGGTGGGTGGCGCGCAGGACCTCATCGAGGCGTATTCCCGGTCCAAGCAGCTGGTCAGCGCGCGTGAGCTGCGTCTGTCCTTCGTGCCGACGCGGGCGGAGGCGGCGTGGGCGGAGGGACGCGGATGGAGATCAGCCGGCACTGTGGGCGGCGTTGAAGTCACATCTCGGCCAGGCGGCGTGCTGGTCCGCCGGCCGGGAATCGGATCGCCATCAACGGGGTTGGTGGGGGACGAACCGTTAATTGGAGGGTCATGCGAGCGATTCAGGTGTACGAAGTGGGCGGTCCCGAGGTGCTGCGGGAGGCCGAGGTGGACCAGCCGCGGCCGGGTCCGGGCGAGGCGGTCGTGGAGGTCGCCGCATCCGGGATCAACTTCCTCGACGTCTACCACCGCGAGGGCCGGTACAGCCTCCCGCTGCCCTTCACCCCGGGCACTGAGGGCGCCGGCACGGTCGTCGAGGTCGGACCCGGCGTCGCTGACGTCGCGGTCGGGGACCGGGTCGGTTGGGTGGAGATTCCCGGCACGTATGCCGAGCGGGCCGTCGTGGACTCCTCCCGGCTGGTGCCGCTGCCCGACGACATCGCCTTCGAGACGGCCGCCGCCGTGCTCCTCCAAGGCATGACCGCGCACTATCTCGTCAAGGACGCCTACCCGGTTCAGGGGGGCGACACGGTGCTCGTGCATGCGGCCGCCGGCGGCATGGGGCTGCTTCTGACCCAGCTCATCACCCATCTCGGCGGCAGGGTGATCGGCACGACGTCGACCACGGCGAAGGCCGAGCTGGCGAAGCGTGCCGGGGCCGATGAGGTGATCCTTTCCTCCGCGGTCGACGATCTCGCAGCCGAGGTGAGGCGGCTCAACGGCGGTCAGGGACTGCCGGTTGTCTTCGACGGCGTCGGCGCGCACACCTTCGATGCGAGCCTCGCCAGCCTGCGGACCCGCGGCCATCTCGTGCTCTTCGGCGCGGCGAGTGGTGCCGTGCCTCCGTTCGATCCGATGCGGCTCGCCCGCGGCGGTTCGCTGACCCTGATCCGGCCCAGTCTCGGGGATTTCATCGCCGATCGGTCCGAACTGCTCCGACGGGCTGCCGATGTGTTCGAGTGGGTGCGCTCCAAGGCGCTTGAGGTCAGCGTGACGGGCCGCTACGCATTGTCCGAGGCCGCCCAGGCCCACAGCGATTTGGAGGCTCGGCGTACCACCGGAAAGCTGCTCCTCGTACCCGATGCGGCGGTTGTTGGACGCCGCGAGGAGACGCAGAGCTGATCGCGGGCGACGAGGTCGGGGATCTTGGAGACGGAGATGCCGAGGGCATGACCGACCGTCGTGGCCAAGATCCCCGACACCGTCAGGTGCGATCGCCGTTCGAGCCGTCCGAGCCGTCCGAGCCGTCCGACCGTTCGAGCCGTTCGAGCCGTTCGAGCCGTCCGAGCCGTGCGCGTCGAACGGGTCGGCGCGGTGTCCTGTTCCGAGGGTCGATCGTCGGCGCGAGGAGCCGCTGGACCTGCCGGACGGACGTATCCGTGGACCGCTCGATCTCGGGGGCGAGCGGCAAGGGATCGAGGATGCCGACGACGGTGAAGTACCGGTCGTCGATCCAGACCTGACGTCCCGCCCGGTCGTTGCCGAGCCGCTGCGCGGCGACGTGTCCGAGGACGACGGAGGGGTAGCGGCCGTTGACGGAATTCAACCAGGTGCCGGACGCAGTGGCGCCGCGGACGACATCGAGCAGTTCTTCCGTCGCCGCCTTCACAGCGATGCCGCCAGTCTCCTCCTCCGGGATCAGCCGTGAGCGGCGCACCGTGTGCCGGAGGTCTCCGCTCGCGCCGGACACGTCGTGACGCTGGAGCAACTGCGCCTGGCTGGAGGCCGAGATGCCCACCGCCGCGATCATCGTCGCGATGGGCCGATGCCGATGCCGATGCCGATGCCGATGGTGATCCCGAGCGCCGACAACACCACCCGAGGGGGCCGGCTGCGCAGTCCGGCCGAACCGACGTGCAGCACGTCGCGAGGGCCCAGCCGGCGGTCCTTGAGCGCAGACGCCGGCTCGTCGGGCGCCCGGGACTCCGTCCGCCTCCACGTGCCGGGCATCAGCCTACGAGCCTTCCCCGGGACGAGTCCGCGACGACCCCGCCGTCGCGGATCCCGACCTGGCGCGGCAGAGCCTGCGCGATCTCGGCGTCGTGGGTGATGACCGCGATGGTCGCGCCCTTGTCCTTGAGCGTGCGCAGGAGTTCCAGGACCGCTCTGCCGGAGGCCGTGTCCAGCGCGCCGGTGGGCTCGTCGGCGAGGAACAGGCACGGCTGGCCGACGATGGCGCGGGCGATGGCGACACGCTGCTGCTGACCGCCGGACAGCTCGTGCGGCCGGTGCCGTATCCGGTCGGCGAGCCCGACCCGCGCGAGTGCCTCGGCGGCCAGGGTGCGACGGCGGCCCCGGGGCAGTCCGGAGTGGAGCAGCCCCTCGGCGACGTCGTCCACGGCGTCGAAGCCCGGGGCCAGATCGAACGTCTGGAGGACGAAACCGATGTGGCGGGCGCGCAGGGTCGAGAGCCGCCGATCCGTGAGGGTGGCGACGTCGTGCCCGGCGATCGCGACCGTGCCGGCGGTGGGCCGGTCGAGGGTGCCGACGATGTGGAGCAGCGTCGACTTGCCGGACACTGAAGGACCGACCACGGCCACGAGTGGTGGCGCGGGGCCATCCTTTCAGGTGAGCCCACGGCCCGCGGCGCGCCGCCGCGCGACGGGACGAGCCGCCGACCCCGCTCGCGCCGTGTCCGGATCGTGGCCCCTCGGCATTCGGACACCGCGCCGTCGGACACGGCCGCGCTCGGCCGGCACGCGAGCCCGGGTCGGCTACGGTGAGCGGCCGCCGCAGGGTCGTCCGCGGCGGCAGCCGGCGGAGGACGAGGTAGGCGAGCCATGACGCACCACACCCCTTGGCAGGACCGGTCCGTCGTGGTGACCGGCGGAACACGCGGCATCGGGCGGGGGATCGCCGAGCTCTTCGCCCGACGCGGAGCGGCGGTGCTGGTGACGGGCCGGGACGACGCGGTGGCCCGGGAGGCCGCTGACGGTCTCGCCCGCTCCACGGGCGGGCGCGTCACCGGCATGGGCGTGGACGTGCGTGACGCGGCCGCCGTCGAGGCGATGGCGGCCGAGGCCGAACGGCGCCACGGCCACGTCGACGTCCTGTGCGCGAACGCGGGGGTGTTCCCCGAGAAGCCGCTGCGGGAGATGACCGCGGCCGACATCGACGAGGTGCTGGCCGTCAACCTGCGCGGTTCCATCCTCGCCGTCCGGGCCTGCCTCCCCGCGATGGAGCGCGCCGGCCGCGGCCGCGTCGTCCTGACGTCCTCCATCACCGGTCCCACCACGGGGTACGCCGGCTGGTCGCACTACGGGGCGAGCAAGGCGGGGCAGCTCGGGTTCCTGCGCGGCGCGGCCCTGGAACTGGCCCCCCTGGGCATCACGGTGAACGCCGTCCTCCCGGGCAACGTCCGCACCGAGAGCCTCGCCGCGCTGGGCGAGGAGTACGTGCGCGCGATGACGGCCTCGATCCCGCTGGGCCGGATCGGGGAGCCCGCGGACGTCGCGCACGCCGTGGCGTTCCTCGCCTCCGACGAGGCGGCCTTCATCACGGGCCAGACCCTGACCGTCGACGGCGGCCAGACCGTCCCGGAGTCGCTCGACGCGTTCTCCACCGCCTCCCTGCCCGCAGGCGGCTGACGCCGGGTGGCCGTACGACGGCCCGCCCGGGGTCCGGGCCCCACCCGGGGCGGCACCGGAACCCGTCACTAGGCTTCGACCTCATGACCGATGATCTCGGGTTCACCTGCACGTGCTGCGGGACCCACCACCCTGAGCTGCCGATGCACTACACGGCCGGGGCCCCCGCCGTATGGGATCCGGCCTTCGACGAGGCCGACGACTGCCTCCTCTCCGTCGACCAGTGCGTGGTCCGTGGGCAGCACTACTTCGTGAAGGGCCTGATCGAGATTCCGGTCATCGGAAGCGACGAGGTGTTCTCCTGGGGCGTATGGGTCTCGCTCAGCCGAGAGAACTTCTCCCGGGCGGCAGACCTGTGGGACACCCCCGGCCGGGAGTCCGAGCCGCCCTCCTTCGGCTGGCTCACCACCGACCTGCCGGTGTACCCGTCGACGACGCTCAACCTGAAGACGTACGTGCACACCCGCCCGGTCGGTGAGCGCCCCTTCGTCGAACTGGAACCCACCGACCACCCTCTCGCTGTCGAGCAGCGCACGGGGATCAGCCTGGACCGCGTGCGGGAGATCGCCGTGGCCGTGCTCCACCCCGACGGCGCCGGCCGGGGGTGACGGTCGGCAGCTCTGCCCCGTCCACCCCGGTCGCGCCCGCGGGCCGCTCGGCGCCGCCCTTCGCAGCCGCCCACGGGGGACGACAGGGCCTCGCTCGGCCGGTCTTTCAGCGCCCGGGCAGGCGGCCTCCGCTGCTCATCGATCCACCCCTGTCCGTGGTTCAGGACATCTGAGAGCGCGACTGCGGATCCCTGTTCGGGAGAAGGCCGGTGCCCCTACCCTCGTAGCACGTGTGGGCGCACGGGGGAGGGTGGGGCATGCGGGCTTCGGAGTTGGCGACGGCGGCCGTCAGGCTGCTCACAGATGAATCACCCGTTCGAGCCGAACAGCGGGCGGCCGTCAGGGAACTTGTCTGGGGGCGGCTGGGCCGGAGCACGTTGGGCGCCTCCGCGTTGTCACGGTTCCATGAGCAGCCCGGCGAGGGCTCAGCGGCGATCGTCGCCTCCGTGCTGGCCGACGAACTGCGCGCGGACCAGGACTTCCTCGGGCTCATGACCAAAGTCCTGCGCCTCCCTCCCGCACCGCCGGTTCAGGCACCGGCTGCCGACGGAGCCGCTCAAGGCCCGGTGGCGCCGCCACCCGTGCCACCCCCGCCGAGCGTGGCACCCGCCGCAGGCCGCCCCGATCCGGCTGACGTGCGGAAGGTGTGGCTTCTCGGGCTCCCGCAGGCGCTCTTGGCCTACGTCGTCCTCAGCGTGGTGGCGGCGAACGGGGCGGGCACATTCCCGCAGGCCGTCATTCTGCTGGTCTCCTCCGGCCTGGCCGCCTTCGGCGTCTGGAGCGGAGTACGGCTCCTGCGGCGACGCGTACGCGGGCACTTGCTCGAAGCCGGGATCGTGCTCGGCGTGCTCGTGCTGGCCAGGCTCGTCCTGTGGCTGGTGCGGCTCTGACCCTCGCCGCCGGCGTTCACCGCACGTGCTGGTACCAGCGTCGGTGAACGGCGGGTTCCACGCACAGCACGGCGGCTCCGGCGATCGTGCCGACGAGAAGGGACAGGGGCCCGCCGCCGTTGACGAGTGCGCCGAGGCAGGCCGCGGCGAGAGCGAGCGGGCGCAGCAGGGTCAGGGGGCCGAGGCCGACGACCATGGCGAGGGTGCCCGCCCGGAAGGGCAGGACGAAGTACGCGGCGAGCGAGACCATCACGACGGCGGCGTAGAGGACGAGCGGGAGCAGATAGCCGAGACCGCCGGCGGTCAGCGTGTCGAAGGTCCTGGCCCGATCCGACGCGGTCAGGAGAGCGGCGGCGGCGGTCAGCGCGGGGGCGAGCAGCAGCACGGCCCCGACGGCCAGCCCGCGTAGGGCCGCTCGTGCTGCGGCCCGGTGCTTGCGGATGCGGGCGTCACGGCCGGCATAGGCGCGGAATCCGCTGAACGAAGCGTCCACCAGGCCGAGGAGCGCGAGCAGGATCGCGGGCGTCATCCGGAGCCCTCGGCGAGGTGCTCCGGGCCGACGAGCCGGCGCGCGGCCCGTCCCATGGCCCGGCGGAGCGGCGCCTCCAGGTGCGGGCGCACTCCGATGACCGGCCGCACCGTGGTGCAGAACGGGTTCGCCAAGCCGCGCGGCTCGTACAGCAGCGGCCGGATGCCGGGTGCGGCGGCGGCGTGCAGCAAGGTCTCGTCGCTGTGTGCGCGCAGCGCGGAGACGACGCCGTCGTGGCGGCCGAGCGGGTGGCGCATCCGGGCGTGGTGGAACATCCGCGCGCCGATCGGGGCCAGACGGGACGCGGCGATGTCGAAGTGGCAGAAGGCGAGCGCGGGTGAGGCGGCCTGGGCCTGGAAGAACTCGGCCAGGGCTGGGCCACGGAAGTGGTGCAGCACGCCGGTGGAGACGTAGACGGTGGCTGCCTCCGGCAGGTCGAAGGCGTTTCCGTGGACGAAGCGGCAGCCGAGCCCCTCCGCGCGGGCCAGCCGTTCCGCCTCGCCGACCAGTGCCGCGTCGAGGTCGACCCCGACCAGCTCGACGTCCGCTCGCAGGGCGTCGGTAGCCGCCAGCCGGCGGACCAGGTAGCCCAGGCCGCAGCCGACGTCGACCAGGCGGTACGGGCCGGGCCGCGCGCTGGTCGACCGGATCGCGGTGAAGAGCGGGCCGAGCAGGTGGACCAGGCGCTCGCCGATCCGTAGCTCCTCGCTCAGACGCTGGAGCTCGGTGTGCACGCTGATGAGCAGGCGGTCCACGGCGTGCGGGTCGAGTACGCCGTCCTGGTCCACGGGCAGTTCGGCGACGATCCGGGCCCCGCGCTCGTCTCCGCTCTCCAGGAGCCGCTGGATCACCTCCGCGCGCCGGACCGGGAGCCGGCGGCCGCTGAGTGGTTCCCTCGCCGTGATCAGGTCGGATATCTCAAGCTGGTGCACGAGGCAGCACCCTACGGCTCCCCTGCCCGACGCGGAGCGCCGGCTGCCCCGCCCGTGGAGTGGCTCAGGGGCGTGGGGGCGCCAGCCACCGTTCCGCGCGGCGCTGCTTGTCGGCGTCGGGGGAGCGGCGCGCGTGCGCCAGCAGTCGCTCGCGCAGTGCTTCGGGCAGGCCGGCGACGTCCCGCTTCTGGCGTGGGCGGGTCTTCCAGCCCACCAGATGCCGCACGGCCCCGGCGTCGTGCCGCTCGTCGGCCCGCGGGTCGTCCAGGGCCGCGAGCAGGTCGGCGAGCGGTACTCTGCCGAGCAGCTCGCCAGGCACGCCCTCGTGCACGGGGTGGCCGGAGCAGCGCCCGCTGCCGGATCCGTACCAGTGGAGCAGGGCCAGTGCCCGTTCCACCGGGTCGGGGCACATGAGCTGCAGCCGGTCCGTGAGTTCCGCGAGCAATGCGGGGGAGGGACTGCCACCGGTACGGGACAGGCCGAGGATCCGGTCGGCCGTCCCTTCCAGTCCGGCGGGCATCGCGGCCAGCCAGGTGCGCTGCTCCTCGGCCCCTTCCTTTGCCCGTACCCGGTCGGCCTCGAACTGCCGCAGGGGGCCGGACATGCCGTGCCCGGCCAGCCACGCCAGGAGCAGGTGGCCGTCGGTGAGCACCGCGTCGGTCTCCCACCGCCCCCACCTCAACGTCGTCCCGTGGTGCAGGACGACGACGGCCGGCTGCTCACCGGACCGGTCGAACAGCTCGAAGCGGACGTCCCCGAGGCACATGCACAGGAACCCGGACAGCGATCCCACGGTCATGGCCGTTCTGAACTGCGCCGACTCCTCCGGATCGGAGAGGTCCACCCGGATGTCCCCGTCCGCCGGGGACCCGCCCACCGGGCTCACGCGGACCTCGCGCGTCCGCTCCAGCACGCCGTCCAGCGCGGCCGTTCCGTCCATGGACCGATCCCTCCCTCCGCCGGGGCCCCAGGTGCCCAGCGCGTCCCGATCCCACCGCACCTCCCGACCGCCTCGCAACCCGGTTCCCCGCGACCGAGCTCCAGCTCGCGCGCCGACGAGCGGACCCCTCCAGGGAGGCTGGATGCTCGTCGGCCGGGTTCTCATCGCCGACCACGGCGCGCCCCTGTCGGAAGCCGTCGGGAGCCGTCGGTGCGGGCGCGGGCCCCCTGGTGGAGCAGGACGACACCCGCGAGGGTGACGACGCCGCCCAGCAGTTCGGCCGGCCCCGGCGTCTCGCCGAGCCAGAGGAAGGAGATGACGAGCGTGACGGGCGGGACCAGGTAGAGCGCCGCCGTGGCCATGGTGACGGAGAGCCGCGCCACGGCGTAGCCCCAGACGACGAAGCCCGCGGCGGACGGGAACAGGCCGAGGAGAACCGCCGCGAGGGTGGACTCGGCAGGGGCCGACAGGGCCGCGTGGAGGGTCGCGGGCGCGAGAGGGACGAGGAGCGCGGTACCGGCCCACATCGCGTACGCGGCGACTTCGAGGCCGGTGTGGCGGGAGAGCAGGGGCTTGATCGCGAAGTGGTGAAGGGCCTGGGCCACCGCCGCCGCGAGCACCGCCCAGGCAGCGCCGGTGTAGCCGGTCTCACCGCCGGCGACGGCGATGAGCGCCGCTCCGGCGAGGGCGACGAGGGACCCGGCGATCCGGACGGGGACGAGGCGCTCACCGAGAAACGCCGCGGCCAGAAGAGCGCTGATGGCGGGGACGACCGCGACGATCAGGGCGGCGGTGCCCGCGGGGACGTGCAGCTCGCCCCAGTTGAGCAGGAGCTGGTATCCGCTCATGCCGGCCGCGCCGACGACCAGGATGCGCGGCAGGTCACGCGCGGCGGGCCGGCGCACCTTCGCGACCCGAGCCACGGCCACGAGGGCGAGCGAGGCCGCGGCCAGCCGAAGGAACGACAGCTCGGCGGGTCCGTAGCCGCGCAGGGCGACGCGGATCGCGGGGAAGGCCGAGGCCCACAGCAGCACGGTCGTGGTCAGGGCGAGGAAGGTCTTGTCGTATCTCACCCATCCGACCCTGCCGCCCTGGATCGATAAGTTCCAGTTACTCTTTCTTCCCCATAGAGGTAGGAGCGCTTTGTGTTGGATGTGCGTCGACTCCGTCTGCTGGCCGAGTTCGCCGAGCGGGGCACCGTGGCCGCCACCGCCCAGGCGCTGCACCTCACGGGCCCGGCCGTATCCCAGCAGCTGGCGGCGCTGGAGAAGGAAGCCGGAGTGCGCCTGCTGGAGAAGAACGGCCGCACACTCCGGCTGACCGCCGCGGGGCAGCGCCTCGTCGACCACGCGCGCGTCGTCCTGGGCGCCCTCGCCGCCGCCGAAGCCGACCTGGCATCCGTACGCCAGGGAGCACGGGAAACGGTCAGGATCGCGGCCTTCCCCTCGGCCGCGCGCACCCTGATCGCCGGCCTCTGGCCCGACCCCGGTGCCGCGCCGGCCGACGTACCGCTCCTGCACCTCACCGAGGCCGAGCCGGACGCCGCCGAGACGGCCCTGCGCCGCCACCAGGCCGATATCGCCCTGACCCACTCCTACAGCCTGCTTCCCCGCCCCCTCCCGCCAGGCTGCGAACAGCTCCGGCTCCTTGACGAACACGTCCTCCTCGTCCTGCACCCGGCGGACGCCGCCCGCCACGGACTCACCCCCGGCTCCGCGGCGGACCTGAGCCGTTTCGCCGACTCTCCCTGGCTGCTGCCCGGCCCGGAAACCGCCTGCCACGAGATGACCCAACGCGCCTGCGGAGCCGCGGGGTTCGTGCCCCGCCCCGTCGCCGTGGCCGGCGACTTCGCCGTCCTGACCGCACTCGCCGCGAAGCGGGCCGGTGTGGCGCTCGTTCCCCGGATGGCCCTGCCGGACCTTTCACCGGACGTCAGCGTCCACCCCCTGAGCACCCCCGTCCACCGCACCGTCCAGGCCGTGTACCCGGCCGGAACCGGACAGCACCCCGACATCCGCGCCGTCCTCGACCGCCTCGCCGAGATCGCCGCCGCACCAGGCAAGCCCTGACTCGATCGAGAACCACACGTCTCCCGCCTGTCTCCGAGGGCGGAGTGATCGCGCGACGTGCCGCCGTGAGGCCCTCGTGCGACCGGCCGGTCCGAGCATGGGTCCCGGCTGCGGTCCGCCGGCGGCCGGCGGGCCGACGCCGTCATGACGGGAAGCGGTGCCCGGCCTGGGCCCGTACGAGCTACCGCAGGAGCGCTGGACTGTCGATGGTGAATACCTCCGCTTGACGCTACCGAACGCGTTCGGTAGCGTCCGGCTATGACGCGTGGGATGGAAGTCGATAAGGATTCTTCGCAAGGTTCGCGACGGCGCCGGAAGGCCGAGGAGAGCCGGGAGGTGATCCTTCGGGCTGCCCGGGATCTCTTCGCTTCGGAAGGATACGCGGGCGTCTCGATGCGCAAGGTCGCAGAACGGGCCGGATGCGCTCCCGCGACCATCTACTCCTTCTTCCCCGGCAAGCGCCAGCTGCTTCACCAGATCTGGGAGGACGTTTTTGAAGAGCTCACCGGCGATTTGAAGTCCAGCTATGCGAAGGATGCAGACCTGGAGAAGCTGTGCCTTGTGTACCTCGATTTCTGGCTGGACCGGCCCTCCGATTTCCGGGCGATCTTCCTGACGGAAGACCATCTTCAGGTCCCGGGGGAAGGGTATTTCGTCGATAATTCACCGACCATGTCCGGTTTGGATATCTTTTGTGTCGCCTTGAGTGAGGCGCAGGAAAGAGGGGATATCGAACCCGGTGATCCTCTGGAGATGAGGAGCGTCCTGCTGTGCTCCATGCACGGTGTGGCCCTCGGTCTCATCACCATCCCCGAATACAGCTGGGGCGACGTGACTCGCCTCAAGGGCAACACCGTGCGTGCACTCGTACGCGGAATGCGCAGCGACGGCTGAGGCGAGTCCGCAGCAGGTTTGACCTGCGGGTATGACATGTGCGGTGCCGTGTGCAACAGAGAGGTGGAAGAGTTAGATGTATTCCGCGGAATTCAGCAAGGGGTTCGACTATGAACTCCAGAACCGCCAGTTCGCCCTCATTTCCATGTCGGGCGTGGCGAGGCGCCTCGGTCGCGACCCTCAGGTCGCCTTCTGGGGAGGCTACAGTGAACTCGAACGATTCAACGTCCCCCGTTACGAGCAGGCCGCTCGCAAGTGGGGCATGAACACGGAGCCGACCGCCTGGACAAAGGCCAGGGGCTCGCTGGTCGGTGCCACGCCGAAATTCATGCTCCGCTCGCTCCTGAAATTCGCCTACCCGAGGACCGTGAAGTACTTGGACGACCTCCGCCGGGTGCGGGGAGCGGGTCCTGGCGACGGAAGGAAATTCCTCGATTACATGATCGATCAGGAAGTCGTCCAGATCGAGATGATGCGGCTCGCGTTGAACCAGCGATTCTCGGAGATCGCTCCTGAGCTCGAATCATTCTTTCGGAGGTACGAGAACGAGGACCTCTTCTCCTGATTGGTGAGGGCCCGATTCCCATCGTCCTGGTGGATCGGGCCACCAGTCTTCGGGGGTGACGCGTCCCCGACGTTATCTCTTTCATCGGCGGATTGCCCTGTCGGCGCCGGTCAGATGTTCACCGCAGGGTTCTTGCGTCCGCGGAACGGCTCCCACGCGAAGCTCGTGACGCGCGGGCGAGCCGACAGGCTCGACACGTCGGATCAACCGCGTCGGCGAGAGACCGTCCAGGACGTTGTGCAAACCCTGTCTCGACAGGCGCGCGTCGCTGGGATCCATGCCGATCCTGGACGCCCGGTCTGTAGCCGGGCAGTGCGGCCGGCCCTGAAGTGCGGTCAGCGCGGCACGGTGCTGGGCCGTGTTGAGCATCCCCTTGCGCTGGAGCGGATCGCCTGCGGCCGGTCCGCGTTCGTGTCGGGTGGCGGGCCGACGTCCGCCCCGGCCGACGTCGCTCTCCGTCCGGCACGCACGGCGCACGCTGTACCGGCTCGGTCCGGATGACCTGGACGTCCTGGACCGGCGCTGCGACGTCCGCCTCCATAAGGTTGCCGTGGAGCTCGCCGTGCGCGAACGCCCGGCCCCTGCTCGGGCGGACGGGATTCCTCTGCTCAGGGCGGCGGTTCTGGCCCGTATCCGGACCGATCCTGCTCCATGCGTTCACCCCCGATCTCGGCAGCGCCACATCTTCCGGCGCTACTGATACCTGCTCAGCCCTTATGACGCCCCATCACGGTCAAGGGCGACTTCGGCCCGCCTGGCGCGCACGCCCCAAGGAGCGGCGGAGCCTGCTATCCACACGGCGGCTGCCTGTGGAGGAACCGATCCTTGCCGGCCTGTGGGTCAGGCGTGGAGATGCCCATGGCACCCGCGTGGGCGGGTTGAAGCGGACATGCGAAGTCCGTTGCTCCGTCGGCCTGTTCGGTCGCCGACTTGAAGGAGAGGCCCGCTCGGAGCCGCCCCGTCTCGGGTGCAGATGACGCATCGTCTGTGCAACACTAGTTACACAACACCTGTTGCAGAAAAGGGGCGGTCATGAGTGACGTCGATGTGGATGTCGTCGTAGTCGGTGCGGGGTATGCGGGGCTGATCGCGGCCCGCGCTCTTCTGAACAGTGGGCTCACGGTCCAGGTCCTCGAGGCGGCCGACCGTGTGGGTGGCAGGGCGATGACGGTGTCCTCGGCCGCCGGTACGGCAGTGGACCTGGGGGGCCAGTGGATCGGTCGTGACCATGTGAAGATGCGGGCCCTGGCCGATGAGTACGGTGTGTCGCTGTTCCCCACGCACACCGACGGCAAGACCCTCATCCGCTACCGGGGGCGCGATGTGTCGTTGCTCTCGGCGACCGGCGTCGCCGTGGGTGCGGCCTTCATCAGGCTCGCGGCGGCCGAGAGGTTCGGACTGGGAGCGCGTGATGACCAGACCCTCGCCATGTGGCTCGCGAAGGTCGGCCCCCGGCGGGCGCGTCGTCTTCTGGAGGTGACACTGGGGGAGGTCACCGCCACCGACCCGGAGTCGGTCTCCGTTCGGGCCGTCGCGGAGGGGATCCGGGGTGCGGGAGGTCTGCGCGAGATGTTCGGAGTCGAAGGCGGGGCGCAGGACGCTCTGCTGACGGGTGGCGCCGGCGGACTCGCGGAGTCGATCGCCATCGACCTCGGGGCGGCGATCCAGCTGAACCAGCCGGTGACCGGAATCGCCCGCGACGGAGGCGGTGTGACCGTCAGCACGCCGTACGGCGCTACGCGTGCCCGCAGGGTCGTCGTGACGACCGCTCCTCCAGTGGCGAAGGCGATCGCGCACAGGCCCGCACTCCCGGAGGCGCGGGAACTCGTTCAGCGGGACACGTTCATGGGCACCGTCTACAAGGCGGTCGTCGTCTATGACTCCCCCTTCTGGCGGGCCGACGGCTACAGCGGCGAGCTCTTCGCTCTCGACGGCCCGGTTCCTTCTGCCTTCGACGTCTCGCCGCCCGGAGGCCGGGGCCACCTGTGTGTCCTGGTGCCCGGCCAGGGCGCCCGCGACCTGGACGGCCTGAGCGAGGACGTACGCCGTTCCGCGATCCTGGCCGAGCTTGCCCGGCACTTCGGTGAGCTCGCCCGTCATCCGCTGAGCTTCCACGAGAAGTCCTGGCATCGGGACGAGTTCGTACAGGGCGGCTACATGGCGTGGCCGCGCCCCGGCTCCCTCGAGGGTGTGAGGACGGCCGGTGCGGAGCCGGTGGGGCGCGTGCACTGGGCCGGCACGGAAACCTCGTCGCGCTACGGCGGTTACTTCGAAGGCGCGGTGCTCTCGGGCGAACGAGTCGCCGACGAGGTCCTCGCGGCGCTGTGAGCGGCTGAAACCGCGAGGGCGCATTCGACCGGACGAGGCAGGGGTGTGGTGTGCGGGGCGCCACACCCCCGCCGTACGTTCTCCCCGACGTAAAATGAAACACGCGTTGTAAAATAAGGGCGTGGCCTCCGAGCGGCATGCAGGCCGGGTGAGATCACGCCACACCCGGTGAGGAGCCGGAGACTCGCGAACCCGAGTCGGAAGCACGTCGGCTCACGTCATCCCGCTGACGCCTCGAAGACCGGCCCGCCACGCGGCCGCGGTGGCTCGTGCGGGCCACGCGACAGTCAGAGCAAGACCCCTCGGGACGCGGTGACCTCACAAGGGCCGGAGATGGGAGATCGACATGGGCACACGGAATCGTGGTGCGGCGACGGGAAACAGCGACGTGGGCGCCGGCCGCGGAGTCGTCTTCATCGGCCCGTCGGACCCTGCGTGCCGGTCGGCCGTGGAACAGTTCGCCCGCGGGACGGAAGGCCGGAGCGTCACCTTGTGCGACAGCCGCCCGGACCTCGTCGAACCCTGGGCCCGGGCCCTGGGGGAGCATGTCTCCGTCAGTGCCCTGGACCCCGGCGACCACCACGCCCTGTGCGCCGCCGTGGAAGCTGCCGCGCTCGTCGTCCTCGGCGCGCCCCCCTGCCCCCGGGTGACCGCCGCCGTTCGCGCAGCCTGCATCGACATGAAGGTGCCCTACCTCGATCTCCACGGCGACGTCGAGAGCACCAGGTCGGCCCTGGCCACCCTCGCGCGACGGGCCGAGGAGGCAGGCGTTCCCCTGTTCATCGGCTGTGGAGCCTTTCCGGGCATGAACAACGTGCTGGTCGTCGACGCCGCGAGAGAACTCGACTCCGTCGAGACCATCGACATGCTCTGGACATCCAGCGAGCAGTCGAGAGCCGACAGGCCCGCAGTCGAGCGCCTGCTGAGCGCAGCCACCGCCGCGCCCGCGCATCACGGTCCCCCATCCGGTCCAGGGGTCGGAGCCCGGGCCGACCTCGGTGGGGGAGACGGTGCGTACACCGAGCAGCGTGCGCATCCAGCCCGCATCACGATGCCCCGACGCTTTCCCGCCGCCGCACGCATCCGTACCGCGGGGCGCCCCGGCTCCGGGCTCCTGGTCCGGGTCGCCGGGACCTACGACGGCGATCCGGCGGTCGTCATCCGCAGAACCCCGGGCGGTGGCGAAGGAGTCACGCCCCTGGGGAATGCCACTGTCCTGGCAGGCACCGCCTGCGCCGCCTTCGTGACGCTGGCGCTCGACCGCGCCGCGCAGTGGAAAGGGGCGCTCGCTCCCGAGGACTGGGCCGACCCCGAAGCCTTCTACACCGCCATGGAGAACGTGGGTGTCCATCCTGCCGACATCGTCGAGACGGTGGTCTAGGACTCCAGCCGATCGGCTTCCGCCGGCGCCGTGGCGCCTACCGGTCCTCGCGGGGCGGACGGTCCAGGGCGAACACGGGCAACCCGTCGGGAGCGATTCTCAGCACGCTCACCGGTGCTCCGTGGGACGCGAGGTCCAATGCCGCGCCTTCGAGGGAGGCGCGCAGCTTGATGCCGTCACCCAGATCCACTACCGCCATCGTCCGGGGGCGGGCCCCCTGCCGTCGTATCGTCACGAAGCCGTGCACCTTGCCCCGGCCTTCACTGCTCACCCATTTCAGGTCCGTGGAGGCGCAGATCGGGCACAGCAGGGATGTGCGCAGCACGGCGGTCGCGCACCAGGCGCACCGTTGGAAGCAGAGTTCGGTGATGGTCTTCGGCGGGCCGATGAACGTCTCGCGTTCGACCGTCCTGAGGTGCATGGATGGTGCTGCCCTTCTCGATCACGGGACAGCGGCCGATGACGGCCTCCGGATGCCCTCCGCATCCGTTCCGGGACGAGAGGGTGCCGCAGTCGGTGCGGCTTCCTCGGGAGGCCGGCGACGAGGAGTCCGCGGCCGCCGCTGACCGATCGGTTCGTCCCTCAGGCCCCTCTGGCGCGGGGGCGTATGGGCGTGTCGGGGTGCCCGTTCCGCGGGTACAGCCCACGCAACTGCTCCTGAACTCGGTCAAGCGTCCGACTTAGCCTAGGTGGGGATCCTCGTGGAACGCAAGAGGTGTGGGAGACTCGACCGACCGAACGAGGAGTGGACCAGGTGGCCTACGTCAGGGCAGCGGAGCGCGAAGAGCAGATCATCGCGGCGGCTATGCGTGTGCTGGGCTCCGTAGGAGTGCCCGCCATGACCCTGCGGGCCGTGGCCGCCGAGGCGGGGATCCCTCTGGGGACGCTGCACTACGTCTTCCCCGCCAAGGACCAACTGCTTCGCGCCGTCATGGCCAAGGTCGTGGAGGACATCTCGCAGGCGCTGCGCTCCGAGGTTGAACTGGACCGAGGCGTGGAGCATGCCTTCAGGCAGGGAATCGCCGGCTTCTGGCGCAGGTTGGTGGAGAGCGGGCTCGGCCTGCAGATCATGCAGTACGAGCTGACGACCTACTCCTTGAGGGCTGAGGGGGCGGCCGACCTGGCCCGCTCGCAGTACGAACGGTACAGCTCCCTCGTCACCGAGTTCTGCGAACAGGCCGCCCAGGCCGCCGGCGAGCGCTGCGCCATCGGGTACGACGCCCTCGGGCGCCTCACCCTGGCCCTGATCGACGGCCTGATCCTCCAGTACGTGGCCAATCCTGACGGTGATCGCGCGCGTCGCGACCTCAGGCATGCGCTCGACATGGTCATCCTGCTCGCGGATCCGCAGCCGGCCGCGCCCAGGCGGGCGGTCCGCCCCCACTGAGGCCCCTCCCCGCCGGGCGTCGGCTCGCGGGCGGGAGTCATGAGCGAAGCGGCTCGTTGCGCCTGAAGGATACGTGCCTCTATCTTAAGTCGGACGTCCGACCGAGTTTCTGGTCATCATGCGCCGCGCGGAGACCCTTGAGCGGCGCCTGCCGGAGACCGTGTCCGACGCGACCGGGGCGGCCCGGCGCCTACCGCTGATCGCGCATCCGCCGGACGGGAACAGCGCCTGCCGCCAGACCCGGTCCTCCTCCTAGTCCCGCTGCAGCCTTCGGCGTTCCGGCCCTGCCGCACGCCTCCGGCCCGGAAGAGAGAACGACCATGAGCGCCTCGACAGACACCCCGACCGGAACGACCGGCGTGGCCCGCCTGTACGACCGGATGTACCACGATCGACTGAGCCCGCAGGAGGTCCTTGCCGTCCGAGAGCGCGTCCGTGTCATGGCGGACGAAGTCGTCGCCCCCGCGGCCCACGCCATCGCCACCGGAGACGAGCGGGTCGAGGGGTTCCCCCGCGCGGTGTTCGACGATCTCGCCCGACGCGGCCTGTTCCGCATCCCGTTCGGCGCCGAGGTCGGTGGCGATGAACTGACACACCCCGCCACGGCGACGGCGGTCGCCGTCGAGGAGATCGCCTACCACTCCAACAGTGTGGCCGCCGTCTTCGACGTCCACTGCATCCTCGCCGGCAACGCGCTCAAGCACGGCACGGACGAGCAGCGGCAGCGGTGGCTGCGCCCTCTGGTCGCCGGCGACATCGTCGGGGCATTCGCGACCAGCGAGCCCGCGGCCTCCAGCGACCTGGCGCCCACCGCCGTGCAGACCCGCGCCGACCGCACCGGCGACGGCTGGATCCTCAACGGCACGAAGCGCTGGATCACCAACTCGCCGGTCGCCGCCTTCATCATCGTCCTGGCGCGCACCGATGAGCGTCTGACCACGTTCATCGTCCCGACCGACACCCCCGGCGTCCGGGTCGGCCTCCCCGACCGCAAGATCGGAAACCGCGGCCAGCTCACCGCGGACGTCACCTTCTCGGACGTGCGTCTCGCCGACAGCGATGTGCTCGGCCAGGTCGGTGAAGGTCTGAAGATCGCCCTGCAGACCCTGACCTACGGCCGCATCGGCATCGGTGCCGCCGGGGTGGGCATGGCGCAGGCCGCCTTCGACCAGATGGCAGCTCACCTGATCAGCCGGCACGCGTTCGGCAAGCCGCTGGGCGCGAACCAGCACTGGCAGTTCGCCATCGCGGAATACGCCACGCAGCTGGAAGCGGCCCGCAGCACCTACCTCAAGGCGGCCCTCCGCATGGACGAGGGCATCGACTTCCCCGAACCGGAGGCCGCCATGGCCAAGCTGCTCGGCACACGCCTCTCGGTCGACATCGCCCGGGACGCCGTGCAGATCTTCGGAGGGATGGGCTTCGTCCAGGAGCGCGGCGCCGACGGGGCAACCTCCGTCGTGTCGACCATCTACCGCGACAGCAAGATCGGCGAGATCTACGAAGGCGCCAACGAGATCCAGAAGTGGGTCATCGCGCGCCGCGTGCTCGGCCGCGACATCACGGGCTGAACCCCGGCGTCCCCCGATGGGCCGGGCGCCCCGATGATCGGCGGCGCCCGGTCCGACCGCACGTCCTTCCGAAGTCCAGCGATGACCACAGAGGGAAGTCCGGCCGCCTGCCCCCACCCCGGCGACCAGGGACGGGCGACGCCCCACGGGCCTCGCCGCGGAGTTCCCCGGACGCCCCGGCGCAGCTGCCGCTTCCCCTGTCTCTCACCTCACCTGCCCCGGAGACACCCGTGCCATCCAGCTTCCCCCCGCTGCCCCCTGTCCGTCCCCGCGCCGAGCAGTACGTCCCCGGCGAACACCGGACGAGCGGAGCAAGCCTCCGCGACCCCGCATCCGCTGTCCGGCGGACCTACCTCCTGGTCAACGCCGTCCCCCTGAGCATCGCGATCGTCTTGTCATGCTCCGCCCAGATCGCCGAAGTCCAGGTCCATGGACGGCTCACGCTGGGCATCACATGGGGCCTCCTCCAGCTCGGCCTGCTCCTCGGTACCACCTGGTGGTACGAGAACCGGGCTACGCGACTGTCGGAGCGTCTCGGAGCCGGTACCGGCCTCGGCGTTCCGCTCCACGCCGACGAGTACCGGCGGTGCACACGGTGAGCGCGAGTATGGTCAACCCCATCGGCTCGCACGCCAGTGGACCCGTGATCACGTCCTTCCTCGTCTTCGTCGGTGTCTGCCTCTTGTGGGTCTTCATGCTGGCGACCCAGGACGATGATCCCGAACGCCTCTACACCGCCGACCGCTCCCTCTCGCCCACGGTCAACGGGTTCGCCGTGGCGGGCGAACAGATATCGGTCGTCAGCCTGTTCGCGACCACCGGCGCCGTCGCCCTCTTCGGCTACGACGGATTCGCCACCGCCATCGACAGCGTCATCGCGCTCGCCGTGCTGCTTCTCCTCGCCCAGCGCATGAGGAAGAGCGGACACTACACACTCGGCGGTCTGTTCGCCCTGCGTGCGGCGGGCCCGGGACCGCGCACCGCCGCGGCTGTGGTGACCCTCGTCATCACCCTGCCCCTGCTGGTGATCCAGCTGCGTGCCGGCGGCATCAGCGCGGCACTGCTGATCGGGCAGGCGTCCTATGAGATCCAGATCGCGTGCACCGTGCTGATGGGCGGTCTTGTGGCCTGCTTCGCCGCGGTGGCGGACCTCAGGGGCACCACCGTTCTCCAGGTCGTCAAGGTCCCCCTCACCCTGCTGGCCCTCGCCGCGGTCATCGTTCTGGCCCTGGAGGAGTTCGACTGGGATCCGGGCGGCCTGCTCGCCGCGGCAGCCGACAACAGCGCCGACCCGCAGGGCTATCTCAGCCCCGGGCTCTGGTCGCACACCGCGGGCCTGGGACCCCTCAGCACCCTCAGCGATCACATCGTCGTGATCCTCGGCACCGCCATGCTGCCCCACCTGATCCTGCGGATCGCCGCCTCAAGAACGGAGCACGCGGCGCGTCGCTCCGTCAGCATCGCCATAGGTCTCACCGGCGCCGTCTTCGTCCTTCTGATCGCCACGGGGTTCGCGGCCGCGGCCGTGGTCGGCGGCCAAGGCATCGCGGCCGTCGACGCCAATGGGCAGGCATCACCGATCCTCCTGGCCGCAGGCGTACTCGAGCGCGGCTCGGGCACCCGCGTCGTACTCATCACCGCCGTGGCATGCGTCGCCTTCATCGCCGTCCTCACCGGCGTCAGCAGCGTGACCTTCGCAGCGGCGGTCTCCTTCGCTCAGGACGTGCTCGCGCCGAGAAGGAAGAACCGCACCGACCTGGGAGAGCTGCGGGCGCTTCGCTCCGCGATCGTCATCCTGTGCGTCCTGTGCCTCTCCCTGTCCGTCGCCGTCCACCGTCATCCCGTGGAGTTCCTCGTCACCTTCTCCCTCAGCGTCGCCGCGTCGTGCGTCTTCCCGGTACTCGTCTACTCCTTGTTCTGGCGAGGGTTCAACGGGCTCGGAGTGCTGTGGTCCGTCTACGGGGGACTGTTCCTCTGCACGGTGCTGATGTTCTTCTCACCCACGGTCTCCGGCACTTCGTACGCGCTGTGGCCCGACGCGGATTTCGACTGGTATCCGTTCCACTCGCCGGGCCTCGTCGCCGTTCCGGTCTCGTTCCTGCTCGGGTGGCTCGGCAGCGCCGTCTCTCCCGCGGGTGCGTCGAACGTTCTCCGGAGCGTCCTCTCCCGCGGCGCCGATCGCTGAGACAGACCGTGCCCGAGCCGGCCTCGGATCACCGTCCGGTTCGGGCACGGTCTTCTGGGGCCGGAACCCCCGTGGGCGAGTGGTGTGAGCAGCGCCCCCGGGGCTCCAGGGCGAAGGCCGGGGCAAGCCGTTTTGCAACACGCGTTGTGGGTCCGGCTATGCTGTGGGCATGCCCCGCCAGGTAGATCATGCAGCCAGACTCGAGGCTGTCGAAGACGCGGTGGTCGCCATCGCGGCCGACGCCGGCTTCGACACCGTGACGATCCGTGCTGTCGCCAAACACGTCGGAGCGTCGACATCGGTGGTGACCCACTACGTGGGCAGCCGGGAGGAACTGCTCCGCAACGCCGTCCGCCGAGAACTCGACAGCCGGCGTGCCGAAGCCGACGCGGCGACCGAGGGTCTTGACGGCCAGGCCGCCCTGCGCGCGGTGGTGGAGTGGGCCGTACTGAGCCCCACGGAACGCAGCCATCGCTTCTGGCTCGCTCTCGTCCTGCACACGGCCGGGCATCCGACACTGCGAGGCGAACTCAACCGGTTCAACCGGTGGTGGAACCAGCGGATCGAGCGGCTCCTCCGTGAAGCGGGATCGGCCGACCCCGATCGTGAAGCCGACCTGATCAGCTTGTTCGTCGACGGAATCGTCGTCTCCGGGTTCGACGCCGGCGAACCCTGGACACCGGAGCGACGCACCACATTGCTCGACGCTGTCTGGGCAACCCTGAGTGTCTGACGAGGGCCACGACAGAGGCTCCGCACCAGCTGTCCGAGGCTCGGGGGCGGCCCCGGAGATTCCCTGGCCCATGTCCCGACAGCACGGACACGGTCTCGGCCCCCCGCGGCTTCTCCGCGAGGGGCCGACACGTCGACAGGCTCCTCCAGGATGTACGGACCCCGGGGGCCTGACAGGCAAGGGGAGATCAGCGTCCCGAAGGACCTCTCCGAGCGTCGCTACGCGTTCACCAGGCCCTGAAGGCGTCCGCTGATCAGGTGCTCGGCGTCGGTGACGAGAGTGGAGATCAGGTCACCGACGGTGGGGACGTCGCGGATGAGCCCCTGCGACTGGCCCGCCCACCACATGCCGTCGTCGGTGTGCCCTTCCACCAGCACACGCTGTCGGCCGCGCTTGCCGGAGGCGAGGTGGGCGATGTCGGAGAAGTCGGTGCCGCGGTCCGCCTCGATGGAGAGGATCTCCTCGCTGACGATGTTCCGCACCACACGCGCGGTGTTCCTGAACTTGCGGAAGACCAGCACCGTGGAGCGCTCGTCGTTCGCCACGATCTGCTGCTTGACCGCTTCGTGGACAGGGGACTCCCGCGTCGCGACGAACCGGGTGCCCATGTTGACGGCGTCGGCACCGAGTGCCAGCGCCGCGACCAGACCGGACGCGTCGGCGATCCCGCCGCTGGCGATCAGCGGTATCGACAGCTGCCGTGCGGCGGCAGGGATCAGCACCAGTCCGGGGACGTCGTCCTCGCCCGGGTGGCCGGCGGCCTCGAACCCGTCGATGGCCACGGCGTCCACCCCCAGCCGTTCGGCCTTGAGCGCGTGCCGGACGGAGGTCGCCTTGTGGACGACCTTCATGCCTGCGTCGTGGAAGTGGGGGAGCAGCGGCGCCGGGTTGCTCCCGGCGGTCTCGACGAAGGGGACGCCGGACGCCACGATCACGTCGCGATACCCCTCGTAGTCGACCGACGCGACGGTGGGCAGGATCGTCAGATTGACACCGAAGGGCTGGTCCGTGAGGTCCTGGACCCGCTTGATCTCATCCGCCAGAGCCGCCGGGGTCGGCTGCGTGAGCGCGGTGAGGAAGCCCAGCCCGCCGGCCTCGGCCACGGCGGCGACGAGCGGCGCGGTCCCGACGCCGGTCATTCCGCCGCACATGACGGGGTGGCGTACCCCGAACTCCTGAGTGAACCGGGTCGTCAGCATGGAGAACTCCTGAGGTGATGTCAGTGGGTGAATGAGCCCGCGACCGGCCCGTCCCAGCCGGGGCGTTCACCTGGAGCCGCCGGGTGGGCGGTCGGTCGAACGGCTCGGCCTCGATGTCCGGTAGCGGACGCCTGCCCTGCCGCCCTTCGACCCGCACGAGTCGAAGGGCGGCAGCGCTGAGAAGGGGAGCAGGCCGAGCAGCCGGGCTTCCGCTAACGGGACGCGGTCGCCGGATAGGTGTAGAAACCCCGCCCGGACTTCCGCCCGGTGTTGCCGGCCTGGACCATCCGGGACAGCAGCGGCGGCGGGGCGTAGTGCGGCTCCCTGAACTCGGCGTACAGGGATTCGGCGACGGCCAGAGTCGTGTCCAGTCCGATGTGGTCGACCAGCGCCAGCGGCCCCATGGGGTGACCGCAGCCGCGCACCATGCCTTCGTCGATGTCCTGCGCGACGGCGAAGCCCGACTCGAACATGCGGATCGCGGACAGGAGGTAGGGGACCAGCAGGGAGTTGACGACGAAGCCGGCTCGGTCCTGCGAGACGATGGCGTGCTTGCCCAGGACGGTGCTCACGAAGTGCCGCATCCTCGCCCAGGAACCGTCGTCGGTGGCCAGCGACGGCACCAGCTCGACGAGGTCGAGCGCGGGGACGGGGTTGAAGAAGTGCAGACCCATGACCTGGCCCGGCCGCGATGTCGCCGCGCCGAGTGTCATGACGGGGATGGAGGAGGTGTTGGACGCGAACAGAGCGTCGGGCCGCCGGACGACCCGGTCGAGTGCCGCGAAGATCCCGACCTTCAGGCTCTCGTTCTCCGGAACGGCTTCGATCGAGAGATCCCGGTCGGCGAAGTCGTCCAGGTCGGTGGTGAACGCCAAGGAGGCCCTCGCCCGCTCCGCCCCCTCGGGAGCGAGCCTGCCTCGTTCCACGGCCCGCACGAGCGACCGCTCGATACGTTCCCGGCCGGAATCCAGAGCGGCTTCGTCCACCTCGTAGACCAAGGTGTGCAGGCCGCTGCGCGCGCACACCTCGGCGATCCCGGAGCCCATCAAGCCGCAGCCCACCACGCCGACCTTCTGGATGTCGGGACTGCCGGTGCTCATCGGGTACCTCCGGTCGTGCTGGGCGGGCCCGCCACCAGGGCGGTCGGGCAGGCCCGGTCTGCGGCTTCACGTGCCGCAGCAGGCAGGGGGCGGGGTGCCGGCCTGCTGCGGACGGCGGTGATGGGGAAGCCCGCTCCGGCGGCGTCCGCGTCGAAGCGGCCGGATCCGGGGCGTGTCACCGCAGCTCCCGCTTGAGGATCTTGCCGGTGGCCGTCATCGGCAGGCTGTCGGCGAACTCGACGATCCGGGGGTACTTGTAGGCCGCCATCTGCTCCCGCGCCCAGGCGATGAGCTCCTCGGCCGTGACCGTGGCCCCGGCCTTGAGGACGACCATCGCCTTCACCTCCTCGCCGTGGCTGCTGTGCGGCACGCCGATGACGGCGACGAGCGAGACCGCCGGGTGGGTGAGGAGAACCTCTTCGATCTCACGCGGATAGACGTTGAAGCCACCGCGGATGATCATGTCCTTGGCGCGGTCGACGATGTAGTACCAGCCGTCCTCGTCGCGTCTGGCGAGGTCGCCGGTGCGGAACCAGCCGTCCTCGCTGAGCACCTCCGCCGTCGCCTGCGGCCTGTTGTAGTAGCCCTTGAAGACGTTGTGACCCTGGATGGCGATCTCACCGATGGTGCCGGCGGCTCCTTCCGCGTCCCGCCACGAAGAGGGCTCGATGAGCTTGAGTTCCACTCCAGGCGGCGGAGTCCCGATCGATCCGGGCCGGGCCGGCGCGCCGAGGGGCTTGAACGCGGCGACGGGGGAGGTCTCCGAGAGGCCGTAGCCCTCGGCGATGACGACGCCGAACCGCCGCTGGAAATCCTTGTGGATCTCGACCGGCAGAGCCGACCCTCCGGCGACAGCCATGCGGAGGTTTCCCGCGAGCGTGGCGACGTCGACCGTCTCGTCGAGCACTCCGAGCAGCCCCCAGTACATCGTGGGAACTCCCGCGAAGAAGGTCACGGAGTCCTTGAGCATGGCCGTGATCGCGGCCTGGGGTCCGAAGCGGGGCAGCATCACCACGGTGCCGCCGTAGGCGGCGGCCCCGTTCTGGATCACGGTCTGGCCGAAGGAGTGGAACAGCGGCAGCACACACAGGTAGGTGTCCGGGCGAGCCTCGTCGGCGCCGAAGAGCTCCCTGCCGAGGAGCGCGTTGTCGCGCATGTTGCGGTGCCGGAGTTCGGCCCCCTTGGGCTGACCGGTCGTTCCGGACGTGTACAGGATGACCGCGGTGTCGTCCTCGTCGGTCCGGACCGTCTCGAAGACCGGCGACTGGTTCGCGACGGCGCCGCCGAAGGTCTCGGTTCCCTCGACGGGGCTGGTGGCGGCCGGATCGGCCGTCACCATGAAGAACTCCCTGGTGGCGGCCGAACATCGGAAGCCGTCGTGCGCCTCCTTTCCGATGGGGAGGTCCGGTGAGCCCTCGAAGGCGAACAGCGCGACGGAGTCGGAGTCATCGAGGTGGTAGCCGACCTCACGGCTCTTGAGGAGCACGTTCAGCGGGACGGCTGTGGCGCCCGCCTTGAGGATGCCGTTGTAGACGACGGTGAAGTGCGGCAGGTTCGGGATCATCAGAGCGACTTTGTCCCCGGGCCGCACTCCGCGGGAGACCAGCAGATTCGCCACCTGGTTGGCGGCCGCGTCGACCTGCGCGTAACTCAGACGGGTGTCGCCGAGCACGATCGCGGTCCGGTCGGGGTATTTCCTGGCGCTGCCTTCGAGCAGATCGGCGAGGTTGTAGGTCGGCATGGCGTGTCCTTTTGGCTCGGGGAGGGTGCCGGCGGGTTCAGTGCCTCATCCACGGAGGGCGGAGGCGAGGATGCCGGGGAGCTTGGACCATCCTGGCCGACCCGCGAAGGCGGTGAGCAGCCGTCCGGTGACGGCCGCGGTGCGGTTGGTGACGAACCACGGCGGCCGTGGGGAGAGGGTGAGCTGTCCGGTGAGCACCGAACGGGGGAAGGGACGGAAGGGCCCGCTCACGATCGTGCGCTCGGTGCCGTCCAGCAGGAGCCCGTTGTGGACGATGCCGATGCCGCTCTGTGCGTCCTGAAGCGTGTGGCCGGGGAACGCGCCCCAGGTGGCGCGAGCGGTCAGATAACCGACGCCGGTCCACGCGTTGACCGCGACCGTGCCGTAGCGCAGATCGGCGACGAACCGGGTGAAGTCGTCACCCAGCCGGCGGATGGTCCGCGGATGTGCCACGACGTTCGCGCCCAGCGTGCCGGAGAGCCGTTCGTTGGCGAAGGCGGTGGCACGGGCGAGGAAGTCGCGTCCCTGTCCGGGGAGGCTGGTGACGGCCAGGACGGGGGCGAAGTACTCCTCCGTGAACGCGATGTCGCCCTCGGCCGGTATCTCCTCGAGGAGGACACGCGTGCCTGCTCCGACCGGCCTGGCGGTGCCCGGGTGGTCCTTCACCGCCGCCGAGCATCGTTCATCGCTGCCGGGGTAGTAGGCCGGCCGGGTGATCGTCCTGGTGAATGCCTCGCGCAATGCCGTGAGGAAGTCGTCCTTCTGCTCCCAGTCGCTGCTGACGACGAGGACCTGTGACGCGATGCAGTTGTACCCGTTGTTGTGGAGTTTCTGGGTCGCGATGTGCTCCGCCTGGTAGGCGAGGTCACGCTTCGACCACTTCCCCGGGATCACGATCGTCGGGGAGACGCCTCCCAGTTCACTGGTGATGGGCTTGTCCAGCAGCACCTCGCCGCGGGCCTGTCGCGCCCTGCCTTCCTCGCCGGGGCCGAACACGATGACGTCATGGGACGTGACGCTGCCGGTGATGTGCACGTGACTGACGCCCCGGTGTGCCACCGCGGCCGAACCGACGTCGACTCCGCCGGTGACGATCCGCAGGAGCCCCACTCGATGAAGCCGGCGAACACCTTGCTCAGGACCGGCAGCAGCGGATCCGTGAGCGGGTTCAGCTTGAGCAGGACGACACGGTTGTGGGCGAACAGCTCGTAGAGCGTGTCGAGCGGCGCGATCGAGAAGATGTTGCCCGCGCCGAGGACGAGACCGACACCGCCGGTCGCCTTCGGCGTGCGCTGCCCCAGCCCCGCGGCCGTCCGCAGCCCGTCGGCCGTCATACCGGGCCGGGACCACACGTGTGCGGTGTAGCCGTTGAGCAGAAGCCGGTCGAACAGGCTGTGGGGGAGTACCCGGACGGAGACCCTGTCTCCGGGAGCCGGTGAGAGGGGGAAGCCGTCCAGCGGGCTGTGCCCCGCCTCGAGGGCCGAAAGTGTGGCCGACAGGGCGCTTACGCCGGTGAGCAGCGCGTAGGGGCCGGTGATCCACTCTTCTCCGGCCAGCGGGGACTCTGGATTCAGCTGCTTGATCGCGCAGGCGGCGTCGACCCATTCCCGGCCATGCCGCTGGAGGGCTTCCGACAGGGTGGTGAGCAGGTCGCGGCGTGCGGACAAGGACAGCGCCGCCCAGGTCCGCTCACCGTGGCGGAGCTCCTCGATCAGTGTGTCGAGCGACGGGGAGCCGTCGTTGGATGCATTCATCGGGGGTGCTCACGCTTCCTGGTGGCCGAGGACCTCGGCCGCCGCTCGACGGCCGGACCGTATGGCCCCGTCCATGTAGCCGTTCCAGACGTCCGAAGTCTCCGCACCGGCCCAGTGGATGCGGCCGACCGGCTCGGTGAGCGCGGCACCGTGCTGCGTCCACACACCGGCCCCCAGCCGGCCGCCGTAACAGCCTCGGGTGTACTCCTCCTCCATCCAGTTCTGCTCGGCGTACTCGACGGGGTTCTGGGCCTCCGGCCCGAACATCCTCACCAGCGTGGCCACCGCCGAGACTCTGCGTTCCTCGAGCGGCAAGAGGGCAGCGCTGCGGGCGTGGGCGCCCTCGAAGAAGCCGACGAGGACGCCGCGCGAACCATCCGGCGGAGAGTTGTCCATGGTGACGCTCAGGCCCTCGTCCAGGCTGAAGCCGAAGCCGCTGAGTCCGGCCCGTCGCCAGAACGGAGTGGGATAGGCGACCTGGACCTTGATGACCGACCCCATCGGCATCTGCTGGGTGAGGCCGTCGCGGGACGCGGGCAGCGCGGGCTGGTAGACGAGCCGTCCCGCCAGCGTGGGCGGGATCGCGACGATGACCCGCTGCGCGGTGACCTGTCCGCCTTCGAAGTCGACCCGCACCCCGTCGTGGTCCTGGGAGACCTTCCGGACCGGAGCGTTCAGCCGCACCGCATCACCCAGCTGGTCGGCCAGCCGCTCGGACATCAGGTGGGGGCCGCCGACGACCCGCAGCTCCTGCGCGCCACCCGTGGTGGACACGAGGTTTCCGAGCGTGCCGCCGGACTTGATGTAGAAGAGGAAGTGCAGCAGCGACAGCTCCGCGGGTTCGGCCGAGAAGAGCGCGGGGATGATCGCGCCCCAGAACGCCAGTGCCTCGGTGTCGCTCGTGCGGGTGTGCAGCCACTCGCCGACGCTCTGCCGGTCCAGCTCGGCCGCGGCCGGCGACGTCCAGGGCGAGGACAGCGACACGGTGTCCGCCAGCCCCTCGAGCTCCTGCCGCAGCCGCCCGACCGTCGCCGCGCCCTCGGCGGAGAGGCCGAAGGTCTCGTCGGCGTACCGCGTGAGCGTCCCGTTGTACAACGTCACGGCGGCGCCGTCGTCGTACGTCGGGAACGTCTCGAGGCCGAGCTCGTCGACCAGCTTGAGGACTTCTGTCTGGGTCCGGCCGATCCACTGGCCGCCGAGCTCGACGGGGGTGCCGTCGGACAGACGGTGGCCGAGGGTACGCCCCGCGACGCGGCCCCGGGCCTCCAGAACGATCACGCTGCGCCCCGCGGCACGGACTGCCCTGGCGGCGGTCAGCCCCGCGAGGCCGGCCCCGACCACGACAACGTCGAAATTGGTCACTGCACTCCTCAAAGTCGGTCGCTTGTACGACTCTGCTGTGGATCGCTGCAGAATAGCGGGCAACGGTTTCGCCAACAAGAGTCGAGGAGGCGGAAGCGGAACGAGTCGGAACGGGCCGGGAGTGTTCGGTCGCGAGTCGCCTCAAGGCGCCTCGAACCTAGGCAGCAGCGGTGCTCCCGAAGTGCCGGAGGTACCGCGTGGCCCTGTCGTCGGCGCGCTCGTGGGCGGGTCGGCGATCTGTGAAGGCTCGGGCGGGTCTCTTGCCCCAAGCCGATGCCGTCTCTACTTTAACTCGGACGAACGTCCGAGTTCCCGGTTGTCGACGCCTGGTCCCTCGTCCTGCGGCTGACCGGGCCGGCCGGAGTGCTGGTGCGAGCCGACCGCCGGTGAACCGGTCGTCGCCGTGTCCGCCGGTCCCTGGGGTCCGGCGTTCGAAGGAATCGATCCGGTGATTGTGTGCGCGCTCATGGCAGGAAGCGGGAGGCGGAAGGTGAGAGGTGAACCAGTGAGAGCTGAACGAGCGGGAGAGGTCGCCGACGGGGAGGGCCGTGCCACGACCACGGTGGCCGTGGTCGGTGCCGGTATGGCCGGGCTGATCGCAGCCAGAGAGCTGTTCCGCCAGGGCATCGACGTGCTCGTACTCGAATCCGCCGCCAGACCCGGCGGCCGGATGATGGCCGAGACATCCGCGCTGGGATCACGCCTGGACCTCGGAGGCCAATGGGTGGGCCACGGCCACCACCGGTTCGCCGCCCTGGCCGCTGAGCTCGGTGCCGAGCTGTTCCCCATGCACACGCCCAAGCGGCCTGCCGTCGTCGACGGGCCCCGTAGGGTCTCGGCGATGAACCCGGCCATGCTTGCGGCGCACACCGTACTGCTCGCGTGGGAGCTCCGGGCCAAGCGGGCGGCACCGGGAAAGTGGGCATCGCAGACGGTCGGCGCCTGGCTGCGGAACGTCCCCGGCCGCACGACGCGCAGGCTGCTCGAAGTGCTTGTCGCGGTCACCACCACAGCTGACCTCGACCGTTACTCGATGCATGCCTTCGCGGGCGCGGTCCGGCACCAAGGCGGCCTGAAGGCGATGCTGTCCACCGACGGTGGCGCGCAAGAGAAGCTGATCGTCGACGGTGCGGGCACGCTGACGGACCGGCTCGCCGCCGGCCTCGGAGAACGCGTACTGACCGGCCGTCGCGTCACCGCGATCCACCACGACGACAGCGGCGCAACCCTTCACACGACGGGCGGCGCCCTCCGGGCCGCCCGGGTGATCGTCACTGTCCCACCCCCCATGTCCGCACGGATCGCCTACGACCCTCCGCTGCCCGAGAGCAGAACGATGCTGGAGCGGAACACCTACATGGGGTCGGTGTACAAGGCGATCGCGGTCTACGAGCACCCCTTCTGGAGGCAGCGAACAGGGCATGGGGAGTTCATGCTCCTGGCCCACCCCGGCGGCGCGGTGTTCGACACCACGCCACCCGGCGGCCCAGGGCACCTGTGCATCCTCGTCGCCGGCACGGAGGCGCGAGAGCTCGACCGGACGGACGCCGAAGGGCGGCGCCAGGCCCTGCTCGGCCAGCTCGTCCCGCACATCGGCGCGGAAGCTCTCGCTCCGGCGGGCTGGCACGAGAAGTCATGGCACCTCGATGAGCACGTCGGAGGCGGCTACGCGGCACTGGCTACCCCAGGGACCACCGACGGATACCTTCCCATGCCGTCCCAGTCCGTCGGCGCCCTCCACTGGGCCGGGACGGAGACCGCATTCGAGCACGCCGGATACATCGAAGGCGCCATCCAATCCGGCGAACGCGCTGCCCGCGAAGTGATCAAGAGCCTGCGGGGCACTGCGACGTGACGCACCGCGGAACCGGGGAAGGGACACTCCCGGGAGGCGCCGTCTCCGTCACCTGGACTCAGTAGCGTGCGGTGCGACAGGGGCGGACGGCGTGAGCGTGTCGTCCCGCCGGCCGTGAGAGAAGGGGACGGGTGATGGTGGATCAGGCATCGAAGGCGGAGGCGTTCCGGCGGCTGCACGAGAAGGGCGTGTTCGTGGTCGCGAACGCCTGGGACGCGGGATCGGCGCGGCTGCTGGCAGGCGTGGGGTTCGCGGCGCTGGCGACCACGAGCGCCGGGCTGGCGACGTCGCTGGGCCGGCCGGACGGGCACGGCCTGGTGACCCGGGACGAAGCCCTGGCCAACGCGGCGGCCATCGCTGCCGGCACGAGCCTGCCGGTGACCGCGGACCTGGAGAGCGGCTACGGCGGCACCGGCCAGGAGGTGGCGGACACCATCCGCCTCGCGGCGCAGGCGGGCCTCGCCGGTGCGTCCGTCGAGGACACGACCGGCGACCCGGGCGCGCCGGTGCGGGACGTGGCAGAAGCGGTCGACCGCGTGACGGCGGCCGTGGAGGCGGCACGATCGGTGTCGTCCGGCTTCGTGCTGACCGCACGGGCGGACAACTTCCTCTACGGCCGAGCGGACCTGGCGGACACCATCGCCCGGCTGCAGGCGTTCGAAGCGGCCGGGGCCGATGTGCTGTACGCGCCGGGGCTGCCCGACGCGGCGGCGATCCGGGCGGTCTGCTCGTCCGTCGGCAGGCCGGTGAACGTCCTTGCCTCCCCGGCGGCGGGCAGCGTGGCGGAACTGGCGGAGCTGGGAGTACGCCGGGTGAGCCTGGGCTCCGCATTCGCCCGGGCCGCACTGGGCGGCCTCCTGGCGGCGGCCTCCGAGGTGTCCGAGCACGGGACGTTCGGGTTCCTGGCCGGCACACCGGCCTACGCCCGGGTCAACAGCCTGTTCGAGTCCGACCGGTAGTCGTCGGCCGAGCAGCGGGAACCTCTTGCGCTGAAGCCCCGTCCCCGCTTCAGCCAGGTACCCGGCCGCCGAGCCGGCCGGGCCGCCCGCGGTTCGCGGCCCGGGCGGCCGGCTGCGGGATCTCGGCCCGGATCCCGCGCCTCACCCCTCCTGCGGCCCGCTGTCACCGCCCTGACGAGTCGGCGCGCCGCAGAAGGGAGGAGCACCTGACACTCAGGTGAGCGGGTTGTCCACGAAGCCGCTGTGGAAGCAGGTGGGCTCGCCCCAGTCGGCGACGCAGGTCACGACCTCCACGCTGGTGACGTAGAAGCCGGCGTCGTAGCCGAGGCCGGGGAAGTAGCCGTCCGAACCGCCGCAGCCGTCCGGGTCCGGCCGCTTCTTCGTGGCGACGGTCTGGCCGTTGAACTTGACCCTGAAGTGGATGGAGACGACGTAGTCGACGGTCTCGCACCTGGTGTCCCGGACGGCGGCGGTGCCGTTCTTCCAGCCGCTCCTCGTCCACTCCCAGTTCGCCACTACCGACCCGGCATCGAAGCCGGTCGTGCGATGGGGTCCCGCGGCTGGTTCACGGCGACCGGACCGGGCCGTCCCTCGTGACGGCCATCCGGACGGCGGTCACCCGGCCGGGACCGGCGGGCCCGGCGGGCGTGCCCTCCAGGGGGGCACCGGCACCGGGCGCGTCGCCGCGTCTCGGGTCGGGGGCGGCGCCGGACCCCCGCTCGGGGGGAAGTTCAGGGGACCGGCGCCGGCACCCAGGGCGGCGGTCCTGCACGCCGTCCTGTCCCGACCGTACGGGTCGCGCGGCCTGCGCGCAGGTCCTGATGCGCCGTCGGGGGAGGGACATCCCGCGGGCGCGGCCGATCCGTGCCCCGGGACGCGAGGGCGAGCGGCCTCGTGGTCCGGTGACACCGTAGGAACGCGTTCGCCACGCACCCCGGAACAGGAGCGTGGCGGACGACGCGTGGCGGGACGGTGTGAGGGAAAGGTGATGCGGCCACCTCAAGTTCCGCTCAGATGTGATGACAATCCTTCGATTGTGTCTCTAGTGTCCTCGCAACTGCGGAGGACGGAGCAAGTGCCAAGGACTTCGCCTCCAAGATCCTCCACCAGGGGTAGAGCACCATCGTGAAACTGCGCACCATCCGCTCGGCCGGCACCGTCGTCCTCGCTCTGACCGTCACCGCGTGCGGCCTCGGGTCGGAATCCGGTGGCACGGGCGAGAAGATCGTCATCGGCATCAAGTTCGACCAGCCGGGTCTGGGGCTGAAGACCTCGGACGGCTACGCGGGCTTCGACGTCGACGTCGCCACGTACGTCGCCAAGAAGCTGGGTTACTCCGAGGACGACATCGTCTGGAAGGAAGCCCCCTCGGCGCAGCGCGAGAACCTCATCAAGAGCGGCGACGTCAGGTTCGTCGTGGCGACCTACTCGATCAACGAGAAGCGCCTGAAGGAGGTCGACTTCGCGGGTCCGTACTTCCTGACCCACCAGGACCTGCTGGTCCGCGGCGACGAGGTCTCGATCACCAAGGTCGAGGACCTCAACTCCAGGAAGCTCTGCTCGGTCACCGGCTCGACCTCCGCGCGGAACGTCAAGGAGAAGCTGGCCCCGAAGGCCGGCCTCCAGGAGTTCGGCGGCTACTCCGAGTGCCTGAAGGGCCTGGAGGACAAGAAGGTCGACGCGGTGACCACGGACGCCGCCATCCTGGCGGGCTACGCCTCGCAGCAGCAGCACTGGGGCAAGTTCAAGCTCGTGGGCCTCTCCCTGAGTGACGAGAACTACGGCATCGGCCTCAAGAAGGGCGACGCCGAGCTCAAGGGCAAGATCAACAAGGCCCTGGGGGAGATGGTGTCCGACGGCACCTGGCGGAAGCTCGTGAGCAAGCACTTCAGCCTGTCGAGCTACAAGAGCGAGCCCGCGCCGGCGATCCAGGACTGACGCTCCGCCCGCGAGCGGCCGGAAGCCCCGGGCCCCGGCCGCCCGCGAACCCGGCAAGGTCCGGGAGAGACGGCCTGGAGCCCCCCGCGTGAGCGGCCGCGGCCCCATGCGCCTCAGCTTCACGTCCCGCTTCGCCCGCCAAGCGGTGCGGGCGAGGGGCGCCAGGCCGTCACGGCGGGCCGGAACCCCGCTTCCGCTCCTGTTCCAGGAGCGCGGGCAGGTCTCGCAGCCGGTCGAGTCCCGCCACCGGCCGGGAGACGCGGGGGTTGCTGCGGAGCCGGTCGCGGTGCCGGTGGAGGAAGGCCCAGTACCCGGCCGTGAACGGGCACGCGTCCGCGCCCACCCGCCGGTCCGGGCGGTAGGGGCACGGCCCGCACAGGTCGCTCATGCGGTCGATGTAGGCGCCGCCGGAGGTGTACGGCTTGCTCGTCATCCGGCCGCCGTCCGCGTACTGGGACATGCCGACGACGTTGGGCAGCATCACCCAGTCGTAGCCGTCGGCGAAGCTGCGGTGGAACCAGTCGGTCACGGCGGCCGGGTCCCAGCCGCGCTGGAGCGCGTAGCTGCCGAGGACCATCAGGCGCGGGATGTGATGCGTCCAGCCCGTGTCCCTGACCTCGCGCAGGGCCGTCGCCACGCACCGGGCGGACACGGCGTCGGCGTCCAGCTCCTCCCACCAGCCGGGGACGGTTCCGGTGTGCCCGAGGACGTTGCTCGTCCGGTACTCCTCGCCGAAGTGCCAGTAGAGGTGCCAGACGTACTCGCGCCAGCCGGCGATCTGCCGGACGAACCCCTCCACGGAGGCGAGCGGCGCACCGCCCGCCCGCCAGACGGCCTCCGCCCCCTCCACGCATTCGGCCGGGTCGAGGAGGCCCAGGTTCAGCGACGTCGACAGCAGGCTGTGGCTCATCACGCCGTCGCCGGCCAGCACCGCGTCCTCGTACGCCCCGAACCCGGCGAGCCGGTGGTCCAGGAAGCGCCGCAGGGCGGCGAGCGCCTGGCGCCGGTCCGCCGGGAACGCCCGGGCCCCGTCCCGGCCGACGAAGGAGACGTCCCCGGCCCGTTCCCAGCGGTCCAGGTCGTGCCGGACCTCCTCGTCGATGTCGTCCTCCCGGGGCCGGTACGGTGCCGGCGCGCCCAGCGAGCGGGCTCCTCGCGGCGGGGGCTCGCGGTTCTCGTGGTCGAGGTTCCACACGCCTCCGGCCGGGCCGTCGCCCTCCATCAGAAGGTCGTGGTCGCGGCGGACCCGCCGGTAGAAGTCCTCCATGCGGAGCGTGCGTCGCCCCTTCGCCCAGACGGCGAACTCGTCCGGACCGACGAGGAACCCGCGCGGCGGCAGCACCGCCACGTCGCCCAGCGACCGGACCAGGCGCAGCGCCGCCCGTGAGGTGGGGTGGTGCACCGTCACCCGCCCTCGGCCGACGGCACGGCGCAGCCCTTCCCGGTAGCTGTCCGCCCGTACGTACGTCACCCGGTCGCCGAGCTCGGCGGCGCGGTGCCGCATGGCCGACAGGACGAGGTGCGCCTTGGCCCGGTGGAAGCGCCGGCGGCGGAAGACGGCGCGGGACTCGATCATCACTACGGGGGCGTCGCGCGCGGGCCCGTCCTCGCCCGGTGCCAGGAAGGCGGGCCCCAGCTGATCCCCGAAGAGCCAGTGCGCGTCGCTCATGTCTCATCCGTCCTCTGCCGGCAGCGCTGGGCCACGTCCGGGCGGCCCGGTGCCACGTCCGGTCGTCGTGGATGGCCTCCGGGCGGTCCCGCCCGGCATCCGGGCACTCCCGTACGACCCCGTCATCCCCGCTTCGCCCCGGACGGGGCCCGCGGATGCGTCGCCCCCGGTCCGGAGCGCTCCGGAC
>NZ_JBHVRX010000014.1:0-195887 GCF_042885515.1 Streptomyces sp. NPDC058052 | reverse complement strand
CCCGGGCCCCGCGGGCCGTGTGCCCCCACGGCCGTGGCGGGTGCCCCCCCCCGGCCGACCCCCGCCGGCGGGCCCCCCACCGTGGGGCCGGGGCCCCCGCCGGCCGCCGGTCGTGGTGCGGTCACCACGTGACGGGCAGCTCCTTGACGCCGCGCATGACACGGTTGCTCTGCCAGACGACCTCGTCCACCGGTACGGCGAGGCGGAGTCCGGGGAGTCTGCGGACCAGTGTGGCGACGGCGGTGCGGAGTTCGAGGCGGGCGAGCGGGGCGGCCGGGCAGTGGTGGGCGCCGTGGCCGAAGGCGAGGTGCGGGTTGGGGGTGCGGGTGAAGTCGATCTCCTCGGGGCGGCCGAAGACGGTCCCGTCCCGGTTGGCCGAGTCGTTCTGGGCCACGACGGCGTCTCCGGCGCGGATCAGCACGCCGCCGATCTCGACGTCCTCGACGGCGATCCGGGAGAAGGGGGCGACGCTGGTGGCGAGCGGGGTGATGCGCAGGAGTTCCTCGACGGCGCCGGGCACGAGGTCCGGGTCCTCGACGAGGCTGTCCCAGAGGGCGGGCCGCGAGAGCAGCGTGTAGAGGAAGTTGCCGGTCTGGTTGGCGGTGGTCTCGTGGCCCGCGGTGAGCAGGTCCACGGCGAAGATGGCGAGTTCGGCCTCGGTGAGGCGGTCCCGTCCGTCGCGCGCGGTGACCAGCCGGCTGAGCAGGTCGTCGCCGGGGGCGGCGATGCGGCGGGCTATCAGGTCGCGGAGGTAGGCGTCGAGTCCGTCGCGCGCGGCCTGGATGTCGGTGGGGTCGGCGACGGTGAGGGCCATCATCGTGTCGGTCCAGGCCCGGAAGGCGGCCCGGTCCTCCTCGGGGACGCCGAAGGTCTCGCAGATGACCGTGATGCCCATGGGCCAGGCGAGGCCGGTCGCGAGGTCGGCGGGGTGTCCGGTCCGCTCCAGCTCGTCGACGAGGCCGTCGACGATGGCCTGCACGCGGGGGCGCACGGCCTCGACCTGGCGCACGCTGAACGCCTTGGCGGCGAGGCGGCGCAGCCGGGTGTGTTCCGGCGGGTCCATGCTGAGCAGCGATTCGGGGTGCTGGATGAGCGGGCTGGAGCGGGGCACGTCCTTGCCGACGGTGGCGGCGCGGCTGAGGCGCGGGTCCGCGAGTGCCGCGCGGACGTCGTCGTAGCGGGTGACCAGCCAGGCGTCGCCGCCGTGCGGCATGGTGACGCGGCTGACGGGTTCCTCCTCGCGCAGCCGGGTGTACGCCGGGTCGAGGTCGAGGCGTTCGGAGGTGAAAGCGGAGGCGAGATAGGGGCAGGAGGGTGCCTGCGCCAGGGAATCGGGGGTCGTCATGGAAACCGTCTCCGTCGCTGAATCGGGCGGGCTCTGGCCTTGTGACTCTAGGCGGATCCGGCGGGGTGGATCGTCAGGGGAGCGACCACTTATTCACAATTCGGCGTCAAGGCGAGGGGGAGGAAGTCGGAGCGCCACGAAGGGAATTCAGGGGCGATGCCGCAGGGTCGGTCTATCCGGCGCCGAGCCGGAATCCGACCCCGCGCACGGTGCGTATCCAGGCGCTGTCCCCGAGTTTGCTGCGCAGGGAGCTGACGTGGGTGTCGACGGTGCGGCTGGCGCGGGCGCCGATCTCCTCGCCGCGCGGGTCGCCCCATATCTCCTTCATCAGCTGCTGTCTGCTGACGACTTTTCCGGAGTTCTGCGCGAGGTAGTAGAGGAGGTCGAATTCCTTGCGCGTGAGGTCGACGAGCCGGCCCCGGACGAGTACTTCGCGTGATTCCGCGTCGACCCGGAGGGCTCCTATGGAGACCACGGTGAGGGATTCTCTGACGGGGTCGCGGGGGCGGGTGCGGCGGGTGACCGCTTCGATGCGGGCGACCAGTTCGCGGAATTCGTAGGGCTTGTCGAGGCAGTCGTCGGCGCCGGCCCAGAGTCCGAGGACGCGGTCCAGTTCGGTGCCGCTGTCGGTGAACGCGATCAGCGGGACCTGACTGAAGGCGCGGATGCGGCGGCAGAGTTCCAGGCCGTCGATGTCCGGCAGGTCCAGGTCGAGCAGGACGAGGTCCGCCTCCTGGTGCAGGGCGAGGGCCTCGGCTCCGGTGGCGGCACAGGTGACGTCGTGACCGAGCCGTTCCAGCCGGACGGCCGGTGAGCCGGAGCCGTCCGCCGGGGTCCCCACGACCAAGACGCGCACGCTACCTCCTCGCCCGGGGCCGCGCGGTGAGCCGTCCGGGGACGTCCCGTACCGTCACGCCCTCCAACTGCCGTGATCTGTCCGATGATTGCTCAGATCCGCTGCCGTGGCGGAGTGCGGGCCGCGCCTTAAAGGAGCGTTCACCCGCGTTCACAATCGGGTCGGCACCCGCGAGTTCAGGCCATGGGGCCGTACGCCGCCAGGAAGGTGCGGACGGCGGCGCCGCCCACGGTGCGGAGCTCGGCCTCGGGAACCTGGCGGGTGCCCAGGCGCGAGCGGGCCTCCATCGGCCCGGTCAGGAGCGCGAGGAGTTGTTCGGCCGCCTCGGCGGGGTCGCACGGGCGCAGGTGTCCGGCGAGGGAGAGGCGGGCGATCCGGTCGGCGAGGGACTGCTTGAGCCGGTTCGCGCCGCGCCCCCAGACGACCTCCAGGAGTTCGGGGAACCGGGCGACCTCGGCGTAGAGGAGGCGGCGCAGCGACCACGAGCGCGCGTCGCAACATCGCAGGAGGAGCTGGTGGACGACGCCGTCCAGGGTGGCGCGCAACTCGTCCGGCCCGAAGGGGGTCTCGCTTCCGCTGCCGTCGCCGTCGGCGGTCAGCCGCTCGACGACGGCGAGGTTCTCGGCCATGACGGTGTCGGCGGCGGCCTCCAGGGCGCTGCGGAAGACGTTCTCCTTGTCGCCGAGGTGGTTGTAGACGGTGTGCTTGGCGACGCCCGCCACTTCGGCGATCTCCTCCATGCACGCGCGGGCGTAGCCACGGTGGGCGAACACCGTGAACGCGGCGCCGAGGATCGCCTCCCGCTTGTCGATACGGCCGCGGGACGCCCCCCGCCGGGCCGGCGTCGTCGCCTTCGCCGCCTTCGTCGCTGCACTGGTTCCGGTCACCGCGTCATCGTACCGCCTCGTCCCAACTACTGCACCGGCCAGTGCATTTCAGCGCCCGCGCGGTTGCAGTCGTACCGGCGAGCCCCATAAAGTGCACCAGCCAGTGCAGTTCGCTGGGACGGGCCGCCGCCGCGCCCGGGCCGTCCGGCCCGCCCGCTCGCGCCCGATCCCGACCGGCCCATCGCTCGACCTTCGGAAGAGAGAGTCATGGCACACGCATCCGACGGACGTCTGGATCCCGCCCTGCGGCGGCTGATCGGCGTCATCCTGCTCGGCGGGATCATGGGGATCCTCGACAGCTCGATGATCGCCGCCGCGGCCGACACCCTGGCCCGGGACCTCGACACCTCGCTGGCCACGGTCAGCTGGGTCTCCACCAGCTACCTGCTGGCCCTGACCGTCTCCATCCCCGTCACCACCTGGGCGGTGGACCGGTTCGGCGGCCGCCGCCTCTGGCTCACCGGCCTCGTCGTCTTCCTCGCCGGTTCGATCGGCTCCGGTCTCGCCTGGGACGCGCCGAGCCTCATCGTCTTCCGGGTCGTCCAGGGCCTGGGCGCCGGGCTGCTCGACCCGCTGATGCTCACGCTGCTCGCCCGCGCCTCGGGCCCCGAGCGGGCCGGCCGCGTCATGGGCCTGATGGGCGTCGTCGGCTCCAGCGGCCCGGTGCTCGGGCCCGTGGTCGGCGGCATCATCCTCCAGGGCCTGTCCTGGCGCTGGATGTTCCTGGTCAACATCCCGATCGGGATCGTCGCCCTGGTCCTCGCCCTGCGGACCGTCCCGAAGGACGCCCCCGGGACCGGAACCCCCGCGGCCCGCCTCGACATCACCGGCATCGCCCTCATCGGCCCCGGCGTCGCCGCCGGCGTCCTCGCCCTCTCGCAGGCCGCCGAGCGCGCCGCCTTCGCCGTGTGGCAGGTCCTCGTCCCGCTCGCCGCGGCCGTGCTGCTGCTCGGCGGGTACGCGGTGCACGCCCTCGGCTCCCGGACCACGGCGCCCCTCATCGACCTGCGCCTCTTCACCCGCCGCAGCTTCTCCGCCAGCGTCACGGTGGGCGCGCTGGTCGGACTCGCCACCTTCTCCGCCCTGTTCGCCCTGCCGCTCTACTACCAGCAGGCCCGCGGCCACGGCGCGTTCGCGTCGGCGCTGCTGCTCGCCCCGCTCGGCGTCGGCTCGGCCCTCTCCATGCCGCTCACCGGCCGCCTGTCCGACCGGCTCGGATCGCGGTCCCTCGCCCTGGGCGGCAGCGCGGTCGCCCTGCTCAGCGCCATCGCGTTCACCCGCGCCGGCGCCGGGACGCCCGAGGTCCTCACGGCCCTGGCCGCCTTCACCCTCGGCCTCGGCCTCGGTGCCGTCGGCGCCCCGACGATCGCCTCCCTCTACCGGACCCTGCCGTCCGCGCTGGTGCCGCAGGGCAGCTCGGTCCTCTACATGCTCAATCAGCTCGGCGCCTCGATCGGCATCGCGACCGTCGCCCTCGTCGTGCAGACCGTCGGGGACGGCGACGCCGTACGCGGCTTCCGCGCCGCCGCCTGGACCGTGGCGATCGCCCTCGCCGTGACCCTCGCCGCGGCGACCCAGCTCCCCGGACGCCCGGAACCCCGCCAGGAGGGCGCGGAGCCGCCCGCGGAACCCGCCGCCGCGCCGGACCCGGCGCCCGCCGCCGCCACCCAGGGAGACCCGCAGTGAGCACCCTCGTCATCGCCGGCGGAACGGACGGTATCGGCAAGGCCCTCGCCGAGCGGGGCCTGGACCGGGGCGACACCGTCTTCGTCATCGGCCGCGACCCCGCCAAGGGCCGCGCGTACCTGGAGCGGGCCCGGGCCCGCGGCGCCGCCGGACGGGCGCGCTTCGTGACCGCCGACCTCGCGCTGACCGCGGACACCACCGCGGCCGTCGAGGAGATCGCCGCCGGGACTCCCGTCGTCGACGCGCTGGTCCTGTGCGCCCGCCACTACCGCTACCGGCGCACCGAGACTCCGGAGGGGTACGAGGAGAACTTCGCCCTCTTCTACCTCAGCCGCTACCTCCTCGGGCACGGTCTGGTCCCGGCGCTGGGCAAGGCCGATCGCCCCGTCGTCGTCAACGTCGCCGGTCCCGGCGCCCCCCTCGACGTGGTGCGCTGGCACGACCTCCAGCTCCGGCACGGCTACCACGGCGGCGCGGCGCTCGGCCACGGCGGCAAGCTCAACGACCTCCTGGGCGTCGCCTTCGCCGAGCGGTACGCCGCCACCACGGGCATCCGGTACGTCCTCGTCCACCCCGGCGTCACCGCGACCGGCTTCTCCGGCGAGTACGACGCCGAGACCCTCCGGCACATCAGGTCGATGCAGCGGGGCGCCAAGCCCGTGTCGGCGGCCCTCCCGCCGATCGTCGCCGCCCTCGACGACCCGCCGGCCGAACCCCTCAGCGCCTTCGTCGAGGGCCACCGGCTGCGGGTCGACACCCGCGACTTCGACCGCGCCGCCGCCCATCGCCTGGAGGAGGTCACCGCCCGTCTCCTCCAGGGGGGCCGCGGCACGGACGACGCGGGGACGGACCTTTCGAAGACCTGACGAAGACCTGACACGGCAGCCCTTGGGCCGCCCGGCCGGGGCGCGGAGACTTGATCCATCCCCCTTTCCCGTCCAGCGCCCAGGAGGCTCCCGTGCCGCACCCGCCGACCCCCGCCACCGCCCGACCGGACCTCGACAGCCCGGAGAGCGCCGTCGCCCTCGTCACCACGTGGCCCGTCGACGCGCCCGCCGGCCAGCGGGCCGTGGCGGAGGCGGTGGCGGCCGGCGGCGCCGACCCCGGCACCTGGCCGCAGGGCCTCGCCTCGTTCACCGTCTTCGCCGACAGCACCGGCGCCACCGTCCTCGCCTACACCCAGTGGACCTCGGAGCGGGCGCTCGCCGAGGCCCGCGGCGGCGACGGCCCGGACGCCACCTGGCCGCCCGGCCTCGCCGCCCTCCCCGGTGCGGGCACGCCGGCGTCCACGCCGTTCCACCACTACCGCGCGGTCCTGGGCACCGCCCCGGCCGACCCGACCGCCCTGCCCGCCTCCTTCCCCGTCGCCTTCTTCGACACGGCGGACCGGGCGGCGGCCGAGGAATGGCTCGACGGGCTGCTGGCGTCGGAGGAGCGCACGGAGGGCTCCGGCCGCGCCTACCCCGGCGCCCTCGCCGCGCACCTCCACATCAGCGTCGACGGCAGGAAGGTCCTCAGCTTCTCCGAGTGGCTCGCGGAGGAGCAGGCGGTGGCCCACATCGAGGCCGTCTGGGAGCCGGTGCTCAAGGAGTTCGGCGGCACGGGCACCCTGTACCGGCACGTGGGGACGTATCTGAGGCCGTGACGCCGCCGTGCGAGGATCCTCGGTGACGGACGCAGAGGATCACCGCGGGGAGGGCGGGGGCCGGGTCTCCACGACCTCGGCCCCGAAGACGTATGGCGGACACAGGGGGGCGCGCCGCGGGCGACGCCGAGGTCGTCGCACGGGCGGAGGGGCTGCGGGCCCTGGAGTGGACCTGGACGACGGACGGGGTGCCGCGGCGCGGGCTCTTCCGGCGCCGGCTGCTGGTGGTGCGGGCCGAGGGCGGTGTCCTGCGGGCCGGGCCGTGGGCGGACGGCGCCGAGCTGCTGGGCCGGCACGGCACGGTCGAGAGCGTGGGACTCCGGGTGGCGGAGGTCCCCGGCGACTGGGCGGCGCGCGCCGACGTGTTCGCACGGCTGGCCGCCGCGCTCTCGGGGCCGCTCGGCGATCCCACCGACCGCAGGCCGGGGAGCGACGCCCAGGTCCGCTGGGAGGGACGGGACACGGCTTTCGTGCTGAGCCGGGTGGCCGGTTCGGTCCGGCTGACGCTGGCCTCCCGGGCCTGGCTGGCCGTCCAGGACGACATCGGGGCGCGGGAGGAGGGCCGGTGACCGGCTGGGACGGGTTCGCGGAGCGGCTGGCCGAGCAGTTGGCCGGCCTGCCCGCCGGGGCGATCGTCATCGTCGCCGAGACCGGGGTGCCGGGGAAGGCGCGGGGGGCCCGGTACGCGCAGTTCCGCCAGGACCCCGAGGCGCTGCACGCGGAACTCTCCGGCGACCGGCACCTCGAAGGCGCCGCCCGGGCGGGCGGGGAGGGCGGCCGGCTGATCGCCGCGGCGGGCTGGAGCGGGCCGGACCCCGCCAACGCGGGCAACTGGTCGAGCGACCTCCCCTGGCCGGCGCCCTCGGCCGGCTACCGCCGGCTGGCGTCGATGGTGGTGACCGGTCTGCACGCGGCCTTCGGCATCCCGGGGCCGGAGTCCCTGGCGTACACCGCCTGGGACGGGAACGACGGCAACAGGCCCCTCGACCTGCCGCTGCTGGGCCTCCGCCGGGAGGACTGACACCACCCCGGTCCGCCGGTCCCCCGCCCCGCACGGCCGTTGCCGCCCCCGAGCGAGCCGCTGTGCGCCTTTCCGCGCCGGGCGCGCCTCCCGGTGGGACAACTTCGCCGTGCGCTCGCCGTAACCGGTGAATCCGGGGGTGGGGATGTGGGGTCGGCACGTGCGCCGGGCACGTTCCCGCCAGCGGTTCTCGCCGTTGAGAGGGATGGGCATGACGAGCCACGCCACCGAAGCCGTACTGGAAGACCTCCTCCATCGAGCGCTGCACGCCACGGGTACGGGCGAGCGCTGGACGACCGAGTCGGACGACATGTGGTGCCGGGTGGCACCACGCGCGGGAAAGCCGCGCGCCCAGGGCTGGAAGCTGCACCTGTCGGCGACGGCCGGGTCCGCGCCCGAGGTCCTCGCGCAGGCCCTGGAGGTGCTGCTGCGGGACGAGTCGGGGTTCAAGTTCGCCCGGTCGCTGGAGCGGGTGAGCGCCCTCAACTCCCGGGCGACGCCTCGCGGGAGCTCCGGGAAGTTCGTCACCGTGTACCCGCGCTCGGACGCCGACGCCGCGCGGCTCGCCGCGGAGCTGCACCGGGCGACGACGGGGCTCGCCGGGCCGCGGATCCTGTCCGACCAGCAGTACGCCGTGGACAGCCTCGTGCACTACCGGTACGGCGCCTTCGTCGGCCGGCGCCGGCTGTCCGGCGACGGACTGCTGGTCTGGTACTTCGAGGACCCCGACGGCAACCCCGTGGAGGACCGGCGGACGGGCGCGTACACCCCGCCGGAGTGGGCGGTCAGTCCGTTCCCCGCCCCCGTCGCCGGCACGCCGCGTGCGGCGCGTGCGGCGGGTGCGGAGAGCCGTCCGGTGCTGCTCGGCGGCCGGTTCTCGGTGCGGGAGGCGATCCGGCACACCAACAAGGGCGGGGTCTACCGGGGCAGCGACGTCCGCACCGGCGCCCCGGTGGTCATCAAGGAGACCCGGCCGCACGTGGAAGCCGACGCCTCCGGCTTCGACGTCCGCGACTGGCTGCGCGCCGAGGCCCGGGCGCTGGAGAAGCTGAGGGGCAGCGGGCTCGCGCCGGAGCCGCTCGCGCTGTTCGAGCACGGCGGGCACCTGTTCCTGGCCCAGGAGGAGGTGCCGGGCGTCCCGCTGCGGACCTGGGTCGCCGAGCGCTTCCGCGACGTCGGCGGCGCGCGGTACCTCGCCGAGGCGACGGCGCAGGTCTCCCGTCTGGTCGACCTGGTGGCGGCCGCCCACGCCCGGGGCTGCGTGCTGCGGGACTTCACCCCCGGCAACGTGATGGTCCGCCCGGACGGCGAACTCCGCCTCATCGACCTGGAACTCGCCGTCCTGGAGGAGGACGCCCCGCTCCCGACCCGGGTGGGGACGCCCGGGTTCAGCGCCCCCGAACGGCTGGTGGACGCGCCCGTCTCCCCGACCGCCGACGCCTACAGCCTCGGCGCCACCGTGTGCTTCGTCCTCACGGGCAAGGTGCCGAACCTGCTGGACGAGGAACCTGCGGACCGGCCGGCGGAGCAGCGGCTCGCCGCCTGGCTGACCGCCTGCACCGCCTCCGTACGGCTCCCGGACGGCATGCGGGAGTCGATCCTCGGACTGATGCGGGACGACCCCGCCGAGCGGTGGGACCCGGCCGCGGCCCGCACGGCCCTGGAGGCCGCCCGCACGGCACCGCCCGCCCGCCCGGCCCGGCACGCCGGACCCTCCGACGAGACCGGCGCCGCGGTGGCCGGGATCGTGCGGCACCTCGTGGACACGATGACGCCCGACGCCGACCGGCTGTGGCCCGTCTCCACCCGGGCCGGCGAGACCGACCCCTGCACCGTGCAGCAGGGCGCGGCCGGCGTCCTGGCCGTGCTGACGCGGTACTTCGAGCTGACCTCCGATCCCCGGCTGCCGGCGGTGCTGTCCACGGCGGGCCGCTGGATCGCCGACCGCACCGACCCCGGTGCCGCCCGCCCCGGCCTCCACTTCGGCGCCCGGGGCACCGCCTGGGCGCTGTACGACGCCGGACGCGCCCTCGGCGACCTGCCCCTGACCGACCACGCGCTGACCCTGGCACTGGCCCCGCAGGAGCCGACGCCCAGCCACGACATCACCCACGGCACGGCGGGCGGCGGACTCGCCGCCGTCCACCTCTGGCGGCGCACCGGCGACCCGCGCCTGGCCGAGGTGGTCGCCGACGCGGCCCGCCGGCTGGCCGCCGCCGCCCGCCGCGACGGGCCGGGGGCGAGCTGGCCGGTCCCGGCGGAGGCCGTCGCGGAGGAAGCGGGCAAGCGGTACCTCGGCTTCGCCCACGGCACGTCCGGCATCGGCTGCTTCCTCCTCGCCGCAGCGTCCGTCACCGGCCGTGCGGAGGACCTGGAGCTGGCCGTCGCGGCGGGCGAGCACCTGGTCGCCCACGCCGTGGACGTGGACGGCGCGGCGCAGTGGCCCGCCCAGGCCGGGGACGTCCCGACCGCCCCGTACTGGTGCCACGGCTCGGCCGGCATCGGCTCGTTCCTGGTGCGGCTGTGGCGGGCGACCGGCGACGACCGGTACGGCGACCTCGCCCGCCGCTCGGCCAAGGCCGTCGTGGAACGGGCCTCGCGCGCCGCGCTCACCCAGTGCCACGGACTGGCGGGCAACGGCGACCTGCTCCTCGACCTGGCCGAGGCGACGGGCGACGCCGCCCACCGCGCGAGCGCCGAGGGCCTGGCCCGCCTCCTCGCCTCCGAACGGTCCCACCGCGGCGGTCACGTCGTCTTCCCCAACGAGTACGGGGACGTCTCGACGGGCTGGAGCGACGGGTCCGCCGGAATCCTGGCGTTCCTCCTGCGGGTCCGCCACCACACAGAGCCCCGGCACTGGATGGTCCAGCAGCCGGTATGAGCGGCAGGAAACCTGCCGCCGCCTCACAGAGAAGGAGAATGCCATGGAGAACCAGGACCTCGAACTGCTCGCCCGACTGCACGCCCTTCCGGAGACCGACCCGGTCGGCGTCGACGGAGCGCCCTTCGCCGCGACGTGCGAGTGCGTCGGTCTGCTGACGCTCCTCAACACCGTCTGTATCGGCATCAGCTGCGCGTAGCACCTGTCGCCTCCCCCGGCCGGTGGCTGTCCCGGGGCAGCCATCGGCCGGGGTGAGGCCCCGCACCGCCCGCCCGGGCGGTGCGGCCGGGCGGGGGGGGGGGGGGGCGGGGCCCCCCCGGGGGGGGGGGGGCGCCCCCCCCCCCCCCGCGGGGGGGGGGCGCCCGGCCGGTGTGCCGGAGGCGCGGCTCCCGCCGCCTCCCCGCACACCGGCCGGCGACCGACCGCGACCCCCTGGACGAGGACGGGACCCATGCAGCTCCACGCCCGTGACCACGAGCCCGCCCGCACGGCCGCCCCGGAGCCGGGGTCCGGCCCCCTCGACCCCGTACACGCCATCAGCACGCGCGGGCTGGTCAAGAGCTACCGCGGCCCGGACGGCACCACCACCCACGCGGTGCGGGGCCTGGACCTGGACGTGCGCCGGGGCGAGACCTTCGCCTTCCTCGGTCCGAACGGAGCCGGGAAGTCCACCACGATCGCCGTGCTGTGCGCCCTCGCCCGCCCGACCTCCGGCCGCGCCACCGTGGCCGGCGCCAACGTCCTGACCGAACCCGAGCGGGTACGGCGCCGCGTCGGCCTCCTCTTCCAGCACAGCGCCCTCGACCCGGACCTGACGGCCGAGCAGAACCTCCGCGTCCACGCCCGCCTGTACGGGCTCCGCCGCGCGGACGTCCGCCGGCGCACGGCCGAGGTGCTCGACCTCGCCGATCTGGCCGACCGGCGGCGGTCCCCCGTCCGCACCCTGTCGGGCGGCATGCGGCGGAGACTGGAGATCGCCCGCCAGCTGCTGCACTCCCCCGGCGTGCTGTTCCTGGACGAGCCGACCACCGGCCTCGACCCGCACGCGCGGGCCCGGATCTGGGAGCACCTGCGGGCGCTGCGCGACCGGCAGGGCAGCACCCTGTTCGTCACCACCCACTACCTGGAGGAGGCGGAGCACTGCGACCGCCTCGCGATCATCGACCGGGGCCGCCTGGTGGCACAGGGCACGCCGCACGAGGTGAAGGCGGCGATCGGCGACGACCGGGTGGTGCTGCGCACGAGCGACGACGGGGAGGCCCGCCGGATCGCCGGACTGCTCGTCCCTCCGGAGCGGACCGTCCACGTGGACGCGGACGGGATCTGGCTGCGGGTGCCCGAGGGCAGCACCTGGATCCCCCGCCTGTGCGCGGCGCTGGAGGTCCACGGCATCGCCGTGCACGCCGCCTCCGCGACCCCGCCCACCCTCGACGACGTCTTCTTCCACCACACCGGCCGCAGCATGGCCGGTCCGACGGCGACGGGAGGCGGACGATGACGACGCTCACCCTGCCGGCACCGGGCGACATCGGCACGGACCGGGCGGGCCGTCTGCGGCGCGAACTGCGCGCGGTCCACGCCCTGGTCCACCGCGATCTGCTGCGCCTCGCCCGCCAGCGCGTCCCCACCGCCCTGATGCTGCTCCACCCGGTGCTCTACCTCTTCATCCTGGGCGGCGGTCTGGCGGCCCTCATCCCGGCCGGATCGCTGGGGGTCGGCTACCGGACGTACCTCTTCCCCGGGATGCTGATGATGACCGTGCAGACGCCGGCCATCATGGTCGGCATCCGCCTGATCACCGACCGCCAGAGCGGCTACCTGCGCGAGCTCCTGATGGCGCCCGTCGGCCGCACCACGCTCCTGCTGGGCAGCTGTGCCGGCGGCACGCTGGTGGCGACGGTGCAGGGCGCCGTCCTCCTCGGTCTGGCGGGCGCGGTCGGCCTCCCCTACGACCCGGTGCTCCTGGTGCTGCTCCTCGGGGGCATGGTCCTCGCCTCCTTCGCCCTCACCGCGCTGTCCCTGGCGCTGGCCGTGGGCCTGCGCGGCCCGGAGACGTTCCACACGCTGCTGGGCCTGGTGATGATGCCGCTGCTCTTCCTCTCCGGCGGCTTCTTCCCCCTGTCGAACCTGCCCGGCTGGGCCCAGACCCTGGCCGCCGCCAACCCGCTCGCGTACGGCGTGGACGTGCTGCGCCGCTCGGTCGCCCTGCGGGTCCCGGGGCAGCAGGCCGCCGGCGGTGTCGAGTGGGCCGGCCGGCAGCCCCCCCTGCCGCTCGAAGCGGGCCTCCTGCTCGCGACGGGCGCGCTGGCCCTGATGTGGGCGGCCCACCGCTTCGGCCGCCCGGAGTAGCCGCACGCATCCCGCGGCGGCCCCTCCGTCCCCCCGGGGGCCAGGCGCGGGCCGGGGCGCCGTCCTGAGCCGTCCGCCGGGCGCCGCGCCCGATGCGCTCCTCCAGCCGGGCACGGCACTCCGGCCATTCCTCCGCGGTGACCGAGAAGATCGCGGAGTCGCGCAGCCGTCCGTCCTCGCCCGGCGCCCACGACCGGGACCAGTTGCGCAGCACGCCTTCGCACCGGGCTCCGACGGCTTCGATCGCCGCCCGGGAACGGGCGTTCCGGGCGTCCGTCCTCAGGTCGACCCGGGCGACGCCCCCGTGCTCGAACGCGTGCCGGAACAACAGGCACTTCGCCTCGGTGTTCCTTCCCGTCCCCTGCGCCGAGGCGGCGAGCCAGGTGAACCCGTACGCGCTCCGGTCCTCCTCCGCCGCGACGGCCAGGTCCGCGGCGTGCCGGTGCCCCAGCGGTTCCAGCCGCACCCTCGTCCCCTCCAGCACCGGTGCTTCCAGCGCGAACCCCATCGGCCGACCTCCCGCGGCAGACACCGTTCCCCGACTCCGGGCCGGTGGCCCGGAGTCGAAGGATCCACGAGGTCCAGACCCGTGCGCCGGGCATCCCACGGACCGGGACGGGCCCTTCGGGCCGCCCCGCGTCCGTCATGCGGAGGGGAGCTGGTGGTCGGCCCAGACGTAGCTCTCGGGGAGGAGCGCGGCGACGGGCACGGAGCGGAGGCGGTCGCCTCCGCCCACGACGATCCGGAGGCCGGGGAAGTAGTCGAGCAGCACCTGGCGGCACCGGCCGCACGGGGGGACGACGCCTCGCTCGCGGTCTCCCACGGCGACGACCGTGTCCAGCTCGTACACGCCCTGGGCGGCCGCCGTCCCGATGAGGACCAGCTCGGCGCAGGGGCCCCCGGTGAAGTGGTAGGCGTTCACGGCGGTGACGATCCGCCCGTCCCGGGAACGCCCGGCCGCCGCCATGGTGTGGTCGTCGCCCCGGCAGCGTGTGCGGGCGACGTGCGCCGCGGCCCAGACCAGTTCGGCGTCGAGGGGGTCGAGGGCGCCGAGGCCGGCCAGGGGGCCCGCGGCGTCGGGGGTCGGGTCCCCGGCGCGCTCGGGGGTCTCGGGGTGGGGCGACTGCGTGGACATCGGCTCCGCTTCCGTGGGGGGCGCTGGTGTCCGCCGACCTTGACCCGGGGCGCCGGGGTCGCGCAAGCGGGTTCCGGCCGGGAGCGGCCCGCGTCAGGCGTACCGCTCCGCCAGGGTGCGGACGGTGGCGGCGACCCGGGCCCGCAGGTCCTCCGGGGCGAGGACCTCCACCTCGGCGCCGAGGGCGAGGAAGGTGGCGTGGGCGTGGTCGGGGGTCTCGACGGGGAGGGTGGCACGGGTCCAGCCGTCGGGTTCGGTCACGCCGTTCTCGGCGAGGGCGCGCGCGGCGGCGCCGGTGAGGCGTGCGGCACCGGCCGGCGAGAGCCGGACGACGGCCTCGCCCTGGTGGAGACGGGCATGGAAGTCCCTCTGGGTCGCCCGCCAGTGCGCGGCGAGGTCGAAGCCGGCCGGGACGGGCGCCTCCTCGTCGGTGACGGTGAGGGAGATGATCTGGTCGACCCGGTACGTGCGCGGGCCGGGCCCCGCGACCAGGTACCAGCGGCCCGCCTTGAGCACCAGTCCGTACGGGGCGAGCCGGCGGTCGACGTCGGTCGGTTCCTTCCAGCGCCGGTAGCGGACGGCGAGCACCCGCCCGGCGCGCACCGCCTCGGCGACCTCGGGCAGGAACGGGGCCTCGGTGGACTCCGCGTACCAGCCGGGCGCGTCGATGTGGAAGCGGGTGCGGAGCCGGTCGACGTGCTCGCGCAGCGGGGCGGGCAGGGCGGCACGCAGCTTCAGCTGGGCGTCGGCGAAGTGGCCGCCGAGCCCGAGTTCGTCGGCGGCGACGGGCAGCCCGGCGAGGACGAGCGCCTCCGCCTCGCGCGCGTACAGCCCGGTGAGCCGGGAGCGGCTGCCGGCCAGCAGCTGGTAGCCGCCGCGGTGGCCCGCGTCCCCGTACAGCGGAACCCCGGCGGCGTGCAGCGCCTCGGCGTCCCGGTAGACGGTGCGGACGGAGACCTCCAGCTCCTCGGCGAGCTCGGCGGCGGTCATCCGCCCGCGGCTCTCCAGGAGGAGCAGGATCGACAGAAGACGGCTGGACTTCACTGACACACCGTGTCAGTGAAGTCCTCCTACAGTCCAGCCATGGCTTTCGCGGAGAAGAACCTCTTCGTGCCGGAGCCCGTCGAGATCGGCGGCCGGCACATCAAGCGCTATCACGTCACGTCCGACCCGGCCGGCATCGAGCCGGAGGTGGAGAAGGCGGCCTACGCCCTGCTCCCGGAGCTGCTGCCGGAGCCGGACGGCACGCCCGCCGCGAGCTTCGTCGTCCTCCACCGGGGCGGCGACACGGGGGCGTACCTCAACGTCTACAGCTGGGCGTGGGACAACGTGCTCCACTTCGCCGGCGCCGCCGCCGGTCAGCCCGCGCTCGACTGCCCCGACACGGACCCCACCCGTTTCGTCCGTCTCACCGGCACCGCGCGCGACCGCTCCTGGATCGGCTGCGTCTGGGAGCTTGCCCCGCTCGACCACGAACGCACCGCCTGGATCCGGCACGTGCTCGCCCCGGACGTCCCCGACCTGCCGGGCTACCTGGCGGACCGACTGCGCACCGGCACGACGGCGACGGGCACGGACGCGGGGCTCCCGGCGTGACCTCCCACGGTTTCGGCTTCCTCGTCGGCGAGTGGACCGTCCACAACCGCCGCCTCTCCGACTTCCTGGACCCCGACTCGGGCTGGGAGGAGTTCGAGGGGCACACCTCCGGCCGCCTCTTCTGGGACGGCCGCGCCCACGTGGACGAGATCTCCTTCCCGTCGAGGGGGTTCAGCGGTCTGACCCTGCGGCTGTACGAACCGGAGACGGGCGAGTGGACGCTCCACTGGTCCAGCACCCGGACCGGCTGCCTCGAACCCCCGGTCCGCGGGCGGTTCGCGGCGGACGGCACGGGCGAGTTCCACGGCGACGACCACTACGGCGACCGGCCGGTCCGCGTACGGTTCCGCTGGTCGGACATCACCGGGGACACGGCCCGCTGGGAGCAGGCGTTCGCCCCCGCCGGCACGGAGGAGTGGGTGGTGAACTGGGTCATGGACTTCCGCCGGGCGACGGCCCGGAAGGCGCCGGACGGCTTCTCGGCCGGGGCACGGGTCACCACAGGGGAGTGACCCGCGCCCCGGCCCGGTGGCGGGAGCGGGCCGGCGGCACCGGGGGAACGCCGTCCTCGGGACGGTCAGCTCCCCGCGCCGCCGTGCCCACCGGGGCCGTGCTCCGGATCCTCCGTCACGGGAAGGCACTCGGCGAGCAGGTCGACGACATCGCGCCAGGCCCGCTCCGCGTGCCGTGGGTGGTGGCCGACGCCGGGTACCGTGGGGTGGTCGACCGGCGGGTGGTGGAAGGCGTGCAGGGCGCCGCCGTAGACCGTGAGGCGCCAGTCGACGCCCGCGGCCCGCATCTCGGCGGTGAACGCGTCCCGTTGCGCGGGCGTCATGATCGGGTCCTCCGACCCGACCCCGGCCCACACCGGACAGCGGATGCGCCCCGACTCGCCCGGGCGGCCCGTGGTCAGGGCGTTGACCGTCCCGATCGCGCGCAGGCCGACGCCGTCTCGCCCGAGTTCCAGCCCGATGGCGCCCCCGGTGCCGTAGCCGACGGCGGCGATCCGGTCGGGGTCGGTCCGCGGTTCGGCGCGCAACACGTCGAGCGCCGCATGGCCGATGCCGCGCATCCGGTCCGGGTCGGCGAGCAGCGGCAGGCACCGGGCCAGCATCTCCTCGGGGTCGCCCAGATAACGCCCGCCGTGAAGGTCGAAGGCCAGTGCCACGTAACCCAGTTCGGCGAGCGCGTCGGCCCGGCGGCGCTCGACGTCGCTGAGCCCCGTGCCCTCCGGTCCGAGCAGCACCGCGGGCCGGCGGTCGACACCGGACGGGAGCGCGAGGTGCCCGGTCATCGTCAGTCCGTCGGCCGGATACACGACCGTACGCGTCGTCGTCGTCATGAGAAGGACCGTAGTGATCGCCGGGCCCGGTGCGGCTGGTGTTCCGCCACCGGCGGAACGGCGCGGACATCCGCCCGTTCTCGGGCGGAGCCGTGATCAGCGGGCGCGGGCCGGGGCTTGCGCCGGTGCGGCGGCGGCGCGGAGGGCCGCCTCGATCCGGCGGTCGCTGGTCATGGTCGCGGTGACGGCCGTCATCGCGAGGAGGAGGCCGGCGGCGGTGTAGAGCGGGGTGCGCACGTCGTGGGTGGTGGCCAGCCAGCCGCCGAGGAGCGCGCCGGACGGGGCGGCGCACATGGCGAGCATGCGGGAGGTGGAGGCGACCCGGCCCATCAGGTGGGCGGGGACGATCGCCTGCCGGAGGGAGGGCGCGAGCACCATCGTGGCGCCCATGCCCGCACCGCAGACGGCGAGCGCGAGGCCGGCGACGTACGCGTTCGGGGCGGCGGCGAGGCCCAGGACGGCGAGCCCCTCGACCGCGGCCGTGCAGGTGAGCGCGGTGCCGGTGCCGAGTCGCCGGCCGAGGAACGAGGCGAGGCCCGCGCCGAGCAGACCGCCGGTGGCCTCCGCGGTGAGGAGCAGGCCGAAGCCGAGGGCGCCGATGCCGAGTCGTTCGTGCGCGAAGAGGGCGAGGACGGTCTCGACGGCGAGGAAGGCGATGTTCCCGACCGCCGGACGCAGGGCGAGCCCGAGCAGCAGCCGGTCGCGGAACACGTACGAGGCGCCGGTCCGCGCCTGTCGCAGCAGCGACTCACGGGCCTCGGGGGCGGGCCGGGGCACGGCGGGCAGCGACCGCACGAGCAGGGCGGAGACCGCGAACGAGACCGCGTCGGCGAGCAGCGGAACCGCCCGCCCGAGCGCGAGCAGGGCGCTGCCCGCGGGCGGCCCGGCGAAGCCGGACGCGGCGGTCTGGGTGCCGCGCAGGCGGGCGTTGGCGCGCTCCAGGAGCGCGGGGTCGCGGCCGAGCAGGTCCGGCAGGTAGGCCGTGGCGGCCGTGTCGAAGAAGAGCCCGCCGAGGCCGAGGAGGAAGGCGACGGCCGCGAGCAGGGGGATGCTCAGCAGGTCGAGCACGGCCGCCGCCGCCGGTATCGCGAGCAGCGCCGCACGCACCGCGTCCGCGACCCACATGGTGCGCCGTCGGTCCCAGCGGTCCACCAGCGCGCCGCCGAGCACCCCGAAGAGCAGCCACGGCAGCGTCCCGGCGGCCGTGACGACGGCGAGGGCCATCGGGTCCCGCGTCGACGCCAGCGCGATCAGCGGCAGCGCGGCATGTGACACCCCGTCACCGAGCGAGGACACCGTCTGCGCGGCCCACAGCCGTCCGAACCCGGTCGGCAGCTTCCTGACGTCCGTCGTCATCCGGCCTCCCCCTCGCCCCGCGTACGCGAAGCCGGGTGGAACAGCGCGAAGACGAACGACGCGTCCGGCAGCGACGGGTCGGACAGCTCCCGGTACTCGTGCGCCAGCGCCTCCAACCGCGCCCCCAGTTCCGCGAACTGCGCGTCGGTGAGGCGCAGATGTGCCATCCTCACGTGCCGCCCGCCGTCCGACGGAGCCGCCTCCAGGTCCGCCACCGCGTGCCGCATCAGCAGGTCGGGGCCCCCTTCGCCCGGATCCGGCAGCTCGATCGTCCTCGCGGCCATGGCGTAGTACCGCTCGGTGACGCCCCGGACCTTCCGGGTGCGCACCACCTTCACCAGGCCGGCCCGTTCGAGCGTCCGTACGTGGTAGCTGGAGCTCCCTTTCGCGAGGCCCACCCGCTCGGCGATCTGCGTGATCGTCGCGGGCTCGAAGCGGAGCACGGCCATGATCCGGTGGCGGGTGAGGCTGGAGACGGCGCGCAGTTGCTCGTCGGTGGTGACGTGGAACGTCTCGGGAAGATCATCGTCAGGCATGGGTCTAATGGTCAACACTTCTTGACCATTGCGCAAGGGGTTTCGCCCGGACACGTGCGCGGAACACCCGCCCGGGCCTGCCGGCCGCCCCGGACCGCCGGTTGCCCCGGACCGCCGGTTGCCCCGGACTACCCGTCGCCCCGGACCGCCGGCCGCCCGGACCGCCGGCCGGCCGGACCGGTCGCGTACGCCAGAGGCGGCGCGATCGCCTGCGCGTCCGCCCCCTCGCCGACCCACAGACCGATGTAGAGCGCGGCCGTCGCCTCCAGCAGCCCCGCCCGGTCGAGGCCGCCGCCGGCCACGGGGTCGCAGCCCGCGTCCCGCACCAGCGTCCGGACGAGACCGAGGGCGGTCTCGTCGTCGCCGCAGACCGGCACGGCCAGGGGCCTGCCGTCGAAGACGGGCGGCCGCATGCGCCACACGTCCTCGTGGCACAGGTTGAACGCCTTCACCACGTGCGCTCCGGGCGCCGCCAGCGCCAGCCGCCGCGCCGCCGACGGCCCGCCCCCGGTCAGCAGGCGGAAGCCCGCGCCGACCGGGTTGGAGCAGTCGAGGAGCGCCTTGCCCTCCAGCTCCGCCCGCACGCCGCGGACGACGTCCTCCCCCGCGCCGAACGGCAGCGCGGCGAGCACCACTTCGCCGGACGCGGCCGCCGCGCGGAGACCGCCGGACTCCGCGCCGGAGCCGAGGCGCCGGGCCAGCCCCCGCGCCTTGTCCGTGTCCCGCCCGCCGATCGTGACGTGGTGTCCGGCCCGCACCCAGTGGGTGGCGAGCGCGTCGGCCATGCCGCCCGTTCCCAGAACGCCGATCCTCATGCCGTGCCGCCTCTCGTCGCCTTGCTCCGCTCTTCCTGAAGACGCTAGAGAGGGGCTCAGGCACCATGTGGTGCGTGACCACCGACCCGTTCCTCGCCGACTGCCGCGCCCGTCTCGCCTTCGACCTCCTCTCCCAGACCTGGAACGCCGTGGTGCTCTGGGCGCTGCGCGACGGGCCCCTGCGTCCGGTGGAACTGCGGGAGCGGATCGGCGGCATCAGCCCCAAGGTCCTCACCGAGACACTGCGGCGGCTCCAGTTCAACGGACTGGTCGACCGCTGTCCCCACCCAGGTTCGCCGCCCCGCGTCGAGTACGGACTCACCGGCCTGGGGCGGACGTTGCTGGCGCCGATCGACGCCTTCGGCGCCTGGGCGCACGAGCACGGCGACGCGGTCATGGCCGCCCAGGACGCCGCGCTCGGATCCGCCGGGGAGGACCGTCTCCCCGCCTCGTGACGCGACACGACCGTGAGCCCCGCGGACCGAGGGCGCGCCCCGTCGGCGAACAGGCGCTCCGGAAAAGGGAACCGGTCGCCCGCTCCGGACACTTGTGGGTGTGGACAGGGAACTGAACGACCGGCTCCGGGCAGGCGACCGGGACGCCTTCGCCGAGATCTTCGACGCCCACGCGCGGACCGTGCACGCCTACGCCGTACGGCTCACGGGCGACTGGGCGGCGGCCGACGACATCATGTCGCTCACCTTCCTGGAGGCGTGGAAGCGGCGCGGGAAGCTGCGGGACGAGGTCGGCGACGTACGGGCCTGGCTGCTGGGCGTCGCCACGAACGTGTCGAGGAACACCGCCCGCGCCGCGCGCCGCCACCGGGCCGCCATGGCCCGGCTCCCCCCGCCGGAGCCGCTGCCCGACGTCTCGGACGGCGTGGTGCGACAGCTCCACGACACGGCGCGCCTGGCGGCGGTGACCAGGGCGGTACGGCGCCTGAAGCGGGGCGACCGCGAGGTGCTGGGGCTGGTCGTCTGGTCGGAGCTGGGCTACGCGGAGGCGTCGGCGGCGCTCGGCGTCCCCGTCGGCACGGTGCGGTCACGGCTCTCCCGGGCCCGGCAGCGGCTGCGCCTGCTCGTGGACGAGGAACTGGCGGTCGAGGCCCCTGCCGTGGAGCCGCGGCGGCCGTCCGGACGCCTCCTGGCGGGACCGGCGGGACCGCGCCTGACGCGGGGAAGGGAGAACGGGTGATGAGGGGTACCGGGCGAGGGGACGGCGACGGCCGCGGGGACGGCGGCCGGAGGATCGCGGATCGCGTGGACGACGGCCGCGGGGACGGGGAGCGCGTGGACGACGGGGACGACGGGCTCGACGGACTCGGCGGGGTGCGGCGGGCGGTTCCCGCCTTCCCGGTGCCCGGCCTCGCGGGGGTGCGCGAGGGGGAGCGGCGGCGGCACCTCCTCGCGGAGATCGACCTCGACGCGGTGTCGCGGCGCGGGCCCCTGGCCGGGCGGCGGAGGTACGTCGCCGTGCTGGGCGGCGCGGCGGTGGCGGGTGCCCTGGTCCTCGCCCTGGCGTCGCTACCCGCCCCGCCGGCCTCCCCGGCCCGGCCGGCCTCCCCGGCGTCCGTCGCGCTGCTCGAACGGGCCGCGCTGGCCGCCGCAGCCGCCCCCGCGGTGCCGGTCCGGGGGGACCAGTACGCGTACGTCGAGGTGGTGGGCCACACGACCGTCCTCTCCGAGAACGCCGTCGGCGGCATGGACCGCCGGGTGGAACGCGAGGACGTGGAACGGTGGATGCCCGTCGACGGCACCCGGCCGACGCAGGAGCGCAAGAACGGCCGCAGGGTCCAGGTCCCCGGGAGTCCGGGGAACGGCGGGTTCGCCTCGCCCACGTACGCGTTCGCCGCGTCGCTGCCGAGCGATCCCGACGCGCTGCTGAGCCTGATCCGCGAGGACGCCGTGCGGAACCACGGTCCGGGGAGCGACTCCACGACCGGCCCGGACCAGGAGACGTTCGTCGCCATCGGCGACCTGCTGCGCAGCGGCGTCGTCCCGCCGGCGACCACGGCCGCGCTCTACCGGGCCGCGGCCCGCGTCCCCGGCGTCGTCACGCTCCCCGGCGCGGTGGACGCGGCCGGCCGGAGCGGGGTGGCGGTGGCCCGTGTCCACGACGGCGAGCGGGACGAATGGATCTTCGACACCACGACGGGGCGCTGCCTCGGCACGCGCACGGTCCTCACCCGCGAGAGCGCGTGGGGCGGGCCCGGGACCGTCGTCGCCTCCGTCGCGGTGGTGGGGCAGGGGATCGTGGACGAGCCCGGGCAGGTCCCGGCGGGCGCCGCCGGCCGGGGGGAGGAACGCTAGGCAGGTGCGGACGGCTGCTCTACCCTGCCGCCATGATCGCCAAGTTGCAGTGTGTGGTGCTGGACTGTCCGGACGTCAGGGAACTCGCCCGGTTCTACCGGGCGCTTCTCGGCGGGGACGTGGACCGGCCCGACCCCCGCTGGTCGCTCGACGACGACTGGTCGACGCTGCACACCGAGGGCGGTCCGGTGCTGGCCTTCCAGCGCGTGGCCGGCCACCGCCCGCCCCGGTGGCCGGATCCCGCCCACCCCCAGCAGTTCCACCTGGACCTGGGGGTCGAGGACCTGGACGAGGCCCGGGACCAGGCCCTCGCGAACGGCGCCGCGCTGCTCGACGGCGGGGACGGGGAGCGCGGCTGGTGCGTCCTCGCCGACCCGGCGGGCCACCCGTTCTGCCTGGTGCGGGAGTGACACGAGGGACGTGCCGGGTCACGCCACCGGGGCGGCCGCCTCGACCAGCGCGGCCAGGTCGGAGGCGGATTCGGGGGCCAGCCGGTAGAACCCCTGGAGGCTGACGGACCTCTCCAGTCGCCCGTCGACCACGTACTTCAGGTTCCGCGTCCGTCCGCGGCGATCGCGCCAGGTCAGCACGGGCAGCAGGTCGCCCGGCACGGGCACGTCGAACCGTACGGGCGTCGCGTCCACGTGCACCGGCGTCGCGCCGCATCCGCCGGCGCCGAGCATCGCCCAGTCGTGGTGGCCGGGATGGGCCGGGTCCCGCCACGTCGCCGGAGCCGCGCCGCAGCACGCGCCCCGCTCCGTGTCGACCACCCGCATCCGCGAGACGACGAAGACCTCCCGCCGGTGCACGTGCAGGGCGTACACGTCGTCCCCGGCACGCGCTCCCGTCCAGGCCGGCAGCGACTGGTGCGCCCCGGAGAAGGCGACGGCCGGCCGCGTCCCCTCCCGCCCCTCTCTCCGCAGGGCACGGCAGGTCTCCTGGGTCCACAGGACGGTGAAGGCGTCAGACATGCGCCGATCGTACGGACCCCCACCGACAACGCCCCGGTCTCAGTGGTCCAGTTCCGCCGCGAAGCCGGAGAGCAGGGCGTTCAGGGCGAAGGCGAAGCGGGTGTCGGCGCGGTGGTCGCCGGCGGCCCGGGCGGCGGCCACCAGGCGGGGGTAGGCGTCCTCGTCCAGGGCGGTCATGACGCCGGCGTCGTCGACGCGTCCGGCCTCGGCGGCGGCGTGGCCCACGACGAAGCCGGTGAGGGAGTAGAGGACGTCCAGGGTCCTCGGCAGGGAGAAGCCGGCCTCGTGCAGCATGCCGATCACGGCGTCCAGCGTGCGCAGGTTGCGGGGGGTGACGGCCGGCCGGGAGAGCAGCAGGGGCACGGCGTGCGGATGCGCGGCGAGGGCGGCGGCCAGCGCGTGGGCGTAGGCGCTCAGGTCCTCGCGCCAGGTGGCGGCGCCGAAGGCCGGCGGGACGGCTTCGGCGACGACCTGTTCGATCATCCCGTCCAGCAGGGCCGTCTTGTTGGGCACGTGGTGGTAGAGCGTCATGGCCTCCACGCCCAGTTCGGCGCCGAGGCGCCGCATGGACAGGGCGTTCAGTCCGTCCCGGTCGACGAGCTTCAGGGCTGCCTCCAGGACGTCCTGCCGGGTGAGCCCCGCCCGTTGTCCGCGGGCTCTGTTGGCGGCCACGGCGCCTCCCTTCCCCGTCCGGACGGCTCGCGGTCCGGACGGTCTTCACACGATTGACGATTCTTACGGCGTAAGTATACCGTCGGGCCGCATCGCAGCCTTACATCGTAAGAATCCTGGGGCTGCTCCACCGGACGACGGGGGCGAGACGGCGATGACCACCACCGGAACGATCGAGGCGGAAGACCCGGCCGTACGGCCGCCGGGTGACGACGGACCAGGCCGCGCGCCCGTCCGGGAAGGTCCCGGCACGGCACGGCTGCTCCGGCCCTTCGCCGGGGGGTTCGCCGCCGTGATCGCCCTCCAGGTCGCCGGCGCCGTCGCCGGACTGGCCCCGCTGCTCGCGGTCGTGGAGCTCGGCCGGACCCTGCTCGCGCCCGGCCCGCCCGACCCGGGGCACGTGCGGTTCCTCGTGCTCGCGGGCGCGGCCGGCCTCTTCGTGAAGCTGGTGCTCACCGCCGCCGCGGCGGGGGTCGGGCACCTGCTGGACGGACGGGTGCAGCTGGCGCTGCGCCGGGCCCTCGCGGCGCGGCTGGGACGGGTGCCGCTCGACTGGATCGCACGGCGCCGCAGCGGCGAACTGGCCAGGGTGGCGGGCGACGACGTCGGCGCCGTCCACCCGCTCATCGCCCACACGCCCGGCGAGCTGACCTCGGCCTTCGTCGTCCCGCTGGTGTCGCTCGGCTACCTGTTCGCCGTCGACTGGCGGCTGACGCTGATCACACTCGCCCCGGTGCTCGCCGCGGTGGCGCTGGTGCCGCTGATGATGACCCCGGCCCGCCTCCGCGAGCAGGCCGACTTCGACGCGGCGATGGCGCGGATCGCCGCGTCGGTCGTGGAGTTCGTCCAGGGCATCGCCGTCGTCAAGGCGTTCGGCGGGGGCGAGCGCGCCCATCACCGGTTCCGCGCGGCCGCCGACGACTTCGTCGCCTCCTTCCGCCGCTGGGTGCACGGGATCTCCCCGGTCGCGGCCGGGATGCAGCTGCTGCTGTCGCCCCCGTTCGTGCTGCTGACCGTGCTGACCGGAGGCGCGGCCCTCGTCGCCGGCGGCGGGACGGAGCCGGTCGACCTGCTGCCGTTCCTGCTGCTCGGCCTCGGCCTGACCGCCCCGGTGGCGGCCCTCGGGCACGGCTTCGACGAGGTGCAGACCGCCCGCCGCGCGGTCGGCCGGATCCGCGACGTGCTCGCGGTGCCGGCACTGCCCGGACCGGTGGCACCGGCCACGCCCGACGGCCACCTGGTCGAACTGCGCGGGGTCCGCTTCGCCCACGAGCCCGGGCACGACGTCCTGCGCGGGGTCGACCTCGTCCTGAGGCCGGGGACGGTCACCGCGCTGGTGGGCGCGTCGGGGGCCGGCAAGTCCACCCTCGTCCGGCTGCTGCCGCGGTTCGCCGACCCGACGGGCGGGTCGGTCCTGCTCGGCGGCGTCGACCTGCGGGAGGTGGACGACCGCGAGCTGCACCGGCGGGTCTCCTTCGTCTTCCAGGACGTCCACCTGCTGCGCGCCTCGGTCGCGGACAACATCGCGCTCGCGGTGCCGGACGCCGGACGGGAGGCGGTCGTGCGCGCCGCCCGGCTCGCGAACGTCCACGACCGGGTGACCCGGCTCCCCCGCGGCTACGACTCCGTGATCGGCGAGGACGCCAGGCTGTCGGGCGGCGAGGCCCAGCGGATCGCGCTCGCCCGCGCCCTGCTGGCCGACGCCCCCGTCCTGGTCCTCGACGAGGCCACCTCCTTCGCCGACCCGCGGACCGAACGGGCCGTCCGCAGGACCCTGGACGCCCTGCGCGAGGACCGGACGGTCCTGCTCGTCGCGCACCGCCTGGAGACCGCCGCCGGCGCCGACCTCGTCGCGGTGCTGGAGGACGGGGTGATCGCCGAGCACGGCGCGCCCGCCGAACTCGTCGCCGGGGGAGGGCGGTTCGCCGCCCTGTGGCACGCCCGGCGGACGGCCGCCCCCACGGCCGGCGGTGAACGGCCATGACCGCACCGGACCGCCCGACCCGCCCCGCGGACCCGCGTCCGCGCCCCCTCCGCGCCCGACGAGGAGAAGACCCCCGATGATCCGGCTGCTGCTGCGCGTCCTGGGCGAGGAACACCGCCGCCCACTGCTGCGCGCCCTCGCCCTGATGACGGCGACCGCCGTCGCCGAGGGCCTGTCCTACGCCCTGCTGGCGCCCGTCCTGCGGGCGCTGCTCGACGGCGCCCCGGCCGACGCCCGCCCCTGGCTGGGCGCGTTCGGGGCCGCCGTCGCCGGCTACGCCGTCCTGCGCTACGTCACCGACCTGTCGGCGTTCCGCGTCGGCACGTCCCTGCTGCGCGGCGTCTACCACCGCCTCGGCGACCATCTGGCCCGGCTCCCGATCGGCTGGTACGGCCCGGCGCGTGTGGGCGAGCTGTCCGTCCTGGCCGGCCAGGGCGTGCTCCAGGCGATGAGCGTGATCGCACACCTGCTGGCACCGGCCGTCTCCGCCGCCGTGACGCCCCTGACGATCGTCGCCGTCGTCCTCGCCCTCGACTGGCGCCTCGGCCTGGCCCTGCTGGCCGCCGTCCCGGTGGTGGCCGGGATCCAGGCCCTCACCGGACGCGCGACGGCGGCCCAGGACGCCGACCGGGCCGCCCGCGACCGCGAGGCCGCCGGGCGGATCGTCGAGTACGTCCAGGCTCAGCCGGTGCTGCGGGCCGGCGGCCGCGCGACGGAACGCTTCCGGCTGCTGGACGACGCCCTGAGCGACGTACGGCGCGCCTCCCGCCGCGCCACGCTCGCGGCGCTGCCCGGGGCGCTCGGCCTCACCCTGACCGTGCAGGCGGTGTTCACCGCGGTCCTGGCGCTCGGCGCCCACCTGGCGCTCGGCGGGGAGATCGGGGCGGCGGAACTGCTGACCGTCCTGGTGCTGACCGCCCGCTGCTCGGAGCCGCTGCTGTCCCTCGCCGACCTCGGCGGCAAGCTGCGCGGCGCGCACGGCGAACTGGCCCGGCTCGACGCGGTGCTGCGCACCGAGCCGCTGCCGCGGGCCGCCCGTCCGGTCGAGCCGGCCGGGCACCGGGTGGCGTTCGAGTCGGTCGTCTTCCGCCGGGGCGGGCGCACGGTCCTCGACGGCGTGTCGCTGACCGTTCCGGAGGGGCGGCGGCTGGCCGTGGTGGGCCCGTCGGGCGCCGGGAAGAGCACGCTCCTGCAGGTGCTCGCGCGGTTCCACGACGTGGACGCGGGCGTGGTGCGCGTCGGCGGGGCGGACGTCCGGGACGTGGGCACGGAGGCGCTGGCGGCACGGTTCGCCATCGTCTTCCAGGACGTGTACCTCTTCGACGGCACCATCGAGGAGAACGTGCGCCTCGGGCGCCCCGGCGCCGGTGACGAGGAGGTGCGCGCGGCGGCGGCCGCGGCCCGGCTGGACGAGGTGGTGGACCGGCTGCCCGACGGCTGGGCGACCGTCGTCGGCGACGGCGGCGCCCGGCTGTCGGGGGGCGAGCGCCAGCGCGTGTCGATCGCCCGCGCCCTGCTGAAGGACGCGCCGATCGTGCTCCTGGACGAGGTGACCTCCGCCCTGGATCCGGTGAACGAGGCGGCCGTGCACGCCGGTGTGGAGCGGCTGATGCGGGGCAGGACCGTGGTGATGGTGGCCCACCGGATGCGTACCGTCCGCGACGCCGACCGGATCGTCTTCCTCGACGGCGGCCGGATCGTCGAGGAGGGCGACCACGACGAACTGCTGCGTCTCGGCGGCCGGTACGCCGACTTCTGGAGGCTCTCGGCGGAGCTTGTACCGGACGGTCCCGCCGGAAACGCCGATGGTGACGAGTTCTCGCCAGGGAACCACGGGTTCCGCATGTGAGGCGCGGGACGGGGGAGCCATTCCGGTGACCGTCGCCGCCGTCCGCCGTCCGTCCGCCGCTGGTGCGGCGCGCGTCCGTCGTCCGTGCGGCGCCCGTCGGCCCCGTCCGTCGCCCGTTCCGTGAGGAGCCGCCATGTCACTGCCACCCCTCCCCGACGACCCGGTCCTCACCGCCGACTTCGCGTCGCCCGCGCAGTGGGTCGCCGGGCGGTCCTGGGCCTATCCCGACGGCGGTCCGGTCAACCCCCTCGACAACAAGCTGGACCATCTGGTCGAGGATCCGGCGTACAGCCGCTCCGGGGTCTTCCGCGCGACCCGCCGCCGTGACGGCCTCTGGGACAGCGGGCTGCTCACCACGGAGGGCAGCGCCGAGGGCTTCGAGGTGCGGGCCGGCGACGTGCTGGAGGCGCGGGTCCGGCTGCCGGAGGAGACCGGGGCGTGGCCGGCGATCTGGACGTGGCGGGACGGCGGGCAGGAGATCGACGTCTTCGAGTACCACCCGGACAACCCCGACCTGCTGGAGCTCTCCAACCGGGTTCGGGGCACCCACAAGTACTACCGCTCCCCCGACGTGCGCCCCGGCGGATGGGTGGACCTGCGCACCGAGTTCGGCGCGCGGTCCGTGGTGTGGTGGGTGAACGGCGCCGAGGTGTTCGCGGACCGGCGCGGGGTCGGGCGGTCCTGGCACGCCTGTCTGATCGTCAACCTCTCGGTGTGCGCGGGGCGTTACCATCCGGCTCCCGATCCGGGGACGAGCGAGATGTCCTTCGAGGTCTCCGGCCTGCGGGTGTTCCGCCCCGGCTGACGGACGGCCGCGGGCGGGTGCGGGCCGCGCCACCGCCCCGGGGCCGCCCCGGAGCCGCCCCGGGGCCGCCGGTGCCGTCACGGTGGCCGGCGCGGCCTCGTCCGGACGTGCGGGACGAGGCCGCGGGCCGCCGCACCGGGCGAGCCGCGGGCCGTCGCATCCGGCGAGGGGGCCGTCACACCCGGCGCGGATGAGTCGTCGCGCCTTTCCGAAAGGTCGCCTTACGGCCGGAGAAGGCCGGGACGACCCGTTCAGGACGGATCCCTTCCCGCCACCCCCGCGGATTCCGAAGGAATGTTGCGAAAAGAGGACTCCTTTCCGGAAGTCGAGCGACCGCTTCCGAAAAGAGGGGACGAGTCGCGCCCAAGCGGACGGATCCCGCATCCCGCACTTGCCGCCGAGAACGGTTCCACCCGGGCGATGGACCGGGAAAGTGAACCGTAAACCATTCGACCCGCAACCCGCCGATTCCCTCCGAAATCAGGAGACCCGCCACCCCCGGAGCGGGGACATTCTCGCTGACTCGACACATCTCGCCATCTGGACTCGATTTGACCCACCGGTTCGGACGCCAGCAAGATCCTTTCCGAATCCTGCGAAATACTCCGTTCACAGAACGACGACGTCGCGGCGTTTGCGGCCGATGAGTATTCGGGGGGACCGTCGAGCGGGTGAAGAGGTCTGAATATGCGTCAGCACGACCGTGTCATCAAGGAATTGAAGTCCAGGTTCGAGCACATTCACGTGGAGATTTCGCCGCCGCGGACGGCGTCCACCGCCCTTTCCCGCGCGCTCTGGGGAAGTCCGGAGATCGGATTCCACTGCCACGAGCCGTTCGAAAGCCGGTACTGGGGTTCGGCTCCGTGGGAGGAGAGCGAGCACACCCTCCTGAATCCGATGCGGATCGCGGACGAATCCCGTCCCGCGTGGAGCGAGGGAATGGAGCGGGAGACCCAGTCGCTCCTCATCAAGGACATGACCTTCCAGGTCGACGAAGAATCCTTCGGACTCCTGAGGGAACTGGCGACCGCTCCGATTCTCTTCTCTTTCCGCGACCCCCGGCTGACGCTCCACTCGCGGCTGCGGAAGGTGCGTGAACTCGGCCGGGGAAACACCTTCCCGCCGTTCGAGAGCGGCTGGTACTCCTTCCGCGACCAGATGGCCGCCTGCGAGGAGAACGGTGTCGACTACGTCATCGTGGACACCACGGAACTGCGGACGGACCCCGCCCCCGTCCTGCGCGCGATCTACGAACGCCTCGGCCTGACCTTCTCCGACTCCGTCGTCTCCTGGGAGCCGCGCAGCCACCTCCACCTGTGCGCGCCCGAGGTGGGCGCCCTGATGAGCGACGCCCGGCGGGAGGGGGACCCCTTCTTCCGGCGGGTCCTCGGAAGCAGCGGGATCCAGCCGGCCGACGAGGTCGACCTCGTCGCGGTGGAGAAGGAGCTGGCGGAGGTCGGCCTCGCCGCCCACCTCGCCGAGTGCACGGAGATCTACGAGCAGGCCCTGGAGAACCCCCACCGGGTCACCCTGCCGCAGCCGTCCGCGGCCGTCTGACACGGCACCCGGCCCCGGCCGGCGCCGTCCCCCGCCACCGGGCCCTCCCCCGAGAGGGCCCGACCAGCCCGGACTTCTGGAGATCGACCAGACATGGCACACATCGTCTTCGTGGACAGCCGGCCCTACGGCTTCCGCGCGGTGACCACCGCCCGGCGGATGGGTCACGAGATCACCTTCATCGCCTCGGAGGCGTTCGGCGCGTCCTACACCGGCAACGCCGCCTTCGACGCCCTGGCGGAGGAGGTCGACCGCGTGGTCCGCGTGGAGAACTCCTGCGATCCGCAGGAACTGCGCAAGACCCTCGACCGTCTCGTCGCCGAGCACCCGGTGGACGCGGTGATCGCCCTCCACGACGAGGTGGTCCAGTCCCTCGCGCCCGTCGCCCGGGACATGGGGCTGCGGTACACCTCGGCCGAAGGGGTCGCCAACGCCCGCGACAAGGCGCACGCCAGGGAGCTGCTCGCCGCGGCGGGACTGCCCGGGCTCGCGTACGAGGTGATCGACTCGGCGCACGACATCCCCGGCGCCGTCGACCGCGTCGGCCTGCCCGCGGTGGTGAAGCCGGCCTCCGGCAGCGCCAGCGTCGCCGCGACGGTGGTGCGCACCGCCTCGGACGTCGAGCTCGCGCGACGGCGGGTGCTGGACGCGGACGCGTGGCTCTCCGCGGCGCAGAAGCAGGCGTTCGGCAGCCGCCTCGTGGTCGAGCGCTATCTCGAAGGCCCCCTGCTGTCGGTCGAGATCGCCGTGTCCGACGGCGTGGCCGTCCCCTTCGCCGTCCTCGAACGACAGCGGTACGCCGCCGACGAGAGCATGGAACTCGGTTCCATCGCCCCGGCCCGGCTGACTCCCGACGAGGACGCGGCGGTCCGCGCGTATGCCACGGACGTGGTGAACGCGCTCGGCCTGGACTTCGGCATCTTCCACATCGAGGTCATCCACACCGCGCAGGGGCCGTGCCTCATCGACCCCAATCCCCGCCTGATCGGCGGCCCCGCTCCCCTGCTCATCAAGGAGTGCTGGGGCGTCGACCTGCACGAACAGCTCGTCCATGTCTTCCTGGGGCACCCCGTCGAACAGCCCCCGCGCGCCCCGCGCCGTGAGGGAGCGGCGCACATCCTGGCGCCGACGGCCGACGTGACGTACGCGGGGGACGCCGACCTCGCCTTCCTGGACGAGGATCCGCGCGTCCGGCACTGGGCGCTCCGGGCGGAGGCCGGACAGCGGATCCGCCGGGCGACCAGCAACTTCCACTACATCGGGCACGTCCTCGCGGTCGCCGACACCTACCTGGAGGCGGCGGACGTGTGCATCTCCTCCGTCTCCGAGCTCGCGGACCGGACGGGCATCCCGATGATCGTCTGGTCCCCGCTCTCCGACGACCGCTGACCGATGCCGCTCCCGCCCACCGCGCCGGCGCGGCCGAAGCCCCTCCCCCGGACGAGCGGACGGCCGCCCCGGGTGCTGTTACCCGCGCTCTCCCTGGCGGCCGGCTGGTTCATCGTCCTGGGGAACATCGCGCTGGCCCCGCCGCTGCTCGCCTTCGTCGCCGCCGACCTCCGCATGTCCGGGACGGAACAGGGCGCGTTCCTGGTCGCGCTGCCGCTGACCAGCTTCCTCGGGAACGTCCTCTTCGGGCCCTTCGTCGACCGGATCGGACGCAGCCGGTCCCTGACCCTCGGCGCCGCCGGCGCCATGCTCTCCCTGCTGGGCTTCCTCCTCGTCGACGACGCGACGACGGCGATCGCCCTGCGCGGCGTCACGGGGCTCCTCATGCCCCTGGTCGGCATCTCGGTGCTGCCCTGCGTCACCGAGTACTTCCCGGCCGGACGGCGCCTGGCCCTCACCGGCTACGTGATGGCCAGCGGGTCCCTCGCCCAGATGGTCATGGCGCCGCTGGCCATCACGCTGGCGAGTCACGCCTCGTGGCGGTGGGGCTTCGGCGTGCTGGCCGCGGTGGCCGGACTCGCCGCGGCCGGCGCCCTCGTCAGCATGCCGAACCGTCCGCGGGACGCCCGGCCCGCCTCCGTGCGGCACCACCTGCGGTCGCTGCTGCCTCCCAAGGAGCGGGAGGTCAGGTTCAGCGTCATCGCCTTCTACCTCTTCGTCCTGGGGCTCTTCAGCGTGACGGCCCTCTATCCCACCTGGCTGCTGGCCAACCTCGCCACGACCGGGGACGACGGCGGCGAAGCGGCCGGCGTGCTCTTCCTCGTCGCGGGGGTGGCGGCCGTCGCCGCCTCCTCCTCCCTCGGCGCGATCCCCCGCAGGTGGCAGCGGCACGTCCTCGTCGCGTCGCTGCTGCTCCCCTCGGCGGTCGCCCTCGCCCTGCCGGCCGTGCCGGGGCACTACGGCGCCCAGGTGGCGCTCTACACCGCTCTCGTCGGCCTGCAGTCCGTGGCCTCGCCCGTCCTCAGGGCCCGCATCAACCAGCTGGCGGACGAGGACGACCTCAGCACCGTCAACGCGTCCCTCAACGCCGGCTACCAGCTGGCGGCCGCCACGGCCACCGCGGTCGCGGCCGTCCTCTACGGCCTGGCGCCGTCGTTCTGGCTCAACTCCGCGGTGGCGGCCGCCGGGTTCCTGGCCGCCGCGACGGCCGTCCTGCACCTCCTCCGCCGTCCCACGACGTCCTGATGCCGCTCCATGGGCCGCTTCCCCGGACGCGGCCCCTGTGAAGGAGAGAAACCCACATGAACGCGCCCGCAGTGCGCACCGCAGCAGCGCAGCCCGACCCCACCGCCGCGCCCGGCCCCGCGTCGGCGGCCGGGATGCCGGACGAGTTCGCCTCGCTGGCCCTGGAGTCCGAGGTCCGCAGCTACTGCCGCGCGTGGCCGACCGTCTTCGTCCGGGCCCGCGGCAGCCGCCTGGAGGACCAGGACGCCCGCTCGTACCTGGACTTCTTCGCCGGGGCCGGCGCCCTCAACTACGGGCACAACCACCCCGTCCTGAAGGCGGCCGTCCGGGAGTACCTGGACGCCGACGGGGTCGTCCACAGCCTGGACATGGCGACGGCGGCCAAGGCCGACCTGCTCGCGGCCTTCGACCGACACGTCCTGAGGCCGCGTCACCTCGACTACCGCGTCCAGTTCCCCGGCCCGACCGGCACCAACAGCGTGGAGGCCGCGCTGAAGCTCGCGCGGAAGGTCACCGGCCGGACGGGCGTCGTGGCCTTCACGCACGCCTTCCACGGCATGACGCTCGGCGCGCTCGCCGTGACCGGCAGCGCCGCGAAGCGCGCGGGGGCGGGCGTACCGCTCGGCCACACGTACCGGATCCCCTACGACGGCTTCGGCGGCGACGGCGTCCAGGGCCTCGCCCTCCTCGACGCCCTGATCGAGAGCGGCAGCAGCGGCGTCGACCTGCCCGCCGCGGTGATCGTGGAGACCGTCCAGGGCGAGGGCGGCGTCAACGTCGCCCGGGCGGAATGGCTGGCGGAACTGTCCGGCCTCTGCCGGCGCAGGGGGATCCTGCTCATCGTCGACGACGTCCAGATGGGGTGCGGCCGCACGGGCCCCTTCTTCAGCTTCGAGGCCGCCGGCATCACCCCGGACATCGTGTGCCTCTCGAAGTCCATCAGCGGCTACGGCCTGCCCATGGCCCTCACCTTGTTCCGCCCCGAACTCGACGTCTGGAGCCCGGGCGAGCACAACGGCACCTTCCGCGGCAACAACCTCGCCTTCGTCACCGCCGCGGCCGCCCTGCGCACGTTCTGGGCGGACTCCACGCTGGAGAAGGAGACGGCGCGCAAGGGAGAGACCGTGGCGCTCCGGCTGGAGGAGATCGCGGCCCGCCACGCCGGAGAGGGCGCCGTGTCGCGCGGCCGGGGCCTGGTGCACGGGCTGTCCTTCCGCGACCCCGCGCTCGCGGGCCGGGTCGGCCGGGAGGCGTTCACCCGGGGGCTGCTCGTGGAGACCGCCGGCGCGCGCGACGAGGTCGTCAAGCTCCTGCCGCCCCTGACGGTCTCCGACGACGAACTGTCCGAGGGCCTGGCGCTCCTGGAGGAGTCCGTCGACGCGGTCCTCGCGTCCCGGGACCACGCCCGCACCGCCTGACCTCCCCCGGACCGGCACGCCGGCGCGGGCCCCTGCCCGCGCCGGCACCCGACCCGACCGGCACCTCCGTCCACCCCAGGAGAAACAGACCCGCCATGAACGACCACCGACTCGCCGCCGACCTCGCCGAACGGGCAGGCTCGCTGCTGCTCGCCCTCCGCGAGGACACCGGCTTCGCCGACGCCGCCGCGCTCAAGGCCGCGGGCGACCTCGCCTCCCACGAGTTCCTGGCGGACGCGCTCGCGGCGCACCGCCCCGAGGACGCCGTCCTCTCCGAGGAGGCGGCCGACGACCCCCGGCGGCTCACCGCCTCGCGCGTCTGGATCGTCGATCCACTGGACGGCACCAGGGAGTTCAGCGAGGAGGGCCGGGACGACTGGGCGGTGCACGTGGCGCTCTGGGAGCGGGGTCGGCTCGCCGCCGGGGCGATCGCCCTCCCCGCGCAGGGCAAGGTGCTGGGCACCGGCGCCGCCGCTCCCCTGCCCGCCCCGGCGTCCGGAGCTCCGCGCATCACGGTCAGCCGCACCAGGCCGCCGGCCTTCGTCGCGCGGCTGGCCGCCCGCATGGGGGCCCGGACGGTCCCGATGGGGTCGGCCGGCGTCAAGATCGCCGCGGTGCTCCAGGGCACGGCCGACGCGTACGTCCACGCCGGCGGGCAGTACGAATGGGATTCGGCCGCGCCCGTCGCGGCCGCCCTCGCCGCGGGCGCCCACGCCTCCCGCCTCGACGGCACCCCGCTCGTCTACAACAGGCCGGACCCCCGGCTCCCCGACCTCGTGGTGTGCCGCCCCGAACTGGCCGAACGCCTCCTCGCGGAGATCGCGGAGACCGCGGAGACCGCGGCGGCCGCAACGGACAGCTGACCCGGACCCCCGCCCACCGGCCGACCACTCCGCACGGATGAGGACATGAACCGAGAAGAAGTCTGTACCTGCTGGCCCGGCGCGACCGTGTGGCTCACCGGCCTGCCGGACACCGGCACGACCACGATCGCCCGGGAGCTGGCCGGCCGGCTCCGCGAGGAGGGACGGCGCGTCGAGGTCCTCGACGCGGACGCGGCCGGCGGTCACCTCTCCGCCGGCTCCGCCCCCTCCCCCGAGGACCGCAGCGCGAGCGGGCGGCGCGTCGGGACCCTGGCCGAGGTGCTGGCGCGCAACGGGATCGTCGCGCTGGTTCCGGCGACCGCCGCGTGCGCCGCCGGCCGCGAGGCGGTCCGCGCCCGCCACCGGGCCAGCGGCACCCCCTACGTCGAGGTGCACGTGGCCGCCCCGGTGGCGGAGCGCCCGGACGACGAGCCGAAGGACCCCGATCTGCGGATCGACTCCCCCGCCCTGACGGCGCGGGAGTCGGCGGCGGCGCTCCACACGCTCCTCGCCGAGCGCGGTCTCGCCTGAGGGAGACGGCTCAGCCGCGCCGTCCCGGGTCCGCCGGGGTCATCCCGCGGGCGGCCGCGAGCCGCGACGCCTCGTCGGAGGCGAGGAGGCCGAGGGCGGCGAGGGCGCGCTCCGGTGCGGTCGTGGTGGCGAGGACTCCGGCGCCGAAGACCGAGGTGAGGGCGGTGTCGCCGGGCAGGGGCCCGAGCACGGTGACGCCCGGAAGGTCCATCAGTTCGCTGTGCTGCTGGAAGGCCAGGTCGGCGCGGCCGGAGGACAGCAGGCCGCCGGCGGGGACGCCGGGCGGGGTCTGGACGAGCCGGCCGGCCAGGGTGCCGGCGAGGCCGAGGCGGCGGAGCAGGTCGACGAGGGCCGTCCCGCTCGGCCCGGTGGAGAAGGCGATGCTCCGCGCGGCCGTCAGCGCGGCGCGGAGGTCCTCGACGGAGTCGAGGGCGGGCGGCGGTGTGCCGTCCGGCACCGCGGCGACGACCTGGGAGATCCACAGCGGGCGGACCGTACCGGGAAGCAGGTGGCCCTCCTGTTCGAGGGCGGTCAGGGCTCCGGCGGCGAGGACGAGGAGGTCCGCCTCGGCGCCCTCGCGGACACGGCGGGCGATCTCCACACCGCCGGCCGCGTCGAAGCGCACGGGCGTCCCGTGGGCGGTCCGCAGGTGCTCGCTCAGCTCGGCGAGGATCGGGCGGGTCGCCATCGAGGACAGTCCCACGAGTTCACGGTGCACGTCGACTCCTCGGTCGTCAGCGGTGTGGCGGCGTCCGCGCGGGATCCGGGACGTCGCGGGGAAGGGGGCGCGGCACGCGCGGCCCGGTGGCCCGACGCCCGTCTGCGAGACTGACGGCGTGAGCACGACCCGGAGCACGGCGGCAGGGAAAGTACTGGAGGTCCTCGCGGCCTTCGACCGCGAGCACCCCGCCCAGACACTATCCGAGATCGCCCAGCGCACCGGCATGGCCCTGAGCACCACGCACCGGGTGGTGGGCGAACTGGCGGCCTGGGGGGCGCTGGAGCGGGGCGAGGACGGGTCGTGGCACGTGGGGCTGCGGCTGTGGGAGATCGCCGCGGGCTGTCCCCGGACGCAGATCCTGCGGGACGTGGCGCTGCCGTTCATGCAGGACCTGTACGAGGCGACCCACGAGAACGTCCAGCTGGCGGTGCGGGAGGGCACCGAGCTCGTCTTCGTGGAGCGGATCGCGGGGCACCGGTCGGTGGAGCTGCTGACGGGGGTCGGGACCCGGTTCCCGGTCGGGTCCACGGGGATGGGGCGGGTGCTCCTGGCGCACGCGCCGCCGGACATCCAGGAGGAGGTCCTCGGTTCGCCGCAGCGGGCGTGGACCCCGCACACGGTGACCGATCCGAGGACGCTGCGGACGCAGCTGGACCGGATCCGGCGCGAGCAGGTCTTCGTCAGCGACCGGCAGCTGTCGGAGAGCACGGTTGCGGTGGCGGCGCCGGTGCGGATCGGGCGGACGGGCCCGGTGAGCGCCGCGCTGGGCATCGTGATCACGGCGCGGGGCGCGAGCCGGGCGCGCGGGCTGCGCGAACCGCTGCTGCGGGCCGCGTACGGGATCTCCGACGAGCTCGGCAGGCGGACGCGGACGACGGGCTGAGTTCGGGACCGGCTTCCGCCTGACGGAAACTCCGCAGACCAGGGGCTGGGCAGGCTGACAGCGTTCGGACCGTTCTCACCGTCCGAAACGTACACAGCTGCTTGGGAGATGCCATGGCCGACGTCCCCGTCGACTCCGTCGTCACGGTCCCGGTCGCGATCGTCGGCGCGGGCCCGGCGGGCCTCATGCTGGCGCACCTGCTCGGCCGCGCCGGAGTCGCGACGGTCGCCGTCGACACCCGTACCCGCCACGAGATCGAGACGACCCAGCGGGCCGGCATCCTGGAGGCCGGCGTCGCCCGGGACCTCGTGGAGACCGGTGTCTCGGACCGGGTCCTGCGCGACGGGCACGAGCACGAGGGCATCGAGGTGCGGTCGGCGGGACGCCCGTACCGCATCGACTTCAAGGAGCTCGTCTCCGCCTCCACCTGGCTCTATCCCCAGACCGACGTCTTCGTCGACCTCGCCGACGCGCGCGAACGCGACGGCGGCACCGTCCACTTCGGGATCCGGGACACCGAGGTCCTCGGCATCACGACCGACGCGCCGCGGGTGCGCTACACGGCGCCCGACGGGACCCGGCACGAGATCCGGGCCCGGTACGTCGTCGGCGCGGACGGATCGCGGAGCATGTGCCGCGACCTGGTGCCGGAGGACCGGCGGGTGCGGTACGGCAAGGAGTACCCCTTCGCGTGGTTCGGGATCCTCGCCGAGGCGCCGCCGAGCGCCCCCGAGCTGGTCTACGCCCGCTCCGCACACGGCTTCGCCCTGATCAGCCGCCGGACCGACGCCGTGCAGCGCATGTACTTCCAGTGCTCCCCCGACGCGTCCGCCGACGACTGGTCCGACGACCGGATCTGGGAGACCCTCCAGGCGCGGGTGGCCGGCGAGGACGGCTTCCGGCTGAAGGAGGGGCCGATCACCGAGAAGACGGTGCTGCGGTTCCGCTCCTTCGTGCAGGAGCCGATGCGGTGGGGCTCGCTGCTGCTCGCCGGAGACGCCGCGCACACGGTCCCGCCGACCGGGGCCCGCGGTCTCAACCTGGCGCTGCACGACGTGAAGGTGCTCGCCGGCGTGCTGACCCGGGCGCTCGGCGGCGCGGGCGCGAACGCGCTCGACGCATACGAGCCGCGGGCCCTCCAGCGGGTCTGGCGGGCGCAGAACTTCTCGTCCTGGATGACCCGGCTGCTGCACACCGCGCCCGGCGCCTCCGCGTTCGACCTGCGGCGTCAGCTCGGCGAGCTCGACAACGTGGTCGGCACCCGTGCCGGACGCGCCTACCTGGCCGAGCAGTACACGGGCTGGCCCACCCGCGCGCACTGACCCCCGACCCTGACGACCACGAGGCTTTCCCATGATCATCGATTGTCACGGTCACTTCACCACCGCACCGCCGCGGCTGGCGGAGTGGCGCGACCGGCAGATCGCCGCGGCCGAGGGCCGCGGCCCCGCCCCGGACCCCGGCGAGCTCGTCCTCACCGACGACGACCTGCGCGCCGCGATCGAGGGCAACCAGCTGCGGCTGATGGACGAGCGCGGCAGCGACCTCACGATCTTCTCTCCGCGGGCCAGCTTCATGGCCCACCACATCGGCGACCTCGCCGTCTCCTCCGTATGGGCGCGGATCTGCAACGACCTGGTCCACCGGGTCGCCGGCCTGTACCCCGACCGGTTCGCGGCGGGCGCGATGCTGCCGCAGTCGCCGGGCGCCGGCCCCGCCACGTGTCTGCCCGAACTGACCCGGGCCGTCGAGGAGCTGGGCGCGGTCACGGTCAACCTCAACCCCGACCCGTCGGGCGGCCGGTGGACGGCGCCGCCGCTGACCGACCGGAGCTGGTACCCCCTGTACGAGGCGCTGGTCGCGTACGACATCCCGGCGATGATCCACGTCAGCACCTCCTGCAACCCGGCCTTCCACACCACCGGCGCGCACTATCTGAACGCCGACACCACGGCGTTCATGCAGCTCGTGCAGGGCGACCTCTTCGCCGACTTCCCGACGCTGCGGTTCGTGATCCCGCACGGCGGCGGCGCGGTGCCGTACCACTGGGGCCGGTTCCGGGGCCTGGCGATGGCGCTCGGCAGGCCGGACCCGGAGACGCTCCTCGACAACGTCTTCTTCGACACCTGCGTCTACCACCAGCCCGGCATCGACCTGCTGACCCGGGTGGTGCCCAGCCGGTCGCTCCTCTTCGCCAGCGAGATGATCGGCGCGGTCCGCGACGTCGACCCGCGCACCGGCCACCACTTCGACGACACGAAGCGGTACGTCGACGCCACCCCGCACCTGTCGGACGAGGAGCGCGCCGCCGTGTACTCCGGCAACGCCCTGCGCGTCTATCCCCGCCTCGCCGCCCGCCTCGCCGCGGCCGGCCGCTGATCCCCGCTCTCCAGGAGAACCCCATGGAACACACCGAGATCGGCGTCGTCCGCACGAAGGTCGACCGGGCCGACCCGGAGACCGTCGCCGCGCTGTCGGCGTTCGGCGTCGCCACGGTCCACGAGGCGATGGGCCGGGTCGGGCTGATGCGCCCCTACCTGCGCCCGGTCTACCCCACGGCCCGGATGTGCGGCACGGCCGTGACCGTGCTGCTCCAGCCCGGCGACAACTGGATGCTGCACGTCGCCGCCGAGCAGATCCGGGACGGGGACGTCGTCGTCGCCGCCTGCACGACCGAGAGCGAGGACGGCTTCTTCGGCGAACTGCTCGCCACCTCCTTCCGGGCCCGGGGCTGCCGGGGCCTGGTCATCGACGGCGGGGTCCGTGACATCGCCGACCTGGAGGGCATGGACTTCCCCGTCTTCGCCCGCGCGGTCAACGCCAAGGGCACCGTGAAGGCCACCCTCGGCTCGGTCAACGTGCCCGTGGTCTGCGGCAACGCCCTGGTCCGCCCCGGTGACGCGATCGTCGCGGACGCCGACGGCGTCGTCGTGGTACCCCGCGAGCGGGCCGCCGAGGTGGCCGCCGCGTCGGCCGCCCGCGAGGCGAACGAGGAGGGCAAGCGCGCGCAGTTCCGCGCGGGCCGGCTCGGCCTGGACATGTACGGCATGCGCGGCCCGCTGGCCGAGCTCGGACTGCGCTACGAGGACTGACGATGAGCACCCGTTTCGAGAAGACCCCCGGCTGGCTGGACTGGTACGCCGGTCCGAGCCGGCCCGCCTTCCGGCTCCCCGAGGGGGCCGTCGACGCGCACTGCCACGTCTTCGGCCCGGGCGCGGAGTTCCCGTACGCCCCCGAGCGCGCGTACACGCCGTGCGACGCCTCCAAGGAGCAGCTGTTCGCGCTCCGCGACCACCTCGGCTTCCGCCGCAACGTCGTGGTCCAGGCGACCTGTCACGGCGCCGACAACCGCGCGATGGTCGATGCCCTGCGGGCCTCCGGCGGAGCGGCCCGGGGCGTGGCGACGCTCCGGCCCGACGTCACCGACGCCGAGGTGCGGGAACTGCACGAGGCCGGGGTGCGCGGGGTCCGGTTCACCTTCGTCCGGCGGCTCGCGGACGCGGCGCCGGAGCGGGACCTGCGGGCCGTCGCCGAGAAGATCGCGCCCTACGGCTGGCACGTCGTCCTCTACTTCGAGGCCGCCGACCTCCCCGGCCTCCGGGAGTTCTTCCTCTCCCTGCCGGTGCCGCTGGTCGTCGACCACATGGGCCGCCCGGACACCGCGAAGGATCCGGAAGGGCCCGACTTCGAGGCGTTCCTGGACTTCCTGCGGGCCCGGACCGACATCTGGTGCAAGGTCACCTGCCCGGAGCGGCTGACGGTGAGCGGTCCGCCGGCCGTCGACGGGGAGCGGGCGGCGTACCGCGACGTCGTCCCCTTCGCCCGCCGGGTGGTCGAGGAGTTCCCCGACCGGGTGCTCTGGGGAACCGACTGGCCGCACCCCAATCTCACCGACCACATGCCCGACGACGGCCTCCTCGTCGACTTCCTCCCGCACATCGCCCCGTCACCGGAGCTCCGGCACCGGCTCCTCGTCGACAACCCGATGCGCCTGTACTGGCCCGAGGCCGACTGACCCTCCCCCGATTGGAGCTCCGGCATGGCGCTGGACAAGACCTACCGACTCGTTCCGGGCACGACCGTCTTCGACGCCGAGCAGTCGGCCAAGGGGTACCACCTCAACCAGTTCTGCATGTCCCTGATGACGGCGGAGAACCGTGCCGCGTACCTCGCCGACGAGCGCGCCTACCTGGACGCGTGGCCGCTGCGGGAGGAGCAGAGGCGGGCGCTGCTCGACCGCGACCTCAACGCGGCGATGCGCGAGGGCGGCAACATCTACTTCCTCGCCAAGTGGGGCGCCACGCTGGGCCTCTCGTTCCAGCAGATGGCCGGCTCGATGACGGGCATGACCGAGGAGGAGTACCGCGCCATGATGGCCGGCGGCGGCCGGCCGGTCGAGGGCAACCGCATCGACCACGCCGTCCTCGAAGCCGCCCACGTGCCGGCGGCACCGGCCCGTCACGCCACCGTCACCGGCGCCGTCTTCACCTCGCACGTCCCCGCGATCGGCGCGGCGATGGACCACGGCAAGACCGAAGAGCCGTACTGGAAGCCGGTGTTCGAGGGCTACGAGTACGCCAGGGCGTGGGAGCGGGAGAACCTCCCCGACGTCGTGGTCCTCGTCTACAACGACCACGCCAGCGCCTTCGACCAGTCGATGATCCCGACCTTCGTGCTCGGCACCGGCGCCTCCTACCCGGTCGCCGACGAGGGGTACGGGCCGCGCCCCGTGCCCGGCATCGAGGGCGACCCCGACCTGGCCGCGCACATCGCGCACTCCCTCATCCGGGACGACTTCGACCTCACCCTCGTCAACGAGATGGCCGTCGACCACGGACTCACCGTCCCGCTGTCGCTGATGTTCGGCGACGTCGAGAAGTGGCCCTGCAAGGTCATCCCGTTCCACGTCAACGTGGTCCAGTACCCGGTCCCCTCCGGTGCCCGCTGCTTCGGGCTGGGCCGAGCCCTGCGCAAGGCGATCGAGTCGTACGACCGGCCGCTCAAGGTGCAGGTCTGGGGCACCGGCGGCATGAGCCACCAGCTCCAGGGCCCGCGCGCCGGCCTGATCAACCGGGAGTGGGACAACGCCTTCCTGGACCGGCTCGTCGAGGACCCGGCCGGCCTGGCCGGGGTACCGCACCTGGAGTACGTCGAGGAGGCCGGCTCCGAGGGCATCGAGCTCGTCATGTGGCTGATCGCCCGCGGCGCGTTGGGCGACACCGACGCCGACGGTTCCCGCGAGGTCGAGGTCAAGCACCGCTTCTACCATGTGCCGGCGTCCAACACGGCCGTCGGCCACCTGATCCTGGAGAACCGCCCCCGGGCCGAAGAGCCCGCCGAGAAGGAGTGACATGACTGACGACCGGACCCTGCGGATCGCCCTGGCCGGCGGCGGCGCCTTCGGCGCCAAGCACGCCGCCGCGCTCCGCCGCATCGAGGGCGTCGAGGTGGCCGCCGTCGTGAGCAGCAGCCTCGAACGGGCCCAGAAGTTCGCCGCCGAGCAGGGCGTGGCGCACGCCGCCGGCTCCCTGGACGAGGTCCTCGCGCGGGACGACATCGACGCCGTCGTCCTCGCGACCCCCACCCAGCTGCACGCCGAGCAGACCCTGGCCTGTCTCGACGCGGGCAAGCACGTGCAGGTCGAGATCCCGCTCGCCGACTCCCTCGGCGACGCCGAGGCGTGCGTGGCGGCGCAGCAGCGCACCGGGCTCGTCGCGATGGCGGGCCACACCCGCCGCTTCAACCCCAGCCACCAGTGGGTCCGCCGGCGGGTCGAGGCCGGTGCGTTCGGCATCCAGCAGATGGACGTGCAGACGTACTTCTTCCGCCGGAAGAACCTCAACGCGCTCGGGGAGCCGCGCTCCTGGACCGACCACCTGCTGTGGCACCACGCCGCGCACACCGTCGACCTGTTCGCGTACCAGACCGGCTCGCCGATCGTGCGGGCCAACGCGCTGCAGGGGCCGATCCACCCCGAACTGGGCATCGCGATGGACCTGTCGATCCAGCTGCGGGCGGCGAACGGAGCCCTCTGCACCCTGTCGCTGTCGTTCAACAACGACGGTCCGCTGGGCACGTTCTTCCGCTACATCGGCGACACCGGCACCTACATCGCCCGCTACGACGACCTGTTCACCGGCAAGGACGAACCGATCGACGTGAGCGGGGTGGACGTCTCCATGGACGGCATCGAGCTCCAGGACCGCGAGTTCGTCGCCGCCATCCGCGAGGGCCGCGAGCCGAACTCCTCCCTCGCCCAGGTGCTGTCCTGCTACCGCACGCTGGCCGCCCTGGAGGAGCAGCTGGAGGCGGACGCGGCCCCCTGATCGCGCCGTCCCGCACCGGCGCGGAGAGGTGCGGACGGACGGGCCGACGGAACGGACCGGTCGGGGAGGAACGCCCGGTTCCCCGGCCGATCCGCTCAAATGCAGCTCAAGTCGCTTGTCAGGGGCGTCTTGTGGGCGTCATGGTCGGAATCGCCATCGACCCATGGCATCACAGGGGGAACGATCACATGAAGACCATGAACACGATGCGGAACCGGCTGACGGCGTGCGCGGTCACCGCGCTGCTCGCGGGCGCGGCGACCGCCTGCACGTCCGACGGCGGGACACGCACCTCGGCCACCGCGCGCCCGGCCGCGACGACGGACGCCTGCGCGACGGCCGGCACCTACACGTGGTCCGGCGTCGGGCAGCGGGAGGTCCTGACGGGCGTCGCGGAGAAGCAGACGTTCGAGGAGAACGGCGGGAAGCTCACCCAGCCGCTGAAGCGGCTCCACACGCCGCGCACCGAGGCGACGACGGTGAAGGGGCCGAAGATCGACGCGGGGGCCGTACTGCGCTCGCTGGGCGCCCACATCGGCGGCGGCGGCGAGGACTCGGTCTTCTCCGAGGCGGGCCGCCCCGCACCGGAGCTCGACGAGGAAATCCACAGCACCTCGGGCCCGGGCACCCTCGTCGCGTACACCTATGTACGGGTCGTCACGGGCGAGTTCAGCCGCGCCTGCCCCGGCGGCGAGCCCAGCACGGGCCGCGCCACGAGCTGGGTCGGCGACGGCACGGGGGTCCTCGAATGCGACCAGCCGCGGGCCGCGCTCAAGGACAGCGAGCCGGCCCTGGAAGCGGCCCTCCTGTCCTGCGGGCCCGACGCCCCGGCCGCCAAGGGCTGACCGACCGGAGGCGCCCCGGCACGACCGCCGGGGCGCCCACGCCCCGGGCTCTCCTCAGCCCGCCGGAACCCTCCGCAGCTCCAGCCGGCCGGACGCGTCGTCGATGTCCCAGCGGACGTACAGCCCTCCTGCGCCGTCCTCGCCGGACACGCGCACCATGCCGATCAGGGCGTACGAGGGCCGGTCGAAGTCCAGGTCGATGCCCTGGTCGGTCTCCCCGTCCTCGCTGAAGGACCAGCGCCCGCAGGAGTCGACCGGCTGGGCCGGGGCCTGGTCGATCGGGAACGCCCGCGCGCAGAAGGTCCCGTCGGCGCGGAACTCCAGGCGCTCGCCCTCCGGCCCCTCCCACCCGCCGGCGAGCCGGTCCGCGGTGATGGTGCCCGCCTCGAACGGTCCCCACCCCAGGACGGCGGCGCCCGCCGCCCCGGCGGCGAGCAGCACCCCGACGGCGACGGCGATCCGCCGCCCGCGCCGGAGAGCGCCCGCGGCGGGCTCCTCCTCCGCTGCCGTCCGGTCGACGCCCCACCCCGGTCCTGTCACGTCCGCCGCCCCCCTCGTCCCTGGCGCGCATCCTAGACCCGGCCCACGCAGCGCTCACCGGCGGCCACGGTCACGCCGCTGGCGGAACGGGCGGCTCTCCGGCAAGATCATCCGCATGATGTCCGTAGTGCAGAACGTGGCGATCGACTGTTCGGACGCGTACCGGCTGGCGCGGTTCTGGAGCGAGGTGACCGGTGCGCCGCTGCACCCGGACGACGCGCCTGGTGCCCCTGAGACGCAGGTGCTGCTGCCCGAGGGCCCGGTCCTCTACTTCAACCAGGTGCCGGAGCCGAAGACGGCCAAGAACCGGATCCACCTGTGCCTGCGCCCGACGACCACGCGCGAGGAGGAGGTCGAGCGGCTGACGGCGCTCGGCGCCACCCTGGTGCACGACCTGCGGGAGCCCGGCGGCGCGGGCTGGGCCGTCCTCGCGGATCCCGAGGGCAACGAGTTCTGCGTCCTGCGCAGCGACTCCGACCGCGCCGCGACGACCGCCGGCACGGACGTTCCCTAGGCCGTCTCCTCCGGACCCTGCCGGGCTCGCCCCGGCAGGATCCGCAAGAGACGGCCTAGCCGTTCGGCCGGCCGCAGTCGTGCGCCCTGAAGGACCGCTTCGGGGCCCACCCCTCCGTGCCGGCGCGGAGCCCCGCGCGCGACCGCGCGTCGAGGCGCACCCGGTACCAGTCGCCGGACTCCCGGAGCACGGCCACGTCGTCCCCGGCGCGCAGCACCCCCAGGGAGTCACGGGAGTCACGGGGACCGGTGCGGAGGGCGACCGTGCCGCCGGCCTCGTGGCCGCAGGGATCGGACCGCTCGGGGGCGGCGGGGGCGGGGGCGACCGCCGCCAGGAACACGGCTGTCAGGGCCACCCCGAGCATCGACGTCATGCGCATGCCCCGGCAACGGGCCGTGCCTGTACGGGTGTCACGGGCACGGCCGAACTCTCACCCGTTCGAGGGACACTCCAGGTCCGGGTCCTCCGTCGGCTCACGGTCGTGGTGGTCCTCGCGCAGCGCGCCGGCCACCTCGGAGACGTGCTGCGCCTGGCCGGCCGAGAGCCGCCGCGCCGCCCACAGCAGCTCCGCGGCGTACGTGGCCTCCGGGAACGGCGGGTCCGGCGGCCCGGGCAGGGGAACACCCGTCATGGCGGCCAGTTCACCGGCGTCGATGCCCAGCACGGCGGCGAAGTCCGTCACCAGACGCGGGGTCAGCTCCATGCGCCCGGAGCCGATCACGCCGTAGGTGGCGGCCGACAGGTAGGTGGGCGTCACGTACGCGAGGGCGTGCGCCATGCCCGTCCGGCTGAGGTTGCGGTACTGGAGCATGCGGACGATCCAGCCGCCCGGTCCGTCGGCGAGGGGCGCCAGCGGCTGCGGGACGAAGGGGGCGCGCCGTTCCTCCTGCGGCAGGGAACGGACCAGCCGGAGCAGCGCGCGGCGCTCCGGCTCGGGGAGCCGCGCGGCATCCCCCACCGTGATCCACGCCCACTGCGCGGCCGTGGCGTCCAGCGGCGCCAGGTCGTCCGGGACCGTCCGCCCCGCGAGGACGAACAGGTCGACGGCGTGGAGGCCGAGGGCGGGTCCGAGCCGCCGGAGCAGGTCGTCGCCGGGGCTCCGCCCCGCGAGCACCGCCCGGACCTCGTCCGCCGTGGCCCCGGCGCGGTCGGCCGTCTCCCGTGCGCCGGCTCCCCGGTGGTCGAGCAGCCGGGTCAGTGTCGCGCCGAAGCCGGGGTGCGGTGGGGTGGTCATCGCTCAGCCTTCGTGGGTGGGGAAGGAGCCGGGGAAGAGCGCGGCGGTGGTGCGGTGGCGGTAGTCACGGGTCGCGTACGCCGCCTTCATACGGTCGAAGACGTCCTGGGCCCGGGTGCGCCAGGCGGCTTCGTCGACACCGGGGACGGTACCGCCCGCGAGGACGGTGCGGCCGTTGATGACGACGGTGTCGACGTCGGCGCCCGAGGCGTTCATCAGCAGCGTGCGGACGGGGTCGTCCACCGGACCCGTCCGCGGCCCGTCGAGGCGGACCACGACCAGGTCCGCCAGGGCCCCCGGCGCCAGCCTGCCCAGGTCGTCGCGGTCCAGGGCCCTGGCGCCGCCCAGGGTCGCCGCGCGGTAGTAGTCGGCCGCGCTGCCCGCGTCCAGGCGGCGGGTGGTCAGCTTGGACAGGTTCGTGCCGTAGTCCATGGTGCGGATCATGTCCGGCGGGAACGAGTCCGTCCCCATCGCGATGTTCACGCCCGCCGCGCGGTAGCGGTCGAAGTCCTCCAGCGCCGCGCCGTAGCGGACCATCGTGTGCGGACAGTGGACGATCCCCGCGACCGACGCGAGCTCCTCCAGCTCACCGGCGTACGGGGAGTCCACCTCGCTGTGTCCGCCGATGTAGATCGCGTGCGGGATGAGCAGGCGCCGTCCCAGCAGGCCCGTCTCCTTCAGCAGGGCCAGCGGGGTGGCGCCATGACGGTCCGCCAGCTCGCGCAGCTCTCCCGTGCCCTGGAGACAGTGGAGCCGCACCAGGCAGTCCAGCTCCTCCGCGGCCCGCGCCGTCGCCCGCATCAGCTCCGGCGTCAGCGTCTCGATCCGGCAGGGCAGCAGCGCGCCTCGTACCAGACCGTCGTGCGCGCCGTCGAAGTCCCGCACGAAGCGCACCGCGTCCGACAGACCCCGCTCGCCCCTGCCCTCCTGCCACCAGATGTCCCGGCCGCCCTCCGCGGTGACCACCGGGACACCGGACCGGTAGCTCGGGCCCAGGTACATGCGCAGGCCGAACCGGGCGGCGCTGTCGGCCGTCCGCGCCATGTCCTCGTACGTCTCCGCCCAGTCGGAGTGGGTCTCCGCCGCGATCGGCATCGCCGTCGTGATGCCGTTGCGGATCAACTGCGTGAGGGCGTACTCACGGATGAACGCCCTGTCCTCGGCGTCGAACACCGCCACCGGACCGGACCGCGCGTACTCCTCCGACCACTGCAGGCCCCGCCCGTCGGCGTGCCAGGTGTCCAGGAGGGCGTGGTCGATGTCGGCCAGCGCGTCCAGGTCCACGAAGCCCGGGCCCACCAGGGCCCGTCCGGCGTCGATGACCTCGCCGCACCGCGCCGGGTCGTAGCCCCGGCCCACGAACACGATCCGGGAACCCTCGTACACCACCTGGCCGTCGCGGATCAGGACGTGGTCGTCGGCCCGGGGGTCGTAACCGACCACGTGGCTCGCGGTGACGAGGGTGCGCATGCGGGGCTCCCGTCTTCGTGGGGGTGCGGGGTGAGCGGGTCGATCGGTGGTGACCTGCGGGATTATCGCGCGTGAGGCTCGGGGGCCGGGTGGCGGGGCGGGGGGTCGGTGTCCCGTCACCGGGCGCGGGGTTCACGCCAGGACGCGCAGGACCTCCCGGGCCGCGGCGGGGATCGGGCCGACGACCGGGACCGGGAAGCGGTGGCGGAGGGCCTCCGCGGCCTCACCGAGGGGGCCGCCGCCGATGACGACGGCTTCGGCGCCGTCCTCCCGGACACAGAGGTCGACGGCCTCGGCGAGGCGTTCCGTCATCTCGGCGGGGGTGGCGGCCAGCCGGCGGGGGTCGCCGGGGGTGAGGCGGACGCCGGCGTACTGGCGCGACCAGCCGAGGCGGGTGACGCGCGCGCCGATGGCGGCGACGAGGCCGGGGGTGGTGGTGGCGATGCCGAAGCGCCGGCCGTCCGCGCCGGCCTCCCGCAGGGCCGCCTCGGCGATGCCGACGACGGGGACGGAGGTGCGGGCGCGGAGCTCCTCGACGCCCGGGTCGCCGAAGGCGCTGACGACGAGGGCGGCGACGCGGTCGCCGGCCGGTCCGGCGAGGAGCCGGTCCGCCGCGTCGAGGACGTGGTCCGCCGACGCGCGCAGGACCTCCTCGTCGACGAGCATGGGCGGGCCGGCGGCGACGGTGATCCCCTGGACGTCGTAGCCGTCCTCGGGGCGCAGGGTGCGGCGGGCGATGGCGGCCATCATCGCCGTGGTGTCCGCGTCGGTGTTGGGGTTGATGAGCCCGATGAGCGTCATGCGCCGGTGTCCTTCGTCGTTCGGTTTCGCGGTCGCGGTCGCGGTCGCGTCAAGGGCTCGGAAGCCTCTGCATCCGGGGACTGGATACCATTTTCCGTACCGGGGAAGCCGTAATCCGGGCATGACAGGTGCCCGAAGCGGCGCACGGGACCACCGGAGCGATGGCATCCGCATGCCGGTATACGAAACCGCGGGGCGAGCGGGCGTATCCACCGATCGGATGACCTCCGCCTCGGCCGTCCGCCCGCATGCTGGAACCGCCGGGACGACGGGAGAGGCCCGGCACCGCGCCCAGGATGGAGTGCGCCGGGCGAGAGCGCGCCGGCCGGACCACCGCCCGCCGCGCGTCCGATGAACCCTTCACCTCCGAGGAGCACCGTGTCCCCTGCCGACCTGGCCCTTCGGTCCGCCGTACGGAACGACGACGCCGACGCGGTGCGCGCCGCGCTCGCCGCCGGAGCCGTCGTCGAGCGCCGTGACGAGCACGACCGGACGCCGCTGCTGCTCGCCGCCGCGGGCGACCGGGTGGCCGCCGCCCGGGCCCTGGTGGCGGCCGGCGCCGACCCGAACGCGCGGGACGACCGCGAGGACACGCCGTGGCTGATCACCGGCGTGACCGGCAGCGTCCCGATGATGCGGGTGCTCCTCGCCGCGGACCCGGCGCCCGACGTGACGCTGACCAACCGGTTCGGCGGCACCAGCCTCATCCCCGCCGCCGAACGCGGCCACGTCGACTACGTACGGGCCGTGCTGCGCGCCACCGACATCGACGTGAACCACGTCAACCGGCTGGGCTGGACGGCGCTGCTGGAGGTGGTCGTGCTCGGCGACGGCACACCGGCGTACCAGGAGATCGTGGAACTGCTCATCAGCGCCGGCGCCGCTCCCCACTTCCCGGACCACGAGGGGGTCACCCCGCTCCGGCACGCCGAGCGGCGCGGCTTCCGCGAGATCGCGGGACTGCTCGCGGCCGTCCGCTGAGCCCGCCGGCCCGGCCCGTCCGTCACACCGGGCGGTCGAGGACCCCGGTGACCACGGCGTGCAGGTGGCGGCGGAAGCGGTCGAGGGTGGGGAGGTCGCGGGGGCCGAGCCGGCGGCCGGAGGAGTCGATGACGCCGGCCTGGGCGAAGGAGTGGGCGGTCCACACGATGGTGAAGACGAGCGGCTCGACGTCGGCGTCCGCGCCGAGCCCCGCGCGGTCGAGGACCACGCGGACGGCGGCCGCGACCTCGGCGACCAGCGGTCCGGCGAACTCGGTCTCGATCTCGGCGAGTTCGGTGCCCTCCGCGAGCCAGCGGCGCATCCAGAGCGCCGGCACCTCGGGGTGGTCGAGGCAGAACGCGAGATAGGAGTCGACGAAGTCGAGCAGCCCGGCGCGGGTCCCCTCCGGCGTCGGGCCGCAGGCGTCCAGCCGGTGGAGGGCGGCGGTGACGGCCTCCCGCTGCGCCAGGTGGGCGCGGCGCATCACGGTGCGGTAGAGCTCGGGTTTGGCGCCGACGTGGTAGGCGACCGTGGCGATGTTGAGCCCGACGGCCTCGCCGATGGCGCGGGTGCTGGTGGCGTCGTAGCCGCGTTCGGCGAACAGCCGGGTGGCGGCGGCCAGGATGCGTTCGCGGCTGTGGCCGTCGTCGGGCTGACTGCTCATGCGCCCGAGGCTACCGGACGTGACCGAGCCGGTTCAATCAGCTGCCGGAGAGCGTTTGCGCAGGTCAGAGACGATTGCGCTGCTCTCCATCATTCGATTGAATGAGCGCCCTCGACGAAGGGAGGGCCGGGCATGGGCTCGACGAGGGTGGCGGTGATCGGTGCCGGGGCGGCGGGGCTCGCCGCGGCCAAGGCACTGCTCGACGAGGGACTCGACGTCACCGTCCTGGAACGGGGCTCCCGCCCCGGCGGCCTCTGGGCGGGGGACGGCACGGGGGCGGACGCGGGCGGCGGATCGCCGGCCTACGACAGCCTGCACCTCAACACCAGCAAGGGACGCACCGGGTTCGCCCGCTTCCCCATGCCGGAGGAGTGGCCCGACTACCCGTCCGCGGCCCTGGTCGCCGGCTATCTCGCGGAGTACGCCGACGTCTTCGGGGTCACCGCGCGCATCCGCTTCGGCGCCCACGTCACCTCCGTCCGCCGCGCCGACGCCGGCTGGGAGGTCACGGCCGGCGGCGACCCGGAACCGTACGACGCCGTCGTCGTCGCCAACGGGCACAACAGGGACCCCAAGTGGCCCGCCCCCGCCTACCCCGGCACCTTCCACGGCACGCAGCTGCACGCCCACGACTACCGCACCCCCGACGTCTTCGCGGGGCGCCGGGTGCTCGTCGTCGGGATGGGCAACTCGGCCATGGACCTCGCCGTCGACGCCTCGTACGTCTCCGACGGGCCGGTGCTCCTGTCGGCCCGGCGCGGCACCCACATCGTCCCCAAGTACCTCTTCGGCCGCCCCGCCGACGCGACCGGCGGCGCCCTCGCCGTGCTCCCCTGGCGGATCCGGCAGACGGTCGCGCAGGCCGTGCTCCGGCTGGCCGTGGGCACCCCCGAGCGGTACGGACTGCCGCGTCCGGCCGGAGGGCTCTTCCAGGACCATCCGACGATCAGCGACACGATCCTGCACCGGCTCACCCACGGCGAGGTCGTCGCCCGCCCCGGCGTGGCCCGCCTCGACGGCGGCCGGGTGGTCTTCACCGACGGCACCTCCGAGGACGTCGACGTGATCGTGTGGGCCACCGGCTACCGGGTCACCCTGCCGTTCCTCGGCCCCGAGTGGCGGGGTGACGACCCCGAGGCGCTCCCGCTCTACCGCCGGGTCTTCCACCTCGACGACCCGACGCTCGCCTTCGTCGGCCTCATGCAGTCCACCGGCGCCGCGCTCCCCGTGGTCGAGGCGCAGGCCGAACTGGCCGCCGCCTACCTCTCCGGCCGTTACGCCCTGCCGTCCCCGGACGCGCAGCGGGCCTCCGTCGCCCGCGCCCACGCCGCCGCGGTACGCCGCTGGGGCGACCGGCGGCCGATGATGCGGGTCGACTTCGACCGGTACGTCGCCGAGCTTCCCCGCGAGATCCGCGCGGGAGTCCGCCGGGCCGCCCGCGGCGCCGGCGTCCCCGCCCCCACCCCGAAGGCGCAGGCATCCGCATGACGTTCCGACTCCCCCGCCGGCACCACGACCCGCGCGGCCGGCGCGTCCTCGTCACCGGCGCCTCCGGCACCATCGGCCGCGCCCTGGGCGAGCGGCTGGCCCGGGCCGGCGCCCACGTGGTCGGACTCGACCTGCGTCCGGCCGGCGACGAGCCGTTCCCCGTGATCGCCTGCGACGTCACCGACGACGCGTCGGTGGCCTCCGCCGTCGCCGAGGCGCTCACGGTCCTCGGCGGGCTCGACGTCCTGGTGAACAACGCCGGGACCGGCGGACCCGCGCCCGCCGAGTACGCCCCCGGCGAGGAGGTCCGCCGCCAGCTGGAGATCAACCTGCTCGGCACCTGGCGGGTGACGGCCGCGTGCGTCGGCGCGCTGGTCGCCGCACGGGGGCGGGTGGTCATGGTGGCGTCCCGGATGGCGGTGATGCAGCTCCCGCTCGCCGCCGCGTACGGCGCGTCCAAGCGCGCCATGGTCGCCTACGCCGACGCGCTGCGCCTGGAGCTCGGCACCCACGTCGCCGTCAGCTGCGTGTACCCCTCCGCCGTGCGGAGCCCGATCCACGACGCGACGAGGGCCGCGGGACTCTCGCTGGAGGGGATGAGCGTGTACGAGCCGCTGGACGGCGTCGTGGACGCGCTCGCCGGGACCGCGCTGGCGGTCCGGCCCCGGCGGGACGTGACGACGACCCGCAAGGGCGCGGTGGAGTTCTTCCTGGCCCGCCATCTGCCCGCGCTCACCGACCGGATCGTGGCCCGGACGCTGTCCGCGCGGGCGGCGGCCGGCGCCTTCGAGGGGGCCTCCCTGGCGGCGGGTGTCGTGGAGCGTCACGGGGGCCGGCCATGAGCGCCCCGGTCCCGGCCGCCGAGGCCACCGGGACGCCGGCGCGGGCGGGCCGGGGGACGCTCGCGCTGTACGCCTCCGGATCGATCGGCATGGGTGTGTGGGTGACCGTGCCGGGCCTGCTGCTCCTCTATTTCCTCACCGACGTCCTCGGGGTGCCCGCCTTCCTGGCCGGCCTGACGCTGCTGCTGCCCAAGGTGGCCGACATCGTCGTCCATCCGCTGCTGGGCTCGCGGTCCGACCGGGAGGCGCGCCGCTTCGGCCACCGCCGCCGGATGATGCGCGCCGGGGTGCTGCTCGGGGTGGCGATGGTGGCCCTGTTCAGCGTGCCGCCGGCCCTGGCCGGCGCGCCGGCGGCGCTCTGGGTCGGGTGCTGGTTCACGGTGGGCAATCTGCTCTTCGCGGGCTTCCAGGTGCCGTATCTGACGACCCCTTCGGATCTGCGGGTCGGCTACCACGAACGGACCCGGGTGTTCATGTTCCGCATGGTGCTGCTGACGCTCGGGCTGCTGGGCGCCGGTGTCGCCGCGCCGGCCCTGGTGGCGGCCGGCGGACGGGGCGACTACGCGCTGATGGCGCTGCTGCTCGCGTCGGCGATGGGCGTCTCGGCGCTGGTCGCGCTGGTGGGGGTGCGGCGGCTGACCGGCACGTGCGGGTTCCGGGTGCCCGACGAGCGGGCGGGGCACGCGGCCCTGGCCGATCTGCGGGTGGCGTGGCGGGACCGCGACTACCGGGCGCTGGTCCTGTCGTACCTGTTCACGGGGACGACGACGCACCTGTTCCTGGCGGCGCTGCCGTACGTCACCGCGTACGTCTTCGACGACACCCGGCTGACCGCGCTCTTCATGGGGCTGTTCCTCGCGCCGGCGCTGTTCGCGAGCCCGCTGTGGACGGCGTGGTCGCGGCGGTTCGGGAAGCAGCGCGGACTGCTGCTGTCGCAGGGCGTGTTCGCGGCGGGGTCGCTGGCACTGCTGCCGGGGGCCACGCTCGGCGGGACGCCCGGCGTCGCCGTGACCGCCGCCGTGGTGATGGTGATGGGCGTGGCCTTCGCCGGGCTGCAGCTGTTCGCGTTCTCGATGGTGCCGGACGCGGTGGCGGCGGCGGAGGCGGCGGGTTCGTCGAAGGCGGGCGCGTACACGGGGGTGTGGACGGCCACCGAGGCGACCGGCACGGCGATCGGGCCCTATCTGTACTCGGCGGTCCTGGCGCTGGGCGGCTTCGTGGCGAGCACCGCGGGCGCTCCCGCCGCGCAGTCCGGTACGGCGCTGGGCGCGCTGCTCGTCGGCTTCACCGTCGTACCGGCCGCGCTGATGGCGGTGGCCCTGTGGTTCCAGCGGCGGTACGCCCTGGATCCCGCGGTCTGAGCGGGACCGGGCCGGCCGGACCTCAGGCGTTCCCGGAGGCGGGGGGTCCCGCTTCCGCGGCGGCGCCGGTCCCGGGCGGGGGCGCGGCTCCGCGGGCGACGAGGGTGAGGGCGGCGGCCGCGGCGGCGAGGGCGGCGCAGAGGAGCCAGACGGTGACGTACGCCGATGCGTCCGGGGTGTCGGAAGCGGGCGCGGCGGAGGCGGTGAGGACGGCGGCCGTCACACCGCCGGCCACCGCGCCGCCGAGCGTCTTGACGTTGTTGTAGAGGGCGGTGGTGACGCCCGTCCGGGAGGGTTCGCCGGCTTCGGCGATGACGGTGGGCATGGCTCCGAGGGCGACGCCCAGGCCGAGTCCGGCGAGGATCTTCGCGGCGACGAGCTGCCAGAGGGCGGTGTGGAAGGCGGCGGTCGTCAGGAAGCTCACCGTGATGAGGGCGAAGGACGCGGCGAGCGCGGGGACGTAGCCGGTCCGGCCGGCGATGCGGGCGGTGAGCGAGGAGGTGACGACGGCGGTCGCCGCCGCCGGGAGCGCCACCAGGGAGATCTGGAGGGCGGAGAGCCCGAAGCCGTAGCCGGTGGTGACCGGGTCGGCGGCGAGGAAGGTGGCGTCGGGTGCCTGGCCGCCGAAGTAGACGACGCCGAAGGCGAAGGCGCAGAGGAAGAACGGGGCGACCCGGCGGTCGGCGAGCGCCCGGACGTCCACCAGGGGTTCGGCGGTGCGGAGTTCGACGCGGATCCAGACGGCGCCGAGGAGCGCGGCGAGGCCGAGCCGGACCAGGGCGGTGGGGCCGGGTCCGTCGTCCTCGGCCGCCGCGACGCCGGAGAGGAGCAGCAGCATCGTGGCGCTGAGCAGGGCGGCGCCGGGAAGGTCGAGGCGGCCTCGTGCGAGGCGGCGGGACTCGGGGATGGCGAGGAAGGAGACGGGGACGCACGCGGCGGCGAGTGCGGCCGGGACGAGGAGGGTGAGGCGGACGTCGTCGGTGAGTTCGTGGACGGCGCCGGTGAGGACGCCGCCGAGGAGGGTCCCGAGGGCGAGGGCGCCGACGAGGCGGGCGATGGCGGAGCGGGCCGGGCCGAGCGGCAGCCGGTCGCGGACGAGGGCGATCTCCAGCGGCAGGAGGGCGGCCAGCGGGCCGGTGAGGACGCGGCCGGCGAGCAGCACCGGCAGGTTCGGGGCGAGGGCGACGAGCAGGGTGCCGGCGGCGACGCAGGCGAGGGCCCAGCGCAGGACCCTGCGGTGTCCGTGGAGGTCACCGAGGCGGCCGAGGACGGGGACGCTGACGGCGGCGGCGAGGAGCTGGGCGGAGATCACCCAGGTGAGGTCGGCGTCGGGGATGCCGAGCTCGCGGCCGATCTCGGGCAGCAGGGGGGCGATGCCGCCCTGGAGGAAGCCGCTGGTCAGCTCGAAGAGGACGAGGAGTCCGACGACGGCCCGGACGGAGCCGGATCCGGTTCCGGGGGCGGTGGTGTCCGGCCGGCCGGAGGTGGGGTGGTCGGTGGTGGTCACGCGGGCTCCTCGGCGGCTTCCTGGAGGCGGCGGGCGGCGAGTTCGGCGAGCAGGACGGCGGCGTCGAGGACGGCGCGGTCGTCGAAGACGGCCTGCGGCGCGTGGTTCATGGGGGCGGTGGCGGGGTCGCGGTCGGGCGGGCAGGCGCCGATGCCGAGGTACGCGCCGGGGACCTCGCGCAGGACGAGGGAGAAGTCCTCGGAGCCGGTGAGCGGGCGCGGTGCCTCGAAGGCGTGGTCGGCGCCGAGGAGTCCCCGCGCGGTGCGGAGCGCGAAGGCGGCCTCGGCCGGGTCGTTCTCGGTGACGGGGTAGTTCTCCCGGTAGTCGAGGTGGGCCTCGACGCCGTGGGCGGCGGCGACGCCGTGGACGACGCGCTCGCAGCCGGCGCGGACGGCGGCCTGGGTGGCGGTGGAGAAGGACCGGACGGTCGCCTCCAGGACGGCCCGCTCCGGGATGACGTTGCCGGCGGAGCCGGCGTGCAGGGAGCCGACGGTGACGACGGCCGGGTCGAAGACGTCGACGGTGCGGGTGACCATCGTCTGGAGGGCGGTGACGATCTCGCAGAGGGCGGGGACCGGGTCCTTGGCGGAGTGCGGCGAGGAGCCGTGGCCGCCGGAGCCCCGGACGGTGACGGTGACGGAGTCGGAGGCGGCGAGCATGGGGCCGGGGCGGACGGCCGCGTATCCGGTGGGCAGCAGGGTCGAGGTGACGTGGAGGGCGTAGGCGGCGACGACCCGGGCGCCGGCGGCGTCGAGGACGCCCTCGTCGATCATCAGGCCGGCGCCGCCCATGCCCTCCTCCCCGGGCTGGAACATGAACACGACGTCGCCGGGGAGTTCGTCGCGGCGGGCGGCGAGGAGCCGGGCCGCGCCGACGAGTCCTGCGGTGTGGAGGTCGTGGCCGCAGGCGTGCATCCGGCCGGGCACCTCGGAGGCGTACGGGACGCCGGTGTCCTCCTGGACGGGGAGGGCGTCCATGTCGCCGCGGAGCAGGACGGCGGGGCCGGGGCGGCCGCCGCGCAGGACGGCGGTGACGGAGGTGAGCCGCTGTCCGAGGGTGATCTCCAGGGGCAGTCCGGCGAGGGCGTCGAGGACCTTGCGCCGGGTGTGCGGCAGGTCGAGGCCGAGTTCGGGCCGGCGGTGGAGGTCGTGCCGCAGGGCGATGAGGGTGTCGGCGTGCGCCAGGGCGTCGCTGTGCGTGAACATGCCGGGTATAGTGCCGATCCGCCGGATGAACGGCGTTCGCTTGCGCGGATCCACCGCTCCCGGGTGATCGTTTGCGCGAATGAGCCGTTTCGGGAACGGGGTGGTGGGTGTGCTGGACGAGCTGGACTACCTGCTGGTGACCGCCCTCCAGGTGGCTCCACGGGCCGACTGGCAGACCGTCGGCGAGGCCCTGGGGCTCGACGCGTCGACCGTGGCGCGCCGCTGGGCGCGGCTGACCCGGGACGGGAACGCGTGGATCAGCGTCCATCCCGCCGTCCGGGCGCAGGCACCGGCGGTGGTGGCCTTCATCGAGGTGGACTGCGCGGCCGGACGGCTGCACGAGGTCGCGGCGGAGATCGCCGAGGATCCGCACGTGTTCAACCTGGAGCACGTCAGCGGCGGCCGGGACCTCCTGGTGACCGCCGTCTTCGCCGACCAGGCCGAACTCGCCCGGTACGTGGGCTTCCGCCTGGGCGCGCTGGACGGGGTGGCCGCGTCGCGGACCCAGGTGGCGACGACCCTGCACACCGAGGGGAGCCGGTGGCGGCTGGACCGGCTGACCGAGGAGCAGCGGCGGACGCTGGCGGGCGCCGGCCGGCCGGCGCCGGCCCGGCCCGCGGGCGGACGGCTCCTGGAGGGGCGCGACCTGGAGCTCGTACGGGTGCTGAGCGAGGATCCCCGGCAGTCCGCGGCGCGCCTCGCGGAGCGGACCGGGCTCAGTCCGACGACGGTCCGGCGGCGGCTGGACCGGCTGGAGGCCGAGCACGCGCTGGTGTACCGCTGCGAGGTGGCGCGGGCGCTGTCGGGGTGGCCGGTGTCGGTGTCGCTGTGGGCGGCGGTCCCGCAGAGCCGGGCGCCGCGGCTGGCGGAGCGGATCAGCGCGCTGCGGGAGATCCGGATGTGCGCCTCGCTGTCGGGGCCGTACAACCTGCTGCTCGCGGCCTGGCTGCGGTCGGTGGACGACATCGCGCCGTTCGAGACGCGGCTGGCCGAGCGGTTTCCCGAACTCGTGGTCACCGACCGGGCGCTGACGCTCTGGCCGATGAAACTGGGCGGGCACCTCCTCGATCCCCGGGGGCGGCACCTGCGCGCGGTGCCGCTCGGGCAGTGGAGCGACGCACGGTCGGAGGCCGCCGAGGCGGCCCTCCTCGACCGGCTCCGCACCCCCCGCCCGGCGGCCCCGGGGTCAGCGGGCGGCGGCTGAGGCCGGGCGCGCGGCCGTCGTGTTCGCCCATGCGGATGATCATGCGTGAAGGGAACGGGTTCGGGGAGTGCCCCGTTCGTGACGCGCGACCCCTGTCGCCCGCATGCTACTGGGCGGTAATGTGCGGGCCCGTCCACAGCCTTGGGGGAAATCGCATGGGTGCAGTCACGGCATTCGATCCGGTGGCCGAGCACGAGCGGACGCGGGTCGCGCTGGAGGCCGCCATCGGGCGGCTGGTGGAGCTGGTGGGCGCGATCGGCGACCTGGAGGTCCCGTCGGGGGTGCCCGTGTGGTCCGTCGGGGACGTGGGGGCGCATCTCGCCGCCGTGTACCTCGCCTACGGGTCCGCGATCCCCGGCGAGCGGAGCGGCGCGGGCGCCGAGGGCATCGACTGGGACGCCGTCCTGGCCGGGCCGGAGGGGACGTTCGGCGAGCGGATCGCCGCCGTGAACGCGCTGTCGATCGGTCTGGTCGCCGGTCCGGAGCGGAAGCGGCTCGGCCCGATCCTGGCCGAGCGGGGCGCCGCCTTCCTGCGGGACTCGGCGGGGCTCGCGCCCGACACGCCCGTCCCCGCGCCCTGGTACGGGCCGGGGCGCACCGTACCGCTGGCGGCGGCGACCGGCCTGATGCTCAGCGAGACCCTGGTGCATGGGCTCGACATGGCGCGCGGGGCGCGCCGCCCGTGGCCGCTCGCCGCCGAGGAGGCGTCCCTGGTGATCGGGCAGGCGATGGTGACGATGATGCCGCTCGCCCTCGACGCCGAGAAGGCGCAGGGCGTGCGCATCGCCTTCGACCTGGCCCTGAAGGGCGGTCCGCGGCTCGCCGTCGTGGTGGAGGACGGCGCCGCCACCGTGACCCGGGACCCGGCGCCGCGCCCGTACGACTGCCGGATCACGGCGGCCCCGACGGCCTTCCTGCTCGTCTCCTTCGGCCGGATGCCGCTCTGGAAGGCGATCGCGCGGGGCCGGATGCGGGCCGGCGGCCGCAGGCCCTGGCTCGCCCCGCGGCTGAGCGAGCTGATCACGGCACCCTAGGCCGTCCCCTCGGACCTTGCCGTGCACTTCGGACCTTGCTGTCTCTTCCGGACCTTGCCGGGCGCGCCGGGCCGGTCAGATCCCGATGAACGGCCAGGAGTCGATGTCCTGGTAGCGGACCGGGGCGGGGCCCCGGGCGTCGTCGCTGCCGACGAGGTGGAGCCGGGCGGCCGGCCACGGGCGGCCGTCGAAGCCGTCGAGGACGCGGGCCGCGGCCGGGACGGCGGCGAGGTCCCCGCGCCGGGCGCGGGCCAGGGTCAGGTGCGGGCGCAGCGGACGGCCCTCGTACGGGATGCCGGTCTCCTTCACCAGGGTGCGGACCTCGTCGGCGAGGCGGTGGAGGCCGGGGACGTCTCCCGCGACGCCGCTCCAGAGGACCCGGGAGTCGAAGTGGCCGCCGCCCTGGAGGGAGAGCCCGAGGGGAGGGCGGGCGGCGGCGAGCTCCGCGAGGGGGCCGTGGAGGAGCGGGACGGTGGCGACGGGCAGCTCGCCGAGGAAGGCGAGGGTGATGTGCCAGTCCTCGATGCGGTTCCAGCGCATGCCGGGGTGGGCCGCGTAGGCGGGTGCCAGGGCCCGGGCGAGTTCGTCCTTGGCGTCGTCGGGCGGCGCGAGGGCGATGAAGACGCGGATGGTGGCGGGCTGGGTCGAGTCGTTCACAGGTCGATTCGTACCGTGCCGGTGCCGGGGCCGTGCGGCCGGGTCCCGGTACGGGGGCCGGCGCGGCCCCCGTACCGGTGGTTCACCAGTCGCCGTCGGCGATCGGGGCTCCGCCCGGCGGGGGCGGGGGCGGGCCGAGCGGCTTGACCTGGTGCGGCGCCGGCGGCGTCCACGGGTCGAGGTCGTCGCCGAGCCACTCCCCGACGGGCTTCACGTCGGCCAGGGTGCCGCTGGGGGCGAGGTCGGTGCCGTCGGCGTCGAAGTAGTCGTACCAGGGCAGCCCCGCGCGGGTGTAGGCGGCGCGGTCGGCGGGCGAGGGCGGCGGCTCCTCACCGGTGATGCGGCGCCACTCGGGCGGGGTCACCAGGTGGACGAAGACGCGGGCGTCGGCGGTGCCGGACCAGTCGCGGGCCGGCCGGTCGTCCTCGTACACCTCCTGGCGCATGGAGCCGCCGGCGCCGATGCCCATCGCCGCCGCGGCCTGCGGCGGGGGTCCCGCGGGGGCGGCCATCGGCATCGCGGGCGGGCCGCCGTAGCCGCCGAACGCCGGGCGCGGCGAGCGGGGCGGCGGGCCCGCGGCGAGGATCCGGGCCCGCTCCTCCGCCTGGCGCCGCCGCTCCTCCGCGAGCCGGCGCTGCTCCGCGCGCCAGGCGGCCCGGAGCTTCGGGGCGAGCGGGAACGCCTGGAGCTGGAGGCCGCCGACGGTCTCCTCGCCGGTGACCTGGCCCTCGACGGTGGCGCCCATGCCGAGCGGGACGGCGACGAACTGGCGCACCGTGCCCCTGCCCGAGTTGATGCCGTCCAGCCACGGCTGGCGGGGCAGCACCACGTAGTTCTGCGGGCGGCGGGAGAGCCGCCCGGTCCACTTCTCGCCGGAGATCGCGCAGACCTTGCCGACGCCGACCTGGAGCGCGGTCGGCTCCGGGCTGCCCGCGAAGCTGAGCCACATGGCCTCGCGGAGGTAGACCGGCATCATCACGCCGCCCTTGGCGCGCCACTGCTCGGGCACGGTGTCGGGGTAGTCCTCGACCCGGCGGAGCGGGAAGGTGCCGAGCCCCGGGGGCAGCCGGTGGGTGCCGGTCTCCGGCAGCCGGAGCGTGCGCACGAAGCGCACCCGCACCCCGTCCCCCAGCAGCAGGGTGTCCCCCTCGATCCTCGCCTCGTTGGCGACCACCACGTCTCCCTTCTTCCCGTCCATGTCCGTCCCCCGTAACACGATCGGCCGGAGCGGCCGGTTCCCGTCGGGCCGGCGTGGCGGGCCGCCGCATGGCGCGGCTTGTCGAAGGCCACCGTCGGCAGTATCTTGCATTGCATGGTTCCTGGTAACGCAAAGAACGAGGCGGGGGGCAGGGTTCCCAGCCAGCTCCGCAAGGGAGTGCTGGAGTACTGCGTCCTCGCGCTGCTCAGGGACGAGCCGAAGTACGGTGTCGAACTCCTCGCCGAGCTCTCCGCGGTCAGCGTGATGACCACCAGTCAGGGCACGATCTACCCCCTGCTGTCGCGGCTGCGGCGGGAGGGGTTCGTCGACACCGAGCTGCGCGAGTCCCCCAGCGGGCCGCCGCGCCGCTACTACGCGCTGACGGCCCTCGGCCGGACGGCGCTCGCCGAGTTCGCCGGGGCGTGGCCGCACTTCCGGAACGCCGTCGACCACTTCCTCAACGACCCGCAGGGGGACACCGCATGAACGCCATCGACCACCCGCTCGTCGCGGCCTACCTCGACTCCGTGGCCCGCGAGACCGCGGAACTCCCGGCCGAGCGCCGGTCCGAACTCCTCGCCGACCTCCGCGAGCACATCGAGGTGAGCGAGGCCGGCGACGACGCCGGGATCCGCGCGGTCCTCGCCGAACTGGGCGACCCCCGCACGGTGGCCGCCTCCGCGCTCGCCGAGGAGGGACCGCGCACCACCGCGACGGCCTCCCTGCCGGCGGCCCCGCTGCCGACGGGCCCGCTCTCCGGCCGCCAGGCCGCGCGGCTCATCGCCGCCCTGCCCGCGCTCGGCGGCCTGCTGGTCGTCGGCTCCCCGTTCGCGGGCGCGCTGGTCCTGGCGATCGGCCTCGCGCTGCTGTGGAAGACGCCGCTGTGGGACGCCCGGCACAAGCGCATCGGTACGGCCACGGCCGTGGCCGTACCGGCCCTGCTGTTCCTCGGCGGACTGCTCCTCGCGGCCGGCCGGCTCGGCCCCGTGGAGGTGCTCCTGATCGGCGTGTTCGCACTCGGTGTGCCGGCCGCGGGCGCCATGATCCTGCTGAAGGCGCTCCGCGACTGACGGCCCCGAGGGGCCGGGCCCTCCCTTCCGGAGCCCGCCGGGACGATCCGGAAGGGACCCCCTCTACTCCTCGCGGGCGAAGTCTGCCTCGGCGCGCTTCTCGTCGAGTTCGGACTGCGCGTGGGCGTAGAGGTCCTGGACGAACGCCCTGGCGTCCTCCGGGGAGATCCCGGCACCGAGGGTGAGCAGTCGTCCGGTCCAGGCGGCCAGCGGGTCGCTCTGCGATTCGGCCATGACGTCTCCTCCGGTCTACGGGCCTCCGGTCCTTCGCCGATCGGGGCCCGGTGGAAGGAGGGCGGGCCGGTGCCGCCGTGGCGGCCGGGACCGCCCTCCTTCCATCGTCCGCCGCGCCGGGAGCGCCCGCAATCGCCGGGCTCAGGCCCCGCCGCGCACCCGCAGGGCCGTGTCGCGGAGCCACAGGGCGCTGCGCTTGGGGGTGCGCGCCTGGGTGGCGTAGTCGACGCGGACGAGGCCGAAGCGCTGGGCGTAGCCGTATGCCCACTCGAAGTTGTCGAGGAGCGACCAGGCGAGGTAGCCGCGGACGTCGGCGCCGGCCTCGCGGGCGCGGGCGACGGCGGCGAGGTGGGCGGAGAGGTAGGCGGTGCGGTCCCGGTCGTCGACGTACCCGTCGGCGTCCGGGACGTCGTCGTAGGCGGCGCCGCTCTCGGTGATCACCATGGGCGTGCCGGGGTAGTCGCGGGCGATGCGGAGGAGCAGGGCGGTGAGGTCGTGGGGCATGACCTCCCAGCCGAGCCCGGTGACGGGCAGTCCGCCGTGCGGGAGGCCCCGGGTGACGGGCAGGCCCCGGGCGTCGACGACGGCTCCGTTCTCGTCCGTGCCCGAACTCCGCATCGAACGGTAGTAGTTGACGCCGAGGGTGTCGATCGGGGTGGCGATGGCGGCGAGGTCGCCGTCGTGGACCGGGATCTCGACGCCGTGCGCGGCGAGGTCGCGGATCAGGTCCTCGGGATAGGCGCCGCGCAGGATCGGGTCGAGGTAGAAGCGGAACCCGAAGGCGTCGGCCCGGCGGGCGGCCTCGTGGTCGGCGGGGCTGTCGGTGGCGGGGGCGCTGGTGCCGAGGAGGTGGGTGACGGCCAGGTCGAGGGGGCGGCGGGCGGCGGCGCGGAGCCGCTGGGCGGCGAGACCGTGGGCGAGGTGCAGGTGGTGGACGGCGGCGACGCCGTCGGCGAGGGACCGTCCGCCGGGCGCGTGCACGCCTTCGACATGGCCCAGGACCGCCGAGCAGAACGGTTCGTTGAGGGTGGTCCAGTGGGTGACGCGGTCGCCGAGCCGGTCGTGGACGAGCGCCGCGTAGTCGGCGAAGCGGTGGGCGGTGTCCCGGGCGGGCCAGCCGCCGGCGTCCTGGAGCTCCTGCGGCAGGTCCCAGTGGTAGAGGGTGAGCCAGGGGGTGACGCCCCGGGCGAGGAGGGTGTCGGCCAGCCGGTCGTAGAAGTCCAGCCCCTTGGGGTTGGCGGGTCCTCGGCCGCCGGGCTGGACGCGCGGCCAGGCGACGGAGAAGCGGTACGTGTCGAGGCCGAGGTCCGCCATGAGGGCGACGTCCTCGGGCATGCGGTGGTAGTGGTCGCAGGCCGTGTCCCCGGTGTCGCCGTCGTCGACGGCGCCGGGCACGCGGCAGAAGGTGTCCCAGATGGAGGGGGTGCGGCCGTCCTCGGCCGTGGCGCCCTCGATCTGGTAGGCGCTGGTGGCGGCGCCGACGCGGAAGCCGGGCGGGAGACGGGCGATCAGGGCGTCGTCGTCGGGGAAGCGGTCTGCGGCAGGCATGGGTGGGAGCTCCGGTGGAGAGCCGCGCGGGGGCGGCCCGGACGCCGCGGCGGACGTCCGGGCCGCCCCGTGACGGGGTGGACGGGGATCAGGGCAGGCGGTGGTCGGCGTTCAGCACCGTGCCGCGCTCGGGGCGGTAGAGGTCGAAGCCCCGCGTGTCGCACTGGAGGCCGCCGTTGATGCAGTGGTCGACCAGGGCCTTGAGGGTGCGCTCCTCCCACGCGTTGAAGAAGTCGTAGTGGAAGGAGTAGCCGCGGCCGCTGGCCAGGCGGACCTGGCTCATGTCGCCGTTGACCGGCCAGGCCATCTTGAACTCGATCATCGGCAGGGCGACCGGGTGGGAGGCCGGGCACATGTTGTCGTTGGTGCCGGGCTTGACCACCGGGTAGGCCATGTGGCTCTTGTGGTCGGGGGTGTCGAGGTGCAGTCCGTTCCAGCAGCTGGGCGCCTGCATGCGCAGGTTGAGCTGGACGTCGGGCCGCTCGGGACAGTGCGCGGGGATGTCGGTGTTGAAGAAGCTGTCACCGCACTCCCAGCCCTCGACGAAGCCCTTGTGGCCGCGGAACTCCTGCTCGGTCTGCATCGGGTTGCCGACGACGAACCGCAGTCCCCTGGGGAAGGGCCGGACGCTCCGGTAGTCGGTGACGCCCGCCTTGTAGTAGATGACCTGCGGGCCCACGGGCAGGATCTTCTGGTCGCCCTTGAACAGCGAGGGCATCCAGTACGCGGAGGCGTCCGCGGGCGCCTTGCAGGTGGTGCTGCCGCCGTAGAGCGAGCCGGTGGTGCTGGCGGCGTTCGTGGAGGTGTTGCCCATGAAGGTGTGGTCGTGGGACTTGCCGAACTGGCCCGGGTAGACGATCGGGTCGTCCGGCGCGGTGTGGCCGGCGGAACAGCCGGCCTGGAACTCGTGGTGGTAGGCCGGGGGCGGGGTGTCCGTGGACGGGGTGACGCCGGTGACCGGCGGGTCCGCGGGGATGTACCCGTCCCCGTCGGCGTCGTCGCCCGACGCCTGGGTGGAGGCCGCCATCTGGTGCCCGACATGGTTCGCGGCCGCGGCGACGGCGGGCGGGACGCCGTTCTCCGGGTCCGTGGCCTGGGCCATCGTGCCGATGCCGAGGACACTGGCGATGAGGGCCGTACCGACGAGAAGTGCCGAGAGCCGCCTGGGGCTCGATCTCATGGGGATCTCCTCAGTGGGGTGGGAGGGGTGGTGCGGACCGGTCAGCCGAAGACACCGAACTCGTGGAGCGAGTAGCCCCAGCCGGTGCCGCGCGCGGTCATGTGCAGCCGCACGTGCCGGGCGGTGGCCGCGGACTCGATGGTGTCGATGTCGCCGTTGCCGGCGGTCTGGGTGTGGATCGTGCGCCAGTTCTGGCCGTCGTCGGAGACCTGGACCTCGTAGGCGCGGGCGAAGGCCGGGTCCCAGACGAGCTGGAGGCGGGAGAAGGAGCGGACCGCGCCGAGGTCGACCTGGATCCACTGGGGGTCGGCCCAGTCGCTGGCCCAGCGGGTGTTCGGGTTGCCGTCGGTGGCGTTGCCGGCCGGGCAGGGGCAGTCGCCGTAGGACGCCTGGAAGGAGGAGGCGGTGGTGGGGCGGCCCTGGGCGAGGTTGGTGCCACTGACCGGCGGGGCGACGACCTTGACGGACCTGGTCTCGATGCCGGCGTTGCCGCGGCCGTCCTCGGCCTGCACGTACACCTTCCACACACCGAGCTTCTCGGGGGCGGTGACGGTCAGGGAGCCGTCGGCGTTGCGCCGGTACGGGGTCTCCAGGAGGCGCTTGTCGCCGTTGGCGTAGTTGCCGCTGAGGAAGACCTTGGTGGTGACGGGGTCTCCGTCGGGGTCGCGGACGTCGGCGCGGACGGTGAACTCACCGCCGGCCGGGGCGGATCCGGACGGGGTGACGGTCATGTTCGTGATGACGGGCGGGGTGTTGTCGCCGGCGGTGCTGCCCGTGTACGCCTTCTTCAGGGCGTAGTACGAGAGCCGCTTGAGGCCGTCGGGCAGGAGGTTGAACCAGACGCCGCCGAAGTCGTGCTCGGTGCCGTAGTGGAAGACGGTGGCGCCGAGGGCGACGCCCTGGTGGCCGGTGACGCAGTTCCAGGCGCGGGTGTAGCCCTCGGCCTTCTGCACGTCCGTGGGTTCCTCGGCGACGCCGTTGGCGTCCTTCGGTGTCTCCCACTCCCCCGCCGGACCGGTCTCGGTGATGAGGTACGGCTTGCTGTAGCCGCCCTGCTCCCAGTCCTCGCGGACGCCGCACATGTCGCCGTAGGCGTTCATCGAGTACAGGTCGAGGTCGGGGGCGTTGCGCTTGTAGTAGGGCCAGGCGCCGGTCCAGGCGTCGGTGGAGGTGACCGGGTGGTCCGGGTCGATGGTGTGGATCTTCTTGGCGACGTCGTTGACGAAGGTCGTGTAGGCGTTGCGCTGGGCTTCGAGTTCGGTGCCCGAGTAGCAGTTCTGGAGGCCGAGGACCGACTCGTTGCCGACGTTCCACATCAGGGTGGCGGGGTGGGACTTGTACTCCTCGACCCACTTGGCGAACTCGTTCAGCATGTTCGTCTTGTACGTCGTGTCGGTGACGTAGTTCGCGCAGCCGCCGGAGCCGGGGCCGCCGCCGGGCTGGAGCCAGAAGCCGTTCATGACGCGGATGCCCTGGGCGGCGGCCGCGTCGAGGAGCGGCTTGGTGGAACCGTCGGTGCCCCAGGTACGGATGGTGTTGACGCCCAGGGACTTCACGTCGGGCATGTGGCGGCCGGCGTCGGCGACGGCCGGGCCCCAGGTGACGCCCTTCACGGTGTAGGGCTGTCCGCCGACGGTCAGCTGCCAGTTCCCCTGGGTGCCGGTGACGCGGACGGCGCCGCCGGTCTGGGGCGGGGTGCCGCCCTCCTCGCCGTACACCTTGAACTCCCAGAGGGAGAGGCCGTATCCGCCGGAGCGCGTGACCCCCTGGAGGCGGACGTGGCGGCCGGTGCCGGAGACGGCGATCTCGTCGGTGCCGCCGTCGGAGCCGGTCACGGACTTCACGGTCCGCCAGTCCGTGCCGTTGTCGGAGAGCTGGATGTCGTACGCGGTGGCGTGGGCGGCCTCCCAGTTCAGCACGATCCGGCTGACGGAGGCGGTGCGGCCGAGGTCGACCTGGATCCACTGGCCGTCGCTCCACTGGCTCGCCCAGCGGGTGCCGGGGTCGCCGTCGACGGCGGCGGAGGCGGGGAAGCCGGCGCCCTCGGCGGAGGAGGCGGTGGCCGTCCTGCCCTGGGAGAGCAGGGTCTCGGCGGCGGAGGCGGGGGCGGCGGCGAGGGCCGTCAGGGAGGTGGCGAGCAGGGCGCCGAGGGAGACGAGCGAGGCGGTGGTGCGGGTGCGCTCGCGGACGCGGCTGGTCGTGGGGAGGTGGTGCGCGGTCATGGCGGCTCCAGGACGGACGCGGGGGAAGGGGAGGGTGGTGCCCTTCCGGGCGGCACAGCGGGACGGGTTGCCGCCCGGAAGGAGTCGGTGGCCGGGGCGCGGGGCGCCCCGGCGCGTCGTCACGGGAAGCTGACGACGGTGGACGGCACGGTGGAGGTGCCGGCGGGGATGGTGGACGCCCCGGTGTCGTTGATGACGTGGTTGTAGTGGCCCATGCCGCCGAGGGAGACCACCAGGAGGCTGTGGAACTTCACGCCCGGCTTGACGGGTGCCTTGAAGCCGTGGTCCTGGACGATCGTCGGATCCACGTTGTAGTTGCAGTAGCTGCCGAGGCCCCATGCCTCGTGGGTGTTCACGGAGTCGTCGACCCGGTAGGCGGCGTACCCCTTCGTCGCGCCGTTCTGGATGGCGGCCTGGTTGGGAGCGTCGTACGCCTTCTCGTTCTGGTAGAAGATCGTGCGTCCGCGCTCGCCGTACCACTCGACGTCGTACTTGTTGAAGTGCTCGACGAACAGACCGGTGGCGAGCACGTCGTCGCCGTTGACGCGGACGCCGTAGTCGGCCCGGTTGGTCTCCCAGCCCCAGCCCTCGCCGTGGTCGGCGCGCCAGACCCAGGTGTGGTCGATGATGGTGTCGTCGCTGTTCACGACCATGCTGGTGGTGGCCTTGCCGGCGCCGGCGCCGCCTATGCGGATGTAGACGTCCTGCACGGTGGTGGGGTTGGCGGCGTGGTCCGCGGAGGAGTTCTGCGGGCCGAGCTCCAGGAGGGTCGCGGAGTTGACCGGGCCGGCGTCGATCAGGAAGCCGGCGAGGCGGACGCCGTCGACGTCGGCGACCTTCATCGCGGTGACGCCGTTGTCCGGGATGATCGTGGCGAGGCCGAGGCCGAGCACGATGGTGTTGGCGCGGTTCACGTCGATGGTCCGGTCGACGTGGTAGACGCCCGGCGTGAACAGCAGGTGCAGGCCCTGGGCGAGTGCCGCGTTGATCGTGGCGGCGGTCGCGCCCGGCTTGACCACGTAGAACTGGTTCAGCGGGATCGACTCGCCCTGCGGCGTGCCGTTGGCCCAGCTGGTGCCGCGGGCGTTGACGCGCTTGGCGGGGGCGAACACCTTGTACTCGTTGCCGTCGAGGTACAGGTAGGGCTTCTCACGGGAGATCGGCGTGGTGTCGAGCGTGGTGTAGCGGGGCTCGGGGAAGGAGGTGGCCGGAGCGCCCTCGACGCCGGAGAAGGTCTGGTTCCAGACGCTGTTGGACCAGCCGCCGATGGAGCTCTCCCGGGTGTACCACTGCTGCTGGGAGTAGTTCCCGACCTGGCCGTCGATCTTGGAGTCGGCGATGTAGCCGCCGCTGGCCCAGCCGTAGCCGTTCGGCGCGAGGTTGAGGCCGCCCTTGACGTGCATGCGGCGGAAGGAGGACGCCTGCGAGACGGCCCAGCGGTTGGTGCCGTTGACCGGGTTGAGGGTGAGGCCCTCGGCGCCGCGCCAGAAGTTCTGGGTGGCGTTGCCGTTGAACCAGCCGGCGTCGACGGTCACGTCACCGTTGATGGTGGTGTCGCCGGGGCGCAGGCCGAGGCCGGCGATCTGGGTGTAGAAGCCGATCTGGGCGTTGAGGCCGTTGTACGTGCCGGGCTTGAAGAGGAAGGCGTGCCGGCCGCTGCCGAACTGGGCCGACTCCTGCTCCTGGAAGACCTGGTCCAGCTTGGCCTGGATGCCGGGCGTGGACGGGTCGAAGACGTGCACGTTGGGGCCGAGGTCGCCGCCGCCGGGCAGCGTCGGGCCGGTGGTGTCGGTGGTGCCGTACACCTGGAACTCCCAGAGGGAGTAGCCGTATCCGGTGGCCCGGGTGAGGCCGTTCATGCGGACGTAGCGGCCGGAGCCGGAGAGGGTGACCTCGTCGGTGCCGCCGTCGCCGGCGGAGACGGCGGTGACGGTGCGCCAGTCGGTGCCGTTGTCGGACGCCTGGATCTCGTAGCTCTTGCCGTAGGCCGCCTCCCAGGTGAGGACGGCCCTGCTGAGCTGCCGGCTGGCGCCGAGGTCGACCTGGAGCCACTGGGGGTCCTGCCACTGGCTGGCCCAGCGGGTGCCGAGGTCGCCGTCGACGGCGGCGGAGGCCGGGAAGACGGCCCCTTCGAGGGTGGAGGCGGTGGCCGTCTTTCCCTGGGAGAGCAGGGTTTCGGCGGCCTGGGCCGTGGTGGTGGGGACCACCGCGAGCAGGGTGCCGGCCAGGGAGGCGACGAGGGCGCCGACCATGGAGCGGCGGAGTGGGGAGGCGGGGCGCCGGCGAGCCGGCGGGGACCCTACGGAGGACATGGGTCTCCTCGGTGATACGTGACGGACACATGGGAGAGCGCTCTCCGAAACCTTGCACGCGGGCGGAGTGGACGGTCAAGCCATGTGACACGACTTTTCTTTTGACTTGCATTAAGCATCGATCGACCTCCCGGGGCGGACTCGGCCGGCGACCCCACCCACCGGACACGGCGCACCGATAAAGTGCGTGGATGGGGAATCGAGGTCCGACCCTGGAGGACGTCGCACGCGAGGCGGGGGTGTCACGCGCGACGGTGTCCCGCGTGGTCAACGGCGTGCGGAACGTGGCTCCGGAGATCCAGGAGGCCGTCCGCGCCGCCGTCGCCCGGACCGGCTACGCGCCCAACCAGGCGGCCCGCTCGCTGGTCACCCGGCGCACCGGCGCGGTCGCCCTCGTCCTCTCCGCCACCGGCGGCTCCTTCACCGCCCGGCTCTTCTCCGACCCCTTCTTCGGGCGGGTGCTCGACGGCGTCCTGCCGGTACTGCGCGAGCGCGCGGTGCAGCCGGTGCTGCTGGTCGCCGAGTCCGAGCCGGCCCGCCTCCAGCTCGTCGAGTACCTGCGGCGCGGCGGCGGCGACGGGGCCGTCGTGGTGCCGCTCGACGAGGACGACCCGCTGCCGGGCATGCTCCGCGCGGCCGGACTGCCGACGGCGCTCTTCGGGCGCCCCCGGGACGGGGTCCGCTGCGACTGGGTCGACCTGGACAACACCGCGGGCGCCCGGCTCGCGGCCGAACACCTGTGGGCGACCGGGCGGCGGCGCCCCGCGACCATCGCCGCGCCGGCGTCGGCGCCGACCGCGCGCGAGCGGCTCGACGGCTTCACGGCGGCCCTCGCCGCGCGCGGGGTCGCCGACGTGCCGGTCGAGCGCGGCCGGTTCACCGAGGAGAGCGGCCGGGACGCGATGGCCCGGCTGCTGGCACGGCACCCGGACGTCGACGCGGTGTTCGCCGCCAACGACCTGATGGCCCGGGGCGCCGTCCGCCACCTCGCGGAGCGGGGCCTCGACGTGCCCGGACGGGTGGCGGTGATCGGTTTCGACGACGCGGCCACCGCCCGGGAGGTCGAGCCCGCGCTCACGACCGTGCGGCAGCCGGTCGAGGCCATGGCGGCGGCCGCGGCCGGCCTGCTCCTGGACCGGCTGGACGCCCGGGACGCGGACGCGCCGGAGACCGGTTCGAAGCTCTTCGAACCGGTCCTGGTCGTCCGCGCGTCCGCCTGACCCCGGGCGCTCCGGAGCCGTCGTCCCATCCCTCCGGAGCCGGGCTCCGGAGCCGGCCCTGGGGCCGCCTCACCCCTCCAGGGCGTCCAGCACGGCGGCCTGGGCCGCGATCCGCTCGGCGGACCAACTGTCGAGCCAGGAGGCGAACTCCCCCTCGTAGCCGCGCGGGACGGACTCCACCCGCATCACGAGCGCGAGGTAGATCCGGTAGAGGGCGAGCCTCGCGCGGGCGCCGGCGTCCACGGTCAGGGAGGGCGCGACGGAGCGGTAGCCGGCTGTCAGGTCGGCGTCCTCCTCGGCCTCGCCCAGCGGGTCGAGCCCGACGAACTCCGCCAGGGGGTCGCCGAAGAAGGCGCGTTCCCCGTCGATGAGGCCGCCCAGGCGCCACGCTCCGGTGCCGGTCCGGTCCAGGACGATGTTGCCCGCCCAGGCGTCGAAGTGGACGAGGGCGGGACGGGCGACCTCGGCGAGCCGGTGCCGGAACCGGTCCGGCAGGGCCGCGAGCCGCGCGGCGGGAACGGGCAGGGCGACCCCGAACCGGTCCGCGTCGGCGAGGACGGCGCGGAGCATGGCCGTGAACGCGCCGGGCCAGTCGGGCGCGGTGAGCCGCGGGGCGGGGCGCGGATAGCCGTACGCGGGGCCGGTCACGGACGCGACCCGGGCCAGGCTCGCGCCCAGCTCGCGGCGGAGCGCCGCGCTGTCGCCCGGGGTGAGTCCGGCGCGGGCGGCGTCCCAGGTGATGCCGTCGAGGTGGGTGAGGAGCAGCCACTCGGCGGGGGTGCCGGCACCGGGCGGCTCGTGGTGCAGCACGGTGGGGACGCGGACCCCGGCCGGGGCGGCGAGGCGGTGGAAGAGCGCCTCGGTGCCCAGGAGGTCCCGCTCGTGGGTGAGGGCGGGCGCGGTCGCCCGCGGGGCGGTCTTGAGGACCAGGCGCCTGCCGTCGTCGAGTTCGGCCAGGACGGCCGCGTTGGAGAGGCCCCCGCCGAGCGGGGTGCTCCGGACGAGGCCCACCGGTCCGAGGACGCGGCGCAGGCGTGCGGCGACGTCGCCGGGGTCGTGCCCCGGACGAGGGACCGCGGGCGGGGTGGGGGCGGGGCCGGACATGGGTCTCCTGGTCCGTGGACGGCGGGGGGAGGAGGCGGGCGGCCCCCTCCTCCCGCCGGGGCGCGGAGGGCCGCCCCCCTGACGGTAGGGGCGGCCTCCCGCGCGGTCGAGGGCGTCGGTCCGTCAGCCGCGCAGCTCCCGGTGGGCGCGGATCAGCTCCGCGTACCGCCGGCCGCTGGTCTTCACGGTCCGCCGCTGGGTGGCGTAGTCGACGTGGACGAGGCCGAAGCGCTTGTCGTAGCCGTACGCCCACTCGAAGTTGTCCAGGAGCGACCAGGCGTAGTAGCCGGCGAGCGGGGCGCCCTTGCGGACGGCGCTCGCGCAGGCGGCGAGGTGCTGCTCCAGGTAGCGGGTGCGGTCGGGGTCGTGGACGGCGCCGTCGGGGCCGACGGCGTCGGGGAAGGCGGAGCCGTTCTCGGTGACGTAGAGCTCGCGGACGCCGTACTCCTCGGTGAGCCGCAGCAGCAGGCTCTCCAGGCCGGCGGCCTCGATCTGCCAGTCCATGCCGGTGCGGGGCACGTCGGGGAGGCGGACCTCGCGGGCGTACGGGACGGGGCCCTCGGGGTCGTCGGCGACGGTGACCGGGAAGTAGTAGTTGAGGCCGTGCCAGTCGAGCGGGGCGGCGATCGTCTCCAGGTCGCCCGGCTTCTCGGGGAGTTCGACCCCGTACAGCTCGCGCATGTCGGCGGGGAAGCCGCGGCCGTACACCGGGTCGAGCCACCAGCGGTTGCTGTGGCCGTCCATGCGGCGGGCGGCGGCGACGTCCTCGGGGCGGCTGGAGGCCGCCTCCACGGTGGAGTGGTTGGTGACGAGGCCGACGCGGGCGCCGGGGACGGCCGCGCGGATCGCCGCGGTGGAGAGGCCGTGCCCGAGGAGCAGGTGGTACGAGGCGCGGACGGCGGCCGTCAGGTCGGTGAGGCCCGGGGCCATCCGGCCCTCCAGGTGGCCGATCCAGGCGGAGCAGAGGGGTTCGTTGAGGGTGGCCCAGCGGGTGACGCGGTCGCCGAGGCGCTCGGCGACGACGGAGGCGTAGGCGGCGAGGTGCTCGGCGGTCTCGCGGGAGGTCCAGCCGCCCCGGTCCTGGAGGGCCTGCGGCAGGTCCCAGTGGTAGAGGGTGACGGACGGGGTGATGCCGGCGTCGAGGAGGCCGTCGACGAGCCGGTCGTAGAAGTCGAGTCCGGCGGCGTTGACGGGTCCGTCGCCGCCGGGGACGATCCGGGGCCAGGCGATCGACATCCGGTAGGCGTCGGTGCCGAGCTCCTTCATCAGGGCGATGTCCTCGGGCCAGCGGTGGTAGTGGTCGCAGGCCGTGTCGCCGTGGTCGCCGTTGTCGATCGCGCCGGGGACGCGGGAGAAGGTGTCCCAGATGGAAGGGGCGCGGCCGTCCTCGGCGACGGCGCCCTCGATCTGGTACGCGGAGGTCGCCGTGCCCCAGGCGAAGGAGGGCGGGAAGGCCGCCAGGTCGGGCTGCGGGGCGGCGGCGCTCTCGGGGGCGGGGGCGGAGACGGGGACGGACACGGGGTACCTCTTCGGATTCGGTGGAGAGTAGGGCGTCACTTGACCGCACCCGCGGTGAGGCCGGCGACGAGATAGCGCTGGAGGAGGAGGAACCCGACGACGACGGGGACGCTCACCACGAGGGAGGCGGCCATCACCTGGTTCCAGTAGACGTCGTTCAGGGTGGCGTAGCCCTGGAGGCCGACGGCGAGCGTGCGGGTGGTGTCGTTGGTCATGACGGAGGCGAAGAGGACCTCGCCCCAGGCCGTCATGAAGGCGTAGATCGCGACGGCGACGATGCCGGGCCGGGCGGCGGGCACGATCACCCGGAACAGCGCCTTGATCGGTCCGCAGCCGTCGACCTTGGCCGCCTCGTCCAGCTCGCGCGGGATCGAGTCGAAGTAGCCGGTGAGCATCCAGATGGAGAACGGCAGCGAGAAGGTCAGATAGGTGAGGATCAGGCCCTCGCGGGAGCCGAACAGGGCGATGCCGGTGGCGTTGCCGAGGTTGACGTAGATGAGGAAGAGCGGCAGCAGGAAGAGGATGCCGGGGAACATCTGCGTCGACAGGACGGTGACGGTGAAGACCCGCTTGCCGCGGAAGGTGTAGCGGCTGACCGCGTAGGCGGCGAAGATCGCGACGATCACCGACAGGACCGTGGCTCCGCCCGCGACGACGATCGAGTTCACGAAGTAGTCGGCGAGCGGGACCGTCTCCCAGATGTCGAAGTAGGGAGCCACGGTGAGCGCGGACGGGATCCACTCGAACGTGCCCGACACGTCCTCCAGCGGCTTCAGGGAGCTGGAGATCATCACGTACACCGGCAGCAGGACGAAGCCGGTGAGGAGGGTGAGGACGATCCGCCGGGTCCAGAGGAAGGAGCGCGGCGGGGCCATCGGGGAGCGCGGCCGGGCCGCGCGCGCGTGGGCGGCGTCAGACATCGGAGGTCTTCCTTCCGCGGGTGGTGAGCAGGAGGTAGACGCCCGTGACGAGGAGCAGGAAGAGCAGCAGGAGCACGGACATGGCCGAGCCGGTGCCGAAGTTCCACGTCTGGAAGGACGACTGGTAGATGTGGAGCGAGATGAGGTCCGCGGCTTCCGGTGCCGCCTCTCCGAAGAGGACGAACGGCGTGTTGAAGTCGTTGAAGGTCCACAGGAAGAGGACGAGGACGAGGACCTGGTTGACGGAGCGCAGGGACGGCAGGGTGATGTGCCGGATCTGCTTCCAGACGCCGGCGCCGTCGAGGGACGCGGCCTCGTACATCTCCCGGGGGATGTTCTGGAGGCCGGCCATCACGGTGAGGAAGGCGAAGGGCCAGCCCTTCCAGACGGAGACGGCGAGCAAGGCCCAGAAGCTGTTGTCCCCGATGAGCCAGAAGGCGGGGCTGTCGCCGATGCCGAGCTGGTCGTGGAGGACGTGGTTGATGACGCCGTTGTCGCGCTGGAACATGAACGCCCAGGTGATGACGGCCGCGTAGACGGGCAGGGCGTACGGGACCAGGAAGAGGGTCCGCAGGATCCCCCGGCCGCGGAAGTTCTCCTGGAGGAGGACCGCGGCGGCCGTGCCGAGGAGCCAGCACAGCCCGACGGAGAGCAGAGTGAACTGACAGGTGGTCAGGAAGGACTTCAGGAGCGACTGTCCGACGGCCGCGTCGAAGTCGAGCGAGACCGAGAAGTTGTCGAGTCCCGACCAGGGGGCGGCCGCCCAGTCGCGGATGTAGAACTGGGTGAGCTCCTTGAAGCTCATGGCGATGCCCATGAGCATCGGCACGAGGTGGACGAGGAGTTCGAGGAGCAGGGCGGGCAGGAGCAGCATGTAGGGCAGTGCGAGACGGCGACGCCCGGAGCGGCGTGCGGTGCGCGCCCCTCCGGGTGTGGCCTTGCGCACCGCCGGCTCCCGTGCGGGGGTGACGGCGGTCTGGGTCATGGGGCGGTGCCTACTTCTTCGGCATCTGCTGCTGGGCCTTGTCGAGCTTGGCCTTGACGGACTCGGTGGTGACGGGCCGGCCGGCGGCGGCGTCGGCGAACAGCTCCTTGACGGCGGTGCCGACGACGGTCTCGAACTGGGACTCCTCCGGGACCTGCGGGAGGGCGGCGGCGCTGGAGGCGAGGGTGTCGCGGATGACGGCGAGGGACGGGCCGGAGAAGGCGGCGTCCTTCTGGGCGTTCTTGACCGGCGGCACGGAACCGTAGGTCTTGTTGAGGGCGATCTGCTCCTCGTCGCTGGTCATGTACTTCACGAACTTCAGGGCGCCGTCGAGGTTCTTGGTGTTCTTGAAGACGGCCATGTTGATGCCGGCGACCATCGAGTTGGTGGCGGTGCCGGGGCCCGGCTTGCCGGAGGGCACGGGGGCGGGGACGACGCCCCACTCGTCCTCGGACATGCCCTGGGAGGCGAAGGTCTGGGACGGCGTCTGCCAGAGGACCATGCCGGTCTTGTCCTTGGCGAAGTCGCTCAGGGACTGGTTCTGGGCGTACTCGGCGTTGCCGGGGGCGACGATCTTCTCGGCGGCCATGAGGTCGACGTACTGCTTGACGGCGGCCACGGCGCCGTCGGAGGTGAAGTCGGGCTTGCCGTCGGCGGTGAAGAAGTCGGCGCCGTGCTGCTTGCCGAGGACGAAGACCTGGTGGATGTTGTTGGACAGGTTGGAGCCCTCGACCCCGATGCCCCACTTGCCGTCCTTGCTGAGCTTCTTGCCGGCGGCGGCGACCTCGTCCCAGGTCGTCGGCGGCTTGGCTATGCCGGCGTCCTTGAACATCTGCTTGTTGTAGTAGAGGGCGTAGGCCATCGAGTAGAGCGGGACGGCGGCCGGGTCCTGGCCGGGGGCGCCGGTGGAGCCGAGGGCCGAGTCGACGAAGCGGTCCTTGCCGCCGATGGCCTCGAAGTTCTTCGCGTCCCAGGGCAGCAGGGCGCCGGTGGCCTGGAGGGAGGCGCTCCAGGTGTTGCCGATGTTGAGGACGTCCGGGCCCTGGCCGGAGGTGGTGGCGGTGAGGATCCGGTTGAGCAGGTCGGACCACGGGATCACCTCCAGCTGGACCTTGATGCCGGTGCGGCGCTCGAACTCGTCCAGTTCGGGCTGGAGGACCTTCTTGTCGACCTCCAGGCTGGAGCCCTGGTTGGTCGCCCAGTAGGTGAGGGTCTTCTTCGCCTGGCCGCCGCCGTCCTCTCCGCCGCCGCCACAGGCGGTCGCGGTGAGGACGAGGGAGAGGGTGACGGCACCCGTGACGGCGGCTCTGATTCTGCGCATGGCTCCTGGTCCCTTTCAGGGAAGGCGGGAGGACCGACAGGGGGAGCGCCCGGACCGCCCACCGCCGCATCGGCTTAATTTAGGATGTGAGTTAAACCCCATGAGAAGGTCGCGTCAAGGCTTGTCGTGCGGGTATGTTGCAGCCGACGACTACGACGGACGGGGACGAGAGTGCACGCGAAGAGTGGCCGCACGGTGCGCGACCTGCGGCGCGAGAACCGGACGGCGGTTCTGCGGAGGCTCTATTTCGACGGCCCGATGAGCCGGCTCATGCTGGGCCCCGCGACCGGGCTCTCCTCGGGATCGATCAGCAACGTGGTCGCGGAACTGGTCACCGAGGGGCTCGTCGAGGAGGCCGGCAGCGTCGACTCCGCGGGCGGCCGGCCGCGCACCCTGCTGCGGATCGCGCCGGGCAGCGGCTGCATGATCGGCGTGGACATCGGCGAGACCCGGGTCCGGATCGAGCTGTTCGACCTCGCGCTCACCGAGCTGGCCCGCACCGAGCGCCCGCTGGCGCCGTCGGGGCCGAGGACCGCGCGGTACGAGGTGGCGGTGGTCGTGGACCACCTCCGGGACGGCATCGCCGAGGTGCTGAGCACGGCCAGGGTGTCCGCGGAGCGGCTGCTCGGCGTCGGGATCGGCGTCCCCGGCATCGTCGAGCGGACCCCGGAGGACGGGGCGGTGGTGCACGGCCAGACGATCGGCTGGGACGCGGTGCCGCTGGAGCGGCTGCTCCGCGAGACGGTCGAGCTGCCGCCGGAGGTCCCCTACCGGATCGAGAACGGCGCCAAGACCCTCGGCCAGGCCGAGATGTGGTTCGGCGCGGGACGCGGCGCCCGCAGCGCCGTGGTGGTGCTCTTCGGCTCCGGCGTCGGCGCGTGCGTGGTGACGGACCCCCTGGGGCCCGGCCGGGCGCTGGAGTGGGGCCATCTGACGGTGCGGGTGCGGGGCCGCCGCTGCCGCTGCGGCGCCCAGGGCTGCCTGGAGGCGTACGCGGGCGCCGAGGCGCTGCTCGAACGGTGGCGGGAGGCGGGCGGCGAGCCGCCGGCCGGGGCCGACGAGGAGACGGCGCTGACGGCGATGCTCACCGCGGCGTACCCGGCGGCCGCGGGGCCTCCCGGGACCGCGCCGGCCGGGACGGTGGCCGGCGGCGCGGCGGTCGCGCCGTCCCACGGCGGCGGTCCTGCCGGACCGGCGCCGGACGCGGCGGCGGTCGCCGTCCTCGACGAGACCGCCGAGTACCTCGGCGCCGGGCTCGCCGACCTGATCAACCTCTTCCAGCCGGAGCGGATCCTCGTCGGCGGCTGGGCCGGGCTCCAGCTCGGGAGCCGCTTCCTCGCCTCCGTGGCGGCGTACGCCCGGGCGTACGCGCTCCGCCACCCCGGCGGCCGTACGGAGATCGCCCTCGGCACGCTCGGGCCCGAGGCGGTCACGGTCGGGGCCGGGCTCCTTCCGCTGGTCGACTTCTTCGCCCAGGGCGGGCGCCGCCCCGAGCGGGCGCCGAGCATCCCGGCGCCCGCCTGGCAGACGGCGCTGCGGGACCGGGTCTCCACCTGAGCCCCGGCCCCGCGCCGGGCCCGCGTGCGGGCCGAAGGGGCCCGCGCGGGCTACGCGTACGGGTCGAAGGGGATCCCGGCCGGCTTCGCCTCGGCCAGGTGGCCGGCGAAGCTGCCGTCCTTCAGCCCGAAGTGGGCGCTGCCGAAGTCGGCCTGAGCGAGCTTCTCGCGGAGACCGGCCGGGTAGCCGTTCCAGCCGACGAGGGCGGGGTACTGCCAGGTGCCCCGGTGGTTCTCCGGCGGCTCGTCGTTGGCGTTGGCGGCGCGGAAGCAGTGGGTCCCGATGCCGTCCTTGTGGTAGACGACCTTCGGGTGGGTGCCGTCCCAGCGGATCCGGTCCCGGGCGTGGACGGTGAAGGAGCCGTGGTTCGAGGTGGAGACGTACTGCGCCTGCCCGTTCTGGATCCAGACGACGACGTGCTCCCAGTCGTGCCGGTGGCCGCCCAGCCCGCTGCCCCAGACGGCCTGGTCCTTCTCGAAGTACAGGCCGTAGAGGACCGCGCACCAGCCGTTGTTGCACAGCGCGCGGGCGTAGCCGTTGGTGTTGGCGAGGTCCCAGGAGTCCCGGCATTCGCCGCTGACCGTGCCGCCCGGCTTGAGCCCTCCGTTGAGGGTGCCGTCCGGGCCGATCGCGGGGGTCGGGTAGCAGCCGTCGGTGTCGTAGTCGTAGGCGGGCTGGTAGGTCTGCTCCAGGGCGTCCGCGTTCGCCGGGAGCGCGGCGGGCGGGGCGGCGAGTGCCGCGGTCGGGAAGGCGAGGAGGAGCGCGAGGGCGCTGCCGAGGACGGCGGCTCCCTTCGTGACGCGGCGCGTGGTCTTCAACTCCGGCTCCCTGAGGGGGTCGAGGGGGTGGGGGTACGGGGGTCGTGCCGAGGGTCGGACGGCACGGACGACCGCGCGCTGACATGCCCATTCCAAGCAGGCCGCAAACGGCCGGCAACCACCGGCCGGCGGGTACCGTCCTGATCAGGGAGGACGGGGGAAGACCGGGAGAAGGCGGAGGGAAGGACGGATGACCGTGCAAGGACGGGAAGGGAGACCGGGCGCGCGCCGGCCGCTCCGGATCCGGCGCACGCCGGACGGCGGGAACCGGCGCACGCCCGACGGCGGGAGCCGGCGCGGACGGCTGCTCGCCGGCCTCGGCGTGGCGGTGGCGGCGCTGCTCGCGCTGCACCGGTTCGTCCCGAACACCCCGGGGCGGCTGGGCAGTCTGCTGGAGAGCCTCCTGTTCTGGCTCGGTCCCCTCACCGTGCTGCTGCTCCTCTGCGCGGCGGTGCGGCGCGCGCCCGTCGCCCTCGCCGCCCTGCTCCTCCCGGCCCTGGTCTGGGCCGTCGGCTTCGGCCCGCTGCTGCTGCCCGCGACGGCGCCCGGGGCCCGCGAGCTCACGGTGGTGCAGCACAACGTCGCCGACGACAACGCCGATCCGGCCGGGACGGCCCGCGCGCTGGCCGCCGCCGGCGCCGACCTGATCGCCCTCCAGGAGCTGGTCGATCCGGCGTCGGCCGCCTACCGCCGGGAGCTGGCGCCCCGCTATCCGCACCACGTCGTGCGGGGCACGGTCGGCCTCTGGTCCCGCCACCCGCTCGGCGCCGCCCGCGCCCTCGACATCAAGCCGCGGGACGTCACGGAGCCGTGGCAGCGGGCGCTGCGGGCCGATGTGCGCACACCGTACGGGGAGGTGACGGCGTACGTCGTCCACCTGCCGTCCGTCCGGCTCGGGCCCGGCGGGCTGGCCTCCGCCCGGCGCGACGAGAGCGCCGCCCGCCTCGGCCGGATCCTGGCGGAGGAGCCGTCCGGCCGGGTGATCCTGGCCGGCGACCTCAACGGCACCGTCGACGACCGCGGCCTGGCCCCGCTGACCTCGCGCCTCGCCGCCCCCGACCGGGGCCTCGCCCTGAGCTACCCGGCCGCCCTCCCCGTCGCCCGCATCGACCAGGTGCTCGCGCGCGGCGCGCGCGTGCCCGCCCTCCGCACCCTGCCGCCCACGGGGAGCGACCACCTCCCGGTGCTGGCCCGGGTCGCGCTCGACGCCGCCCCGTAGACCCTCGGCCGCAGACCCGCGCGCCTCCGGGGATCCGGGCCCCGCCGACGGCGAGGGGCCGCCGCCCCCGGTTCCGCGCGGGCGGGCGCGGACGGGCGCCGCGGATCGGCCACCGTCACCTCCCGAACACACCGCGGGCCGTGGCCCGTCGAGAGCGCCGCACCGGGGGGCGGCAGCTTCGGGAGTTGGAGGCGGGAGGGGTTGACGGGGGCTCGGCGCCTCCATAAGTTCACAGCTTGATAAAAGGCTTGCCGTCTTGCGGGACGCGTACGGGCCCGGGCGGGCCGGGTTCGTACGGCACTGCGGTACGCCCTCGACGAAAGGGTTGTCAGGTGCAGCTCAATCTTCTGCGGGGTGCGCGGCACGGGACGCGCTCACGCCCCCGCTCCCTCGCCGCGCTCCTCACCGGAGCCCTCGTGGCGACCGGCCTGGTCCTCACCGCGCCCACCACCGCGCAGGCCGCCGGCGAGCGGGTGGACGTCTGGCTCACCACCACCTCCGACGCCGGAGGCCGAACCGTCACCCGGGGACTCGCCCCGCAGGCCCCGCTCGCCTTCGGCCCCGCCGGCGGCACCGCGAGCCACACCATCACCGTCGACGAGTCCACCACCTACCAGCAGTTCGAGGGCGGCGGCGCCAGCATCACCGACACCACCGCCCACCTCCTGCGCGGCGGGGCGATCAGCGCCGCCACCCGCGACGAGGTGATGCGCAGGCTCTTCTCCCCGACCGAGGGCATCGGACTCTCCTTCGTCCGCAACCCCATCGGCGCCTCGGACCTCTCCCGCCCGGGGAACGTCTCCCTCGACGACACCTGCTGCGACCTCGGCGACTTCGGCGCCAACGGCTACGACACGAACGTGCGGCTGCTGACCGGGCAGGCGAAGCAGCTCAACCCGGCCCTGCGGGTCAAGGGCGTGCCGTGGAGCGCACCCGGCTGGATGAAGGACAACGGCCGGATGGACCAGATGGGCTGGCTGAAGTGGGAGCACTACCCCACCTACGCCCAGTATCTGGTCAAGTACGTCCAGAGCTACCAGGCGGCGGGGATCAAGGTCGACTACCTCTCGGTGCAGAACGAGCCGAACTGCTGCCAGGCCGGCAACCCCACGGCGATGAACTACCCCGGCATGAGCTGGAACCCGTCCGGCCTGGCCGAGTTCACCAAGAACCACCTCTACCCCGCCTTCCGCGCCGCCGGCATCACCACCAAGGTCCTGGTCCACGACTGGAACTACGGCGACTACGCGAACTTCGGCGCCGGCGTCCTCGGCGACGCGGGCGTCCGCAACGACCCGCTCTTCGGCGGCATCGCCTGGCACGGCTACTTCGGCGACCCCGCCGTCGGCAGCCAGGTCCACGACCAGTACCCGTCGGTTCGGCAGTTCAGCACCGAGCACTCCGGCGGCACCTGGATCGGGAACCAGCACGACGAGGACCTGAAGGACATCGTGTCCTACGCCCGCAACTGGAGCGGCAGCCTGGTGAAGTGGAGCCTCGCGCTCAACCAGTCGATGGGGCCGCACAACGGCGGCTGCGGCACCTGCACCGGTCTGATCACCGTGCAGGAGGGCGGCCCCCGGGCGGGACAGGTCGACTACACCGTCGAGTACTACACGACCGGTCACCTCACCAAGTTCGTGAAGCCGGGCGCGTACCGGATCGCCTCCACCGACAACGCGACCGTGCAGAACGTGGCCTGGCGCAACCCCGACGGCACCAAGGCGCTCATCGCGCACAACCGGGGCGGCTCCGCGCAGTCGGTCCGCGTCGACTGGGGCGGCCAGTCCTTCACGTACAGCCTGCCCGCCCGCACCACCGCCACCTTCACCTGGGCCGGGACGCCCGGCGGCGGGGCACCCGGCGGCGCGCTGACGGGGCTCGCCGGCAAGTGCCTCGACGTGGCCGGGGCGTCGAGCGCCGACGGCACCGCCGTCCAGCTCCACACCTGCAACGGCACGGCCGCCCAGCGGTGGACGCTCGCCGCCGACGGCAGCGTCCGCGCCCTCGGCAAGTGCCTCGACGCCACGGGCGGCGCGGTCGCCGACGGCACCAAGGCGCAGCTGTACACCTGCAACGGAACCGGCGCCCAGCGGTGGACGTACGACGCCGCCACCCATGACGTGGTCAACGTGGCCGCCGACAAGTGCCTGGACGTGACGGGCAACTCCCCGGCCGACGGCACCCGGGCACAGATCTGGACCTGCACCGGCGCGGCCAACCAGAAGTGGACCCACCAGCCGTCCTGACCGCCGCCCCACCCCCGTCCTCAGGAGACCGCATGCCGCACCACCCGCACCACCGGCGCGGAGGGCGCAGTCGCGCCCTCGCCGCCACCGCCGCCACCGCCGTCTCGGCGGTCCTCGCCACCCTGCTCGCCGGAGCCGCGCCGAGCGCCGCCGCGCCCGGCGCCGACGACGACCCGGCACCCCGGGCCGTCGACCGCTTCGAGGGGGAGGTGCCCTTCGCGAACCCGCCCGCCGAGGGGATCTTCACCTGGGGCAGCGACGCCGACGACCACCCCACGCTCGCGCTGGCCGAGCGGGCCGACGCCCCCGAGGGGGCCAAGGTCCTCGAAGGCCGCTACGACATCGGCGGCTGGGGCGGATTCACCCACGACTTCGCCTTCGACCGGCCCGCGCAGGACTGGACCGCCCACCAGGGCGTCCGGTTCTGGTGGTACGGACAGAACACCGCGCCGCTGCCACCCGGTTCGGGCAGGCGGATCAACTTCGAGCTGAAGGACGGCGGCGCGAACGGCGAGGCGTCCGAGCTGTGGACGACGTCCTTCACCGACGACTGGGAGGGCTGGCACCTCGTCGAACTCCCCTTCTCCTCCTTCCAGTACCGCCCCGACTACCAGCCGGTGGGCGGCATCGACCAGATCCTCGGCCTCGACCGGATGTGGGGGTACGCGCTGACGCTGCCCACGGGCGCGCCGGGCTCCTTCGCGCTCGACGGGGTCGAGCTGTACGGCAGGGCCGACCCGGCGCTGACCACGCAGGTCGTCACGGGGGCCGCCGTGCATCCGGTGGCGGAGGGCGCCGCCGCCCGGATCGACGTCACGGTGAACACCACGGGCGCGGTGCCGACGGACCAGCCCGTCACCGTCGCCTACGCGACGAAGGACGACGGCCCCGCCCGGGCCGGGCAGGACTACCGGCCGGTGGCCGGCAGCCTCGTCTTCCCGGCCGGGACGCCCTCCGGTACCACCCGCTCGATCACCGTCGAGACGCTGAAGGACCGTTCCGGCGAGGTGGCCGAGACGATCCCGGTCGAGCTGACCGTCGAGGGCGCGAAGGCACCCGCCGAACAGCCGGTCGTCGTGGTGGACGCGCACGGGCTGCCGTATCTCGACGCGCGCCTTCCGGTGAAGCGGCGGGTCGCCGACCTGCTGGCGCGGATGACCCCGGAGGAGAAGGCCGGGCAGATGACCCAGGCCGAGCGGAACGCGCTGCGCGCGCCCGGGGACATCGCCGGGTACGCGCTGGGCTCGCTGCTCTCCGGCGGCGGCTCGGTCCCGACGCCCAACACGCCGGAGGCGTGGGCCCGGATGATCGACGGCTACCAGCTGCGCACCCGGGCGACCCGCCTCCAGGTCCCGCTGGTCTACGGCGTGGACGCGGTGCACGGGCACAACAACGTCGCCGGGGCCACGATCATGCCGCACAACATCGGCATCGGCGCCTCCCGCGACCCGGCGCTCGCCGCGCGGACCGGCGCGGTCACCGCCAAGGAGGTGCGGGCGACCGGCGTCCCCTGGGACTTCGCCCCGTGCCTGTGCGTGACGCGGGACGAGCGGTGGGGCCGGTCGTACGAGGCGTTCGGCGAGGACCCGGCGCTGGTGACCGCGATGGAGACCGTCATCAACGGGATGCAGGGCGCGGCCGACGGGCGCGATCTGGACCGCAACGACAAGGTGCTGACCAGCGCCAAGCACTTCGTGGGCGACGGCGGCACGACGTTCGGCTCGTCCACGACCGGCTCGTACACGATCGACCAGGGCGTCACCGAGGTCACCCGCGAGGAGCTGGAGGCGGTGCACCTGGCGCCGTTCGCGGAGGCGGTGGAGCGCGGCGCCGGCACGGTCATGCCCTCGTACTCCTCGCTCGACGTCATCGGCGACGACCGGGGGCCGGTGAAGATGCACGCCAACGCCGAGATGATCAACGGCGTGCTGAAGGACCGGATGGGCTTCGAGGGCTTCGTCGTCAGCGACTGGCAGGCCATCGACCAGATCCCCGGCGACTACGCGAGCGACGTGCGGACCTCGGTCAACGCGGGTCTCGACATGATCATGGTGCCGACGAACTACCAGGAGTTCACCCGGACCCTGGTGGCCGAGGCGGCGGCCGGCCGGATCCCGGCCGCCCGGATCGACGACGCCGTGGCGCGGATCCTCACCCAGAAGTTCCGGCTCGGCCTCTTCGAGAAGCCGTACGCGGACACCACCCACCTGCCGTCGGTCGGCTCGGCCGAGCACCGGGCGGTGGCCCGCGAGGCCGCCGCCGCCTCCCAGGTGCTGCTGAAGAACGACGGCGGGGTGCTGCCGCTGAAGGCGTCGCAGAAGGTCTACGTCGCCGGGTCCAACGCCGACGACCTGGGCAACCAGACCGGCGGCTGGACCATCAGCTGGCAGGGCTCCTCCGGGAAGCGGACCACCGGCACCACGATCCTCGACGGGATGCGGAAGGTCACTCCCGGGCTGACCTGGTCCAAGGACGCCTCCGCTCCGGTGGAGGGGTACGACGCCGGGGTCGTGGTGGTCGGCGAGACCCCGTACGCGGAGGGCGTCGGGGACGTCGGCAACGGGCACGACCTGGAGCTGAGCGCCGCCGACCGGGCGGCGGTGGACCGGGTGTGCGCGGCGATGCCGTGCGCGGTCCTCGTGGTCTCCGGCCGGCCCCAGCTGATCGGCGACCGGCTGCAGGGGATCGACGCCCTGGTGGCGTCCTGGCTGCCGGGCACGGAGGGCGACGGCATCGCCGACGTGCTCTACGGGCGGGTGCCGTTCACCGGGCAGCTGCCGGTGACCTGGCCCCGGTCGGAGGCGCAGCTGCCGGTGAACGTGGGCGACTCCTCGTACGACCCGCAGTACCCGTACGGCTGGGGGCTCACCACCCTGACGGCCGCGCCGAAGGGCGGGGAGACGACGCTGAAGGCGCTCGGGCTCACGGCCCGGGTGCTCCAGGCGGCCGGCCGGGGCGATTCACCCGAGGCGCGGCGTCTGGTGGCCCGGGCCCGGCTGCTGGTGCAGGATCGCATCGGGCAGCGGGTCACGGAGGCGGTGGCGAAGCCCTTCGCCGAGGCCGACCACCGGCTGCTCTCCGGTGATCCGGCGGGCGCGGTGGCGAGGCTGACCGCGGCCTACCGCGCGGCCGGCTGAGTGCGGGGCCCGGTGGACCGGCGCCTCGCGGGAGGCCGGTCCACCGGGCCCGTCCGGTCGCACCGAAGCATGGCGTTGCATAGCCATGCAGATTGATGCATACTATTGCCATGTCCAAGGTTCTCACCTCCCTTCCCGTCGGCGAGCGCGTCGGCATCGCCTTCTCCGGTGGTCTCGACACCTCCGTCGCGGTCGCGTGGATGCGTGACAAGGGCGCGGTCCCCTGCACGTACACCGCCGACATCGGCCAGTACGACGAGCCCGACATCGCCTCGGTGCCCGGGCGCGCCCAGACCTACGGCGCCGAGGTGGCCCGTCTGGTCGACTGCCGCGCCGCGCTGGTCGAGGAGGGGCTGGCCGCGCTCACCTGCGGCGCCTTCCACATCCGCTCGGGCGGCCGGGCCTACTTCAACACCACCCCGCTGGGCCGCGCCGTCACCGGCACCCTCCTGGTGCGGGCGATGCTGGAGGACGACGTCCAGATCTGGGGCGACGGCTCGACCTTCAAGGGCAACGACATCGAGCGGTTCTACCGCTACGGCCTGCTGGCCAACCCGCACCTGCGGATCTACAAGCCGTGGCTCGACGCCGACTTCGTCACCGAGCTCGGCGGCCGCAAGGAGATGTCGGAGTGGCTCGTCGCCCACGACCTCCCCTACCGGGACTCCACCGAGAAGGCGTACTCCACCGACGCCAACATCTGGGGCGCCACCCACGAGGCGAAGACCCTGGAGCACCTGGACACCGGCATCGAGACCGTCGACCCGATCATGGGCGTGCGGTTCTGGGACCCGTCGGTCGAGATCGCCCCCGAGGACGTGACGATCGGCTTCGAGCAGGGCCGCCCCGTCACCATCAACGGCAAGGAGTTCGCCTCCGCCGTCGACCTGGTCATGGAGGCCAACGCCATCGGCGGCCGCCACGGCCTGGGCATGTCCGACCAGATCGAGAACCGGATCATCGAGGCCAAGAGCCGCGGCATCTACGAGGCCCCTGGCATGGCGCTGCTGCACGCCGCCTACGAGCGCCTCGTCAACGCGATCCACAACGAGGACACGCTCGCCCAGTACCACAACGAGGGCCGCCGGCTCGGCCGCCTCATGTACGAGGGCCGCTGGTTGGACCCGCAGGCGCTGATGATCCGCGAGTCGCTCCAGCGCTGGGTCGGCGCCGCCGTCACCGGCGAGGTCACCCTGCGGCTGCGGCGCGGCGAGGACTACTCGCTCCTCGACACCACCGGCCCGGCCTTCAGCTACCACCCGGACAAGCTGTCCATGGAGCGCACCGAGGACTCCGCCTTCGGCCCGCTGGACCGGATCGGCCAGCTGACCATGCGGAACCTCGACATCGCCGACTCCCGCGCCAAGCTGGAGCAGTACGCCGGCATCGGCCTCATCGGCTCCGGCAGCCCCGCCATCGGTGCCGCGCAGGCCGCCGCCACCGGTCTCATCGGCTCGATGCCCGAGGGCGGCGCCGAGGCCATCGCCTCCCGCGGCGAGACCCCCGACACCGAGGAAACGGCGCTGGACCGCGCCGCCATGGAGACCGGCACCGACTAGCCGGACGCACCGGACGATCCGAGGAGGGGCGGCGGAAGCCGCCCCTCCTCCGTCGTTCCCGCGCTTCTCACGGCGCCTTCCCGGTGAGCGGGAAACCGCTCCTGCGCCCGGCCGCCCCTCCCTGCGAGGCTCCCTCCGTCGTGGATCCACGCCCGCGCCCCGCACGGGACGGGCCCGCAAGGAGGTCGTGACGGATCATGAGGGGCGCTGAGACACTGGCCCGGCTCGCGGACTGGGCCGCCGAGACGTACGGCGACGAGGAGGCCCTCGTCTTCGGCGGGGACCGCTGGACCTTCCGGGAGCTGCGCGACCGCGTCGACGCGACGGCGCGCGCGCTGATCGCCCAGGGGGTGCGGCCCGGCGACGCGGTCGCCGTCTGGGCGCCGAACAGCGCCCGGTGGGTGGTGGCCGCGCTCGGCGCGGTGGCCGCCGGGGCCGTCCTCGTCCCGGTGAACACCCGCTACCGGGCGGCCGAGGCCGCCGACATCCTGCGGCGTTCCCGCACCAGGCTGCTCTTCACCGAGCACGACTTCCTGGGCACCGACTACCGCGCGCTGCTCGCGGAGTCCGGCGAGGAACTCCCGCTCCTGGAAAGGACCGTGGCCCTGCACTCCGGCGACTGGCCGGACTTCCTGGCGGGCGCGGACCGGGTCACGACGGAGCGGCGGCTCGCCGTGTCGGCCGCCGTCCGCCCCGACGACCCCGCCGACGTCCTCTTCACCTCCGGGACCACCGGCCGGCCCAAGGGCGTCCCCACCACGCACGGACAGAACCTGCGCGTCTACGACGCCTGGGCCCGCACGGTGACCCTGCGGCGCGGCGACCGCTACCTGCTGGTCAACCCGTTCTTCCACACCTTCGGCTACAAGGCGGGCGTCCTCGCCTGTCTGCTGCACGGGGCGACGATCGTCCCGGAGGCGGTCTTCGACGCGGAGACGGTCCTCGGCCGGATGCGGGACGAGCGGATCTCCGTGCTGACCGGAGCGCCCACCGTCTTCACCTCGCTCCTGCACCACCCCGGCCGCGCCGCGTACGACCTGAGCGCGATGCGGATGGCGGTCACGGGCGCGGCGAACATCCCGACCGCGCTCATCGAGGAGATCAGGACCGGGCTGGGCGCCCGGAACGTCTCCACCGCGTACGGGCTGACCGAGTCGACCGGCGTGGTGGCGATCTGCCCGCCGCACGAGTCCCCCGAGACGCTGGCCCAGACCTCCGGCACCGCCCTGGAGGGCACGGAGCTGCGGATCGACGCGCCGCCCGGGGAGCCCGGCGAGATCCTGACGCGCGGCTTCCACGTGATGCGCGGCTACCTGGACGACCCCGGGGCCACCGCCGAGGCGGTGGACGCCGACGGCTGGCTGCGCACCGGCGACGTCGGCGTCCTCGACGCGCGCGGGTTCCTGCGGATCACCGACCGCCTCAAGGACATGTTCGTGGTCGGCGGGTTCAACGTGTACCCGGCCGAGATCGAGCAGGTCCTGCGGACCCATCCGGCCGTCCTGGACGCGGCGGTCGTCGGCGCGCCCGACGCACGGCTCGGCGAGGTCGGCGTCGCCTACTGCGTCCCCGCGGCCGGAGCCCTGATCGACACCGCGGAGCTGACCGCCTACACCCGCCGGCGGCTGGCCAACTTCAAGACCCCGCGGGCCTTCCACCCCCTCCCGGCCCTCCCCCACAACGCGGCGGGCAAGGTCGACAAGGGGGCGCTGCGACGGCTGGCGGGACACACCACCACCGGACGAGGAGCACGACCGTGAACGACCGCACTCCCCCCTCCACCGACGTCGACGTGATCGTGGTCGGGGCCGGTGTCACCGGCCTGTACGCCGTGCACCGGCTGCGCGCGCTCGGCCACCGCGTGCGCGGCTTCGAGCGCGGGGACGACGTGGGCGGGGTCTGGTACTGGAACCGCTATCCGGGCGCCCGCTGCGACGTGGAGTCCGTGGACTACTCCTACTCCTTCGACGAGGAGCTCCAGCAGGAGTGGGACTGGAGCGAGCGGTACGCCACCCAGCCCGAGATCCTGCGCTACCTCGCGCACGTCGCCGACCGCTTCGACCTGCGGCGCAGCTACTCCTTCGGGACCTCGGTCGTCTCGGCCCGGCTGGACGAGGACGAGCTGGCCTGGACGGTCACCACGGACCGCGGCGAGACGCTGACCGCCCGGTACTGCGTCTTCGCCGTCGGCTGCCTCTCCGCCGCCCACCGGCCCGACATACCGGGGGCGGCGGAGTTCGCCGGGAGCGTCCACCACACCGGGGCGTGGCCGCACGAGGGCGTCGACTTCACCGGGCTGCGCGTCGGCGTCCTCGGCACCGGCTCCTCCGGCATCCAGGCGGTGCCGCTCATCGCCGGGCAGGCCGCGCACCTGACGGTCCTCCAGCGCAGCGCCAACTACAGCGTCCCGGCCGGCAACCGCCCGCTCGACGCGGAGACCCGCGCCCGGCAGAAGGCGGGGTACGCCGAGCGGCGGCGGCTCTCGCGGCTGAGCGGCGGGGGCTCGCCGCACCAGGCCCACCCGTCGGGGACCTTCGAGGTGTCGGAGGAGGAGCGGCGGGCGGCGTTCGAGGAGCGCTGGCGGCTGGGCGGGGTGCTGTACTCCAAGACCTTCCCGGACCAGCTCACCGACCCGGCGGCCAACGACGCGGCGCGCGCGTTCTGGGAGGAGAAGGTCCGGGGGGTCGTCGAGGACCCCGCCGTGGCCGATCTGCTCGTCCCCGCCGACCATCCGATCGGCACCAAGCGGATCGTCACGGACTCGGACTACTACGCCACCTTCAACCGCCCCGACGTCGACCTGGTCGGCCTGCGCGGGAATCCGGTCGAGCGGATCGAGAGCCGGGGGATCGTCCTGGCCGACGGCACCCTGGTGGAGCTGGACGCGCTGGTGTTCGCGACCGGCTTCGACGCGATGACGGGCGCGCTCGACCGGATCGAGGTGCGGGGGCGCGGCGGGCGGCTGCTGAAGGACGACTGGGCGGCCGGCCCCCGGACGTACCTGGGACTCGGGGTGGACGGCTTCCCGAACCTGTTCAGCCTGACGGGGGCCGGCAGCCCGTCCGTCATGGCCAACGTGGTCCTCTGCGCCGAGCAGCACGTCGACTGGCTCGCCGCCTGCCTGGACCACCTCGACGCGCACGGCTACCGGGCGATCGAGGCCCGGGAGGAGGCCGTCGAGCGGTGGGTCGCGGAGTGCCGCGACCGCGCCGCCGCCACCCTCTTCCCGGTGGCGGACTCCTGGTACCAGGGGGCCAACATCCCGGGGAAGCCGAGGGTGTTCATGCCGTTCATCGGCGGCTTCGGGGTGTACGGCGAGATCATCGCCGGGGTGGCGGAGTCGGGATACGAGGGGTTCGACCTCATCGAGGGGTGACCCGCCCCGGACAGGACCGCGCCCCCCGCGCCCACCGGTCGGTGGGCGCGGGGGGCGCGGGCGCGGTGCGGATGCCCCGGGCGTCAGGGGGCGTCGAGCGCGGCGCGCAGCACCGCGAACGCGGACGCGCGGGCCTCGGCGCCCTCGGGCAGCGCGCCGGCCATGGAGAGAAAGCCGTGGAACATGCCCGGATGGTGGTGGTGGGCGACGGCGACCCCGGCGGCGGCGAGCGCCTCGGCGTACGCGACGCCGTCGTCCCGCAGGGGGTCGAGGCCGGCCGTCACGACGTGGGCCGGCGGGAGGCCGGTGAGGTCGGCGTGGGCGAGCGGCGCCGCGTGGGGGTGGGTGCGGTCGGCCGGGTCGGGCAGGTAGGCGTCCCAGTACCAGCGCAGGTGGTCGGCGGTGAGGAAGTAGCCCTGGGCGTTCTCGCGGTGCGAGGGGCGGGAGCGGGTGGGGTCCAGCATCGGGTAGTAGAGCGCCTGGAAGGCGATCCGGGGGCCGCCGCGGTCGCGGGCGAGCAGGGTGAGGACGGTGGCGAGGTGGGCGCCCGCGCTGTCCCCGGCGACGGCGAGCCGGCGGCCCGGGTGGGTCCGGGCGGCCCACAGCAGGGCGGTGTAGGCGTCCTCGGGGGCGGCGGGGAACGGGTGCTCGGGGGCGCGCCGGTAGTCGGCCGCGACGACGGTGGCGCCGGTGGCGGCGGCGACGGAGCGGCAGAAGGCGTCGTGGCTGTCGAGGTCGCAGAGGACGAAGCCGCCGCCGTGGCAGAAGACGACCACGGGGGCGTCGGCACGGGTGCCGCCGTCGTAGACGCGGACGGGCACGCCGTCGGCGTCCCGGTCCATGACGCGGGCGACGGGGAGCGGAGGGACGGCGGGCCGGGGGCGCGCGGCGAAGAAGGCGCGGACCTCGGCGATGTCGGTCATCGTGGTGCCGATCGGGGGGAACTGCGCGGCGGCCAGGTCGATGAGGGCCCGGACCTCGGGCGAGGGCGCGGTCACGCGTCCGTCTCCTTCCCGGTGAGCAGGGGCATGCGGCCGGCGGACGCCCCGCCGTCCACGGCGAGTTCGGCGCCGGAGAGGTACGAGGACTCGTCGGAGGCGAGGAAGGCGACGAGCCGGGCGACCTCCTCGGGCTCGCCCACCCTCCCGAGCGGCGCGCCGGGGTGACGGGCGGTGCCGAGGTGGGCGGTCATGGCGGTGGCGATGGCGCCCGGGTGGACGGAGTTGACCCGGATGCCGTCCGGGCCCAGTTCGAGGGCGGCGGTCTTCGTCAGCCCGCGCAGTCCCCACTTGGCGGCGCCGTAGGCGCCGTGTCCCCAGATGCCCTGGAGGCCGGCCTGCGAGGAGATGTTCACGATGGAGCCGCCGCCGCTCTCCCGCATCGCGGGGGCCGCGGCGCGGATGCCGAGGAAGGGGCCGGCGAGGTTGACCCGGAGGAGGGTGTCCAGGCGGGCCGGGTCCTCGTCCACGATGGGGGCCGTGGAGTGGACGGCGGCGTTGTTGACGAGGACGTCGAGCCGGCCGAAGGCGTCGACGGCGGCGGCCACGGCGGCGTCCCAGGACGCCGGGTCGGTGACGTCGTGGCGGACGAAGCGGGCGGCCGGGCCGAGGGAGGCGGCGGTCCCCTCGCCCTCGGCCTCGCGCACGTCGGTGAGGACGACGCGGGCGCCGAGGGCGGTGAAGAGACGGGCCTCGGCCTCGCCCATGCCGCGGGCCGCGCCGGTGATCAGCGCGACCTTCCCGGTCAGGTCGACGGGCATCGGCGGTCCTCCTTGAAGGGGGTCGTGAGGACGGGACCGGTGGTCCAGCCGCCGTCCACGGCGAGTTCGGCGCCGGTGACGTACGAGGAGGCGTCGGAGAGCAGGAAGACGACCGCGCGGGCGATCTCCTCCGGGGTGCCGACGCGTCCCAGGGGCGCGGCGGGGTAGCCGCCCTCGCCGTCGGGGATGCCGAGGTGGGCGGTCATGGGGGTGTGGATCATGCCGGGGTGGACGGAGTTGACCCGGATCCGGTCGGCGGCGAGCTCCACGGCGGCGATCTTGGTGAGACCGCGGACGCCCCACTTGGCCGCCCCGTACCCGGCGGTGCGGGCCAGGCCCATGAGGCCGGCGGCGGAGGAGACGTTGACGACGGAGCCGCCGCCGTGCGCCCGCATCACCGGGATCACGGTCCGCAGCCCGAGGAAGACCCCGGTGAGGTCGATGTCGACGACCCGGCGGAACGCCTCCGCGGTCTGCTCCTCCAGGGCGTGGGAGCCGCCGGAGATCCCGGCGTTGTTGACGAGTCCGTCGACCCCGCCGTACGTGCGCGACGCGAGGTCCGCGACCGCGCGCCAGTCGTCCTCCGAGGTGACGTCGTGCCGGACGAACCGGGCCCGGCCGCCGAGCTCACGGGCGACGGCGCGGCCCTCCTTCTCCCGGAGGTCGGTGAGCAGCACGCGGGCCCCCGCCGCGGCGGCCGCGCGCGCGGCCGCCGCTCCGAGTCCCCGGGCGCCGCCGGTGACGATGACGGTCCGGTCGCGCAGGCCGTCCGCGGAAGGGCCGGTCATGCGGGGCCGCCCGCGATGTCGTTGACGGCGAGCCAGCTGAAGGTCATGGCGGGGCCGATGGTCGCGCCGGGTCCCGGGTAGGTCTCGCCCATGACGGCGGAGGAGACGTTGCCGGAGGCGTACAGGCCGGGGATGGCGGTGCCGTCCTCGCGCAGGACGCGGGCGGTGGCGTCGGTGACGAGACCTCCCTTGGTGCCGATGTCGCCGGGGTGGACGGGGATCGCGTGGAAGGGTCCCTTCTCCAGCGGTGCCAGATTGGGGTTGGGCAGCGTCGGGTCGCCGTAGTAGCGGTCGTAGACGCTGTCGCCGCGGTGGAAGTCCTCGTCCCGGCCGGCGCGGGCGAAGCCGTTGAAGCGGTCCACGGTGGCGCGGAGCCGTTCCGGGGCGGCGCCGATGAGCGGCGCGAGCTCCTCCACGGTCGCGGCCTGCTTGACGAAGCCGCTCTCCCGCCAGGCGCGGGGGAAGGACTGGCCGGGGAAGAGGCCCATGAAGAGGTACCGGGACCGTGCCGTGGCGTCGAGGATCAGCCAGGAGGGTACGGCGGTGGCGCCGCCGCGGGCCTGGTGGGCGTACATGGCGTCGACGAACTCGTGGTACGGGGCTGCCTCGTTGGCGTACCGCTCCCCCTCCGAGTCGACGATCACCATGCCGGGGATCCCGCGGTCGGCGACGAGGAAGAAGGGCTTGGCGTCCGGGGGCACGACGGTCGGAGCGCCCCATACCTTGTCCATCAGGTCGACGGCGGCGCCGAGGGCGAGGGCCGGTTCCAGGGCGTCGCCGGTCTGGCCGTCGGCGGCGGCGCTCCACGCGGTGGAGGTGGGGCCCGGCAGGTGCTTCTCGCGGAGCGCCTGGTCGTGGGAGAAGCCGCCGGAGGCGAGGACCACTCCCCCGGTGGCCCGGACGGCGAGGTCGCGGCCGTCGCGTCGCACCCGGACGCCGGTGACCCGGCCGTCCTCCTCGACGAGGGCGGTGAGGGGCGCGGAGAGCCAGAGCTCGCCGCCGAGGCGGTCGAGCGAGTGGCGCATGCGGGCGATCAGCGCCTCGCCGAGGGAGAGCGGCTTGCGGCCGGTGAGCAGGGCCTTGGCGGCCCGGGCGCCGACCTTGACGGCGGTGCGCCGGCCGGCCCAGGTGCGGCCGACCATGTTGAGGTCGTGGAAGTCCCTGGAGGTGATGGTCAGTCCGTACGTGGGGAGCCCGGCCCGGCGCATGGTGGCGCGCCGTTCGGGGCCGAGCTTCGTGAAGTCGAAGACCTCGGGCTCGATGGAGCGGCCCTGCGGGTAGCCGCCGAGGCGCTCCGGGTAGTAGTCGGAGTAGCCGGGGGTGTAGACGAAGCGGACGTCGGTGCGGTCGTGGAACTCGCGCACCATGCGCGGTCCGTACCGGACGTAGGCGTCCTTGCGGCTGCCGGCGACTCGGTCGCCGACGGTGGCGTCCAGGTAGGCGCGGGCCTTCTCCGGTGTGTCGCCGAGTCCGGCGGCGTCCAGGTGGAAGTTGCCGGGGACCCAGATGGCGCCGCCGGAGAGGGCGGTGGAGCCGCCGTAGGCGTCGGTCTTCTCCACCACCAGGGCGGTCAGTCCGCGCAGCCGGGCGGTGAGGGCCGCGGCCAGGCCGGCGGCGCCGGAGCCGACCACGACCACGTCGTAGGTGTGGTCCCAGGTGCTGTTCATCGCGTTCTCCCTCGGGAGTCGGGGTCCGGGGGTCGGGGCCGGTTCAGCGGGTGGTGACGCGGGCGTCGGTGAGGACGGGGGCGTCGTCGCGGTCCGCCGCGGTGGCGGTCAGCAGGTGTCCTCCGGAGGTGTGCCAGACCCGCAGCCGGAGGGTCTCGCCGGGGAAGAACACTCCGGCGAATCGGGTCCGGCAGCCGGTGACGGCGGTGGCGTCGCCGTCGAGCAGGCGGTCGGTGACGGCCTTGACGGCCATGCCGAAGGTGCACAGGCCGTGCAGGACCGGCCGGTCGTAGCCGGCCGCGCGGGCGGTGGCCGGGTCGGCGTGGAGGGGGTTCCAGTCGCCGGTGAGCCGGTAGAGCAGGGCCTGCCGGCGGAGCGTGGGGAGCTCGAGGAGCAGGTCGGGGGCCCGGTCCGGGACGGGGAGGCGGTCGGAGGGGCCGCGGTCGCCGCCGAAGCCGCCCTCGCCGCGGACGAAGACGTGGTTGCGCTGGGTGAGGAGGGGCGCGCCGTCCTCGCCGAGGAGGGTGGACTCCTGGACGAGGACGGCGGCGCCGCCCTTGTCGTACACGTCCGCCAGACGGGTGACGGCGGTGGCGCGGGCGGCGGCGGGCAGCGGGCGGTGCACGGTGATCTCCTGGCCGCCGTGGAGGACGTGCGCCAGGTCGATGTCGACGCCGGGCAGGTCGAAGACCTGGAAGCCGACGCCTCCGGTGCCGCCGGCGACGACACCGAAGGTGGGCAGGGTCTGGAGGCCGTCCGCGTGGCCCTCGTACACGTAGCGCAGTTCGCGCGGGTCGGTCTCGGGGACGCCCGCGCCGAGCGCCAGGTGGTACAGGCGTACGGCGCGGTCGTCCCAGACGACCTCGGTCCGCACCGGGGGCGCGGCCTTGGCCTTCTCGGGGTCGATGGGCATCAGAAGGCTCCGACGGCGTAACGGCTGCGGTAGAAGAGCAGCGGCCTGCGGTCCTCGCCGGCGTCGAGGGCGACGACATGGGCGGTGACGAGGTGGTGGTCGCCGGCCTCGTACACCTCGTGCAGCTCGCACTCGACGAAGGCGAGCGCCCCGTCGATCCGTACGGTGCCGTGGTCGCCGACGCGCCAGGGGACGCCGTCGAACTTGTCGGGGCCGCTGCGGCCGAGGGCGGCGCAGGTGGTCCGCTGGTCCTCGGCGAGGATGTTGACGCAGAAGCGGCCGGCCCGCTGGATCCTCGGCCAGCTGGTGGAGGACCGGCCGACGGCGAGCATGACGAGCGGGGGGTCGAGGGAGAGGGAGGCGAAGGACTGGCAGGCGAAGCCGGCCGGTTCGCCGTCGTCGAGGGCCGCGACGACGGTGATGCCGCTGGCGAAGCGTCCGAGGACGTCGCGGAAGACCGCGGGGTCGATCAGCCGTTCCACTGGTGGCCCCAGACGCTGTCGGCGGTGATCTCCTTGGCGACCCAGGTGGCGGGGTCGACGACGAGGCCGTCCCAGCCGTACTCGACCTGGAAGCCACCGGGGGCCTGCGCGTAGAAGGAGACCATGCGGTCGTTGGTGTGGCGGCCGAGGCTGGAGGCGATGGGGATGCCGGCGGCGTGCATGCGGTCGAGGCCGAGGCCGACGTCGTCGAGGGTCTCCAGCTCCACCATGAAGTGCACGATGCCGGGGGGCAGGGCGCCGGGGTAGAGGCCGAGGCTGTGGTGGCGGCGGTTGGGGCTCAGGAAGTGCATCCAGTGGAAGTCGCGCCGCTCGGTGGCGGTGGGGACGGCCTGCGGCGGGAGCTTCATGGAGTCGCGGAGCTGGAAGCCGAGGAGGTTCTCGTAGAAGTCGAGGGCGGCCTCGATGTCGGGGACCGGCAGGACGACGTGGCCGAGGCCGAGGTCGCCGGTGACGAAGCGGTTGCCGTAGGGGGTGGCGAGCGGGGTGTGGTCCTGGGCCTGGCCCCAGTAGAGCTCCAGCGGGTTGCCGCACGGGTCGGTCAGGTGGATCAGGCCCTGGACGCGGCGCTCGGCGAGCTCGGCGGCGTCGGCGGTCTTGACGGCCACGCCGGCCGCCTCCAGGGCGGTGGCCGCGTCGGCGAGGGCGGAGGCGTTCGCGACCTCCCAGCCGGCGGCCAGGAGCCGGTCGCTCTCGCCCGCCTGGATCGCGATGCGGTACGCGCGGTCGTCGACGCGCAGCAGGAGGGTGGTGTCGGTGGAGCCGGGGGCCTCGGCCATGCCGAGGATGTCGAGGGTGTAGCGCCGCCACTCGTCGAGGCGGGTGGTCTCCAGGCGCAGGTAGCCGAGTGCGCGAATGTCCATGGGGCACCTCTGGGGTCGCTGAGGGGGGTCGGCAGGGTCAGGGGGGTGGGGCGGGAGGTCAGTGGGTGAAGAAGTCGACGGCGAGGCGGTTGAACTCGTCGGCCCGTTCGGTCTGGGCCCAGTGGCCGCAGTGCGGGAAGACGTGCAGGCGCGCGTCGGGGATCGCCTTCAGGGCGACGAGGGCGCCGTCGAGGGGGTTGACGCGGTCCTCGCGGCCCCAGGTGAGCAGCACGGGCCGGGTGATCCGGTGGGCCTCGCGCCAGAGCATGGTGGCCTCGGTCCAGGCGGGGTTCGCGAAGGAGGCCGCCATGCGGGCGGAGCCGAGCCGGGTCTCGGGGTCGGTGGCGGAGGCCCACCGTTCCTCGACCAGTTCGTCGGTGACGACGGACTGGTCGTAGGCCATGACGGAGAGGAAGGCGCGCAGCTGTTCCCTGGTGGGCTCGGGCGCGGCGTTGAACTCGAAGAGGCGTGTGATGCCTTCGGTCGGGTCCGGGGCGAAGAGGTTGACGGAGATGCCGCCGGGGCCCATGAGGAGGAGCTTGTCGGCCTTGTCCGGGTGGTCGAGGGCGATCCGCACGGCGGTCCCGCCGCCGAGCGAGTTCCCGACGAAGTGGGCGCGTGGGATGCCGAGTTCGTCCATGAGGGCGGCGACGGCGCGGGCGCTGTAGCTGAAGTAGTCGCGGTCGGGTTCGGGCTTGTCGGAGCGGCCGTAGCAGGGCTGGTCGACGAGGAGGGTGCGGAACTCCCGGGCGAGGACGGGGAGGTTGCCGCCGAAGTTGCTCCAGCCGGAGGCTCCGGGTCCGCCGCCGTGCAGCAGGATCACGACGGGGGCGTCGGGCCGGTCCTCGGGGCCGGCCTCGTGGTAGTGGAGGGTGAGTCCGGCGGCCTTGACGGTGCGGGAGGTCGACGCGTACGTGAGCGCGGTCATCTGCGGCTGCCTCTCAGGCCATGGTGTCTTGGATGTCGATGCCGAGGGCGCACTGCCCGTACATGACGAGGGCGCGCTCGGGGTCGTTGGCGGCGTGGCCGCGGCCGGTGTGGGCGTCGCGCCAGGCGCGCTGGACCGGTCCTGAGCCGGTGCGCATGGCGTTGCCGCCGGCGTTCTCCATCAGCAGGTCGATCGCGGCGACCGCGCGCTCGGTGGCGAGGACCTGGTCCCTGCGGGTGCGGGTGCGCAGCTCCATGGGGAGTTCCTCGCCGCGTTCGGCGAGGGCGTACAGGGCGCCGATGTTGCGGGTGAGCTGGAGCCACGCGGCGTCGATGTCGCTGGCGGCGCGGGCGATGCGGACCTGGGCGAAGGGGTCCTCGGCGACCTGCTGTCCGTAGGAGACGCGGAACCGCTTGCGGGTGGCCTCGGCGTAGGAGTCGTAGGCGCCCTCTGCGATGCCGACGATCGGGGTGGCGATGGTGGTGGTGAAGACGCCGGCGTACGGGAGGCGGTAGACCGGTTCCGGGTTGACGGCGTGGCCCGGCACGTCGAGGGCGGTGACGGGGCCGAAGCTGAGGGCGCGGTGCTCCGGGACGAAGACGTCGTCCACGACGATGTCGTTGCTGCCGGTGCCGCGCAGTCCGACGGTGTCCCAGACGTCGTCCACGCGGTAGTCGGAGCGCGGGACGAGGAAGGTGCGCATGTCGACCGGGTTGCCCTCGGCGTCCGTGACGAGGCAGCCGAGGAGCGCCCAGCGGGCGTGGTCGCAGCCGGAGGAGAAGTGCCAGCGGCCGGAGAGGCGGAACCCGCCGTCGGTCGCGGCGGCCTTGCCGGTGGGGGCGTACGAGGAGGCGATGCGGGTCTTGTGGTCCTCGCCCCACACCTCCTGCTGGGCGCGCGGGTCGAAGAGGGCGACGTGCCAGGGGTGGACGCCGACCACGGAGGCGACCCAGCCGGTCGATCCGCACGCCTTGGCGATCTCCTTGACGGCCGTGTAGAAGACCACCGGGTCGGCGGCGCGGCCTCCGAAGGTCTTCGGCTGGAGCAGCTGGAAGAAGCCGGTGTCCTCCAGTTCCTTGACGGAGGCGTCGGGCACGCGGCGCAGTTCCTCGGCCTCGGCGGCGCGTTCGCGCAGGACGGGGGCGAGGTCGCGAACGGCTGCCAGGACGTCGTCGGCCATGGGGGCATCCCCTTTCGGGTCGTGGTGGGGGAATGCCAGGACCGTACGGCGAGCCGTCGCCGGGGAGAACGCGCCGCTCCCACTGAGCGGGAAGGCGGCGCGCGGGGGTTCAGAGCATGGGGTCGTGGACGTCGAGGCCGACGGCGTCGCGGCCGAAGAGGGTGAGGGCGCGCGTCACGTCGTTGGCGGCCTGGCCGCGGCCGGTGTGGAGGTCGCGCCAGGCGCGGGAGAGGACGTCTCCGTCGCTGCGCAGGGGGGTGCCGCCGGCGTTCTCGCGCAGCAGGTCGACGGCGGTGAGGGCGCGTTCGGTGGCGAGGGCCTGGTCGCGCCGGGCGCGGGCGCGCAGCGCGACCGTGGGTTCGCCGCCGGCGAGGGCCACGTCGTACAGCTCGCTGGTGGTGCGGGCGAGCTGGAGGCGGGCGGCGTCGATCTCGCCCGCGGCGCGGGCGATGCGGACCTGGGCGAAGGGGTCCTCGGCGACGCGCCGTCCGTGCGGGAGGGAGGGGTGGGCGCGGGCGGTCTCGACGTGGTGGTCGTAGGCGCCCTCGGCGATGCCGACCATGACGGTGGAGACGGTGGTGGTGAAGAGGGCCGCGTAGGGCAGCCGGTAGACGGGCTCGGGGTTGGTCCTGTGGCCGGGGCAGCGGAGGGTGGTGACGGGGGTGTAGCCGAGGGTGCGGTGGGCGGGGACGAGGGCGTCGTCGACGACGATGTCGTTGCTGCCGCTGCCGCGCAGGCCCACGGTGTCCCAGACGTCGTCCACCCGGTAGTCGGTGCGGGGGACGAGGAAGGTCCGCATGTCCAGCGGGCGGCCGTCGGGGTCGCTGACGAGCCCGCCGAGGAGAGCCCAGCGGGCGTGGTCGGCGCCGGCCGCGAAGTGCCAGCGGCCGGTGAGGCGGTAGCCGCCGTCGACGGGGGTGACGGTGCCGGTGGGGGCGTGGGAGGAGCAGATCGGGGCCGCGTCGCCGTCGCCCCACACGTCGTGCTGGGCGCGGGGGTCGAGCAGGGCCACGTACCAGGGGTGGACGCCGAGGAGGGCGGTGGTCCAGCCGGTGGAGCCGCATGCCCGGGCGATCTCGTGGACGGCGGCGTGGAAGACGCCGAGGGCGGCGGCGAGTCCGCCGTGGGCCCGGGGCCGGAGCAGCCGGAAGAAGCCGGTGCGGTCGAGGTCGGCGAGGGTGGCGCCGGGCACGCGGCGCAGTTCCTCGGTCTCGGCGGCGCGCTCGCGCAGGACGGGGGCGAGGGCCCGGACCGCGGTGAGGACGTCGTGGTCGCGCATGGGGTGCCTCTCGGATCCGGGGCCCGGATCTTGGGCTCCTCTTGGGTGACGAGAGGGAACCTACGCGTTACCGTTCCGAGACGGAACACCCTCTTCCCGTACCCGCGCCCCCATGGCACTCTCCACGCAATACCGGAGATTACGGACGCGGCCGGGCTTTCGCCCCGTCGCGCCGTCCGTGTGGGAGGTGTCGATGACGACGCATGCCGCGGAGCCCGTCCAGGACGTCCTGGCCGCCGGGCGGACCGAGGCCGCGGTCCCGCCGCTGTCGCTGCTGGAGAAGGCGGCGAAGGTGCTGAGCGCCTTCGAGAGCGGCGGGCCGCGCCTGACGCTCACCGAGGTCGTGCAGCGGTCGGGGATCCGGCGGTCCTCCGCCCACCGCATCCTGGACCAGCTGGTGCAGCTGCGCTGGCTGGAGCGGGAGGGCCGGGACTACCGCCTGGGCATGGGCATGCTGGAGCTCGGGGCGATGGCGTCGCACCACAACCGGCTGCGGCGCGCGGCCCTCCCCCATCTGCACGCCCTGCACGAGGCGACCGGCCATCTGGTGCACCTGACCGTCCTCGACGGCTCCGAGGTGGTCTATCTGGAGCGGATCGGCGGGTCGGACGACTCCGGCGTGCCGTCGCGGACGGGCGGCCGGCAGCCGGCGTACTGCACCGCGTCGGGCAAGGCCATCCTGGCGTTCAGCGACGCCCCGGTGGTGGAGCAGGTGATACGGAACGGGCTGCGGGCCCGCACGCCCCGGACGATCACCCGCCCCGACCCCTTCCGGGCCGAGCTGGCCCTGGTCCGGGAGCGCGGGGTGGCCTTCGACCAGGAGGAGGGGTTCCGGGGCGTCTTCTGCGTCGCGGCGCCGCTGCGCGGCGCGGGCCGGGCCGTCGCCGCGATCTCGGTCTGCGGCCACGGCGTGCACCGGGAGATGGAGCGGATCGCGCCCGCGGTGCGCGGCTGCGCGCGCTCGGTCTGGCAGTCGATGTTCGGCCCGGGCCGGCGGACGGAGCGGCGGGAGCGGCCGGCGGGTGCGCCGGCCGCTCCGGGGGTGCCGCAGCCCTCGATGGACAACATGATGGCGTGGCTGCGGTTCAGCGAGTGGATGTGAGGCGTTCCCGGACGGCGTCGAGGCCGGTGGCGTAGACGCCGTCGCCGAACCCGGCCTCGACCCGGGGGACGAGCGCGTCCGGGGCGCGGTAGACGGCGGACCAGCGGAGTTCGGCGCCCTCGGGGTGCGGAGCGACGGCGAGCGTGGCCACGTACTCCTCGACGGGCAGCGCCAGCGGGTCGAGGAGCGTGTAGCGGTAGCGGCGGGCGGCGGGGTCCCGGTCGAGCAGGAGCTCGCGGGCGACGACCGCGCCGTCCCGCGTGAAGACGCGGACCGCGCCGGGGACTTCGGGATCGGCGCCGTCCTCCAGCGTGGCCGGCGGGACGTGCGGGTGCCAGTCCGCCAGGGTGGCGAAGCCGCCGACGAGCGCCCAGACGGTGTCGGGGGCGGCGGGGATCACGAGGGAACGTTCGAGGGTACGGGTCTGCACGGTGCCTCCGGGGGCGTGCTGGGGCGGGGTGTTCACCAGACGCGGTCGCCGCGCAGGACGGCGTCGGCGCCGCCGTCCGCGAAGACGACCTGGCCGGTGACGAGGGTGTTCTCGGGCGAGGTGAGCCAGGCGAGGAGCGGGGCGAGCTCCTCGGGCCGGGAGTGGCCGCGCAGGGGCATGGGGACGGCCCGCTCGACGAGGTCCCGGGTCGCGGGGTCGTCCAGGAGGGGCCGGGTCAGCGGGGTGAGGACCACGCCGGGGGCGACGGCGTTGAGCGGGATGCCCGCGCCGGCCCAGTCCGCGCCGGGGGCGGTGCGGCGGACCCAGCGGGAGACGGCCGCCTTGGAGGAGGAGTAGACGAGGTGTCCCTCCCCGCGGTCGACGGCCGCCTGCGCGGCGGTGACCGCCGCGGCCTCGTCGTCCGCGTCCGCCGCCGCCAGGATCTCCGGGTCGGTGGGGTGCACGGAGTCGATGGAGCCGACGACGAGGGCCCGCGGGGCGGAGCCCGCGGCGAGCAGCGGGCGCAGTCCCTCCAGGGTGGCCACGGCGCCGAAGTGGTTGACGCGGACGGTGACCGGGGCGAAGTGGGCGACGCCCGCGCAGGCGACGGCCGCGTCGAGCCGTCCGCCGGTGAGCGCGCGGGCCCGGTCGGCGAGGGCGGCCCGGCCCTCGGCGGTGGACAGGTCGGCGCGGATGTCGCCGTCCTCCAGGTCCGCGGTGAGGACCGTGTGGCCCCGCTCCCGCAGGAGGGCGGTGGTGGCCGCGCCGATGCCGGAGGCGGCTCCGGTGACCAGGTACGTACGGGGCATGGGAGGGCTCCTCGTCGGGAGGGTTCGGGGTGTCAGGAGTAGGTGATCTCGACCCGGTCGGTGAGCGGCAGGGCCTGGCAGGCGAGGACGTAGCCGTCGGCGAGGTCCCGGTCGTCCAGGACCTCGTTGCGGACCATCCGCACCTCGCCCGCGACGACCCGGCAGGTGCAGGCGCTGCACGCGCCCTCGCGGCAGGAGTACGGGGCCTCCACGCCGGCCGCGAGGAGCGCGTCGAGCAGCGGCGCGCCCTGCGGCCAGGCCACCGTCCGGGTCTCGCCGTCGAGCTCCACCGTCACCGCACCGTCCCCTTCGGCGCCGGTGGCGGCCGCCGGGTCGGGGGCGTCGAAGACGTCTCCGGAGAGGGAGAAGAACCGTTCCCGGTGGATGCGGCCGCCGGGCGCCCCGAGCGTGCGCAGCGCCTGTTCGACGGCGTCCATGAGCGGGCCGGGACCGCAGACGAACGCCTCCCGGCCGGCGTAGGGCGCGAGCGCGGCGGCGAGCCGGTCCGGGACCGGCAGGCCCTGGAGCGATTCCAGCCAGTGGACGACGAGGAGCCGTCCGGGGTGGGTGGCGGTGAGGGCGCGCAGTTCGTCGCGGAAGATGACCGAGCCCTCGTCGCGGTTGGCGTAGAGCAGGGCGATCCGGCCGGTGCCGGCCGCGAGGACCGACTTGGCGATGGAGAGGACGGGGGTGATGCCGCTCCCGCCGGCGACGAGCAGCAGGTCGTGGTCGAGCGAGTCCGGGGTGAAGGTCCCGGCCGGCGGGAGCGCCTCCACCTCGTCGCCCGCGGCCAGGTGGTCGCACACCCAGTTGGAGCCGTATCCGCCGGCCACCCGCTTGACGGTGACCTTCAGCGGTTCCCCGGTGTGGGGCGAGCTGGCCAGGGAGTAGCAGCGGGCGACGGGGCCGTCCGCGCCGGGCAGCTTCAGGGTGAGGAACTGGCCGGGGCGGTGGGCGAAGCGGGACACGCTCTCCGGGGACGGCTGGAGGACCAGGGAGTGCGCGTCCGGCGTCTCGGCGACGACCTCGACGATCCGCAGCCGGTGGGTGCGCGTCCCGCCGGCCGCGGCCGCGGACTCAGACGTCGACACGGACACCGTCGGCCTCCAGGGTGCCCTCCGCGACCGCGCGGTCGATGCTGGACCGCAGCGCCCGGCAGGTCCGCGTCCGGGCGCCGGGCTCGCCCCGCCCCGCCCGGTCGCGGAACTCGGGGCAGACGACGGCCGCGTCGGCGGTCCACTGCACCGAGGTGTGGGCGGGGCTGAACTTCTCGCACAGGACCTGGTTGCCGCAGGCGTCGCACTGGACGGGTCGCATGTCAGGGGGCTCCGGCTTCGGTCTCCGCCGCGCGGCGGGCCAGGTTCTCGTCGACCTCGGCGCGCCAGGCCGCGTTGGCCCGCCGGGTGTCGATCTCGAACTCGAAGCGCCGGACCATCTCGTCCTCGACGTCGGCGGCGTCGACGTAGAACTGCTCGTACCAGCGGCGCAGCTGGTAGACGGGGCCGTCCTCCTCGGTGAGGAGCGGGTTGTCGATCCGGGTCTTGTTCCGCCAGATCTCGATGTCCTGCTCGAAGCCGGTCTCCAGTCCTCCGACCAGGCTCCGGGCGGCCTCGGCGGCCTGCTCGTCGGTCATGCCGGGCAGCTTCCTGACGATCGCCCCGTACTGGAGCATGAAGCTGTCGGCGCTGATCGGGTAGTGACTGTTGATCAGCACCATCTCCATCTCGACGCCGGGGGCCACCTCGGTCCACACGTAGTCGACCATGTAGGACGGGCCGTAGTACGAGGCGTCGGAGCGCAGCGGAGAGCTGAGGTTGCCCAGATCCATGTCGCCGCGCGGGGCGCTTTCCATGTACTGGGTGGCGACGTGTCCCTCGAAGACGTTCTTGAAGTACGTCGGGAACGCGTAGTGGACGTAGAAGAAGTGGGCCATGTCCACGACGTTGTCCACGATCTCGCGGCAGTTCGAGCCGTCGACCCGCGCGGTCTTCCAGGTCCAGTCGCTCCACTCGCCCGCGTCCTGGCCGTGGACGCCCTCGATCGCGGGAACGGTGACCTCGGGGGGCGGCGGGTTGCCCTCGGGATCGTGCCAGACGAAGAGCTGCCGGTTGCGCTCCAGGGTGGTCCAGGCGCGGGTCCGGGCGCGAGGCGGGACGCGGCGGGCGTACGGGATGCCGGCGCAGCGGCCGTCACCCGACCATCGCCAGTCGTGGAAGGGGCAGGCGACGGCGTCGCCCTTGACGCTGCCGTGGGCGAGGTTGCCGCCCATGTGGGGGCAGTAGGCGTTGAGGACGTGCAGTGCGCCGTCGTCCTGGCCCTGGAAGACCACGAGCTTGGTGCCGAACGCCTCGATCTCGTGCGGCTCGCCGTCCTTGAAGGCGTCGGCGAGGCCGAGGCAGTGCCAGCCGCGGGCGAAGCGGGCGGGCGGGCGGTCGGCTTCGATGACCCGGGCCTCGTCGTCGAGAGCAGTCATCTGGTTCTCCTCGGGTGTGGTGGGTTCAGTTCCGGGCGGCGGCGAGTTCGAGGGCGATGTCGATGAGCTGGTCCTCCTGGCCGCCGACCAGGCGCCGTTCGCCGGCGCGCAGCAGGATCTCGGCGCCGGAGACGCCGTACCGCTCGGCCTGCCGGTAGGCGTGCCTGAGGAAGCTGGAGTAGACGCCGGCGTGGCCCATGAGCAGGGCGAGGCGGTCGAGCCTGCACTCCTCGTCCATGACGGGACGGACGACGTCCTCGGCCGCGTCGATGATCTTCAGGACGTCGATGCCGGTGCGGATGCCCATCTTGGCGCAGACGGCGACGAACGCCTCGACGGCGGTGTTGCCGGCGCCCGCGCCGAGGCGGCGGGTGGAGCCGTCGATCTGGAGGGCGCCGGCCCGGACGGCGGCGACGGAGTTGCCGGTGCCGAGGGCGAGGTTCTCGTGGCCGTGGAAACCGACCTGGGCGTCGTCGCCGAGTTCGGCGACCAGCGCCTGGACCCGGTCGGTGACGTCGTCCATGACCATGGCGCCGGCGGAGTCGACGACGTACACGCACTGGCAGCCGGCGTCGGCCATGATCCGGGCCTGGCGCGCCAGGTTCCCGGGGCTCGTGGAGTGGGCCATCATCAGGAAGCCGACGGTCTCCAGGCCCCGTTCGCGGGCGAGTCCGAAGTGCTGGACCGCGATGTCGGCCTCGGTGCAGTGGGTGGCGACGCGGCAGACGGCGGCGCCGTTGTCGTGGGCGGCCCGGATGTCGTCCTTGACGCCGAGCCCGGGGAGCATGAGGAAGGCGATCCTGGCCCGCCGGGCGGTCTCCACGGCGGCCTTGATCAGCTCCTGCTCGGGGGTCTTCGAGAAGCCGTAGGTGAACGAGGAGCCGCCGAGGCCGTCGCCGTGGGACACCTCGATCACCGGCACGCCGGCGTCGTCGAGGGCCGCGACGACGGAGCGGACGTCGTCGGCGGTGAACCGGTGGCGCATGGCGTGGGAGCCGTCGCGCAGCGAGGAGTCGGTGATCCGGATGTCGAGGGTGTCCGAGTATGCGGGGGAGGGCATGCGGTGTGCTCCTTACGCGCCCGGGGCGAGGAGCGCCCGGGCGAACTCCTCGCCGACCTTGGTGGCGGCGGCGGTCATGATGTCGAGGTTCCCGGCGTACGGCGGGAGGTAGTCGCCCGCGCCCTCGACCTCCAGGAAGATCGCGACGCGGGCCATGCCGCCGTTCTCGGGGCTGGGGCCGTCGAACTGCGGCTCGCCGCGCAGCCGGTAGCCGGGGACGTACGCGGCGACCTGCTCGGCGATCTCCTTGACGGAGGCGGCCACGGCGGCGTGGTCGGCGTCCTCGGGGAGGGCGCAGAAGACGGTGTCGCGCATGATGACGGGCGGGTCGGCCGGGTTGAGGATGATGATGGCCTTGCCGCGCGCGGCGCCGCCGATGGTCTCGATGCCGCGGGAGGTGGTGCGGGTGAACTCGTCGATGTTGGCGCGGGTTCCGGGGCCGGCGGAGACGGAGGCGACCGAGGCCACGATCTCCGCGTAGGCCACCGGGACGACGCGGGAGACGGCGTACACCATGGGGATGGTGGCCTGCCCGCCGCAGGTGATCATGTTGACGTTGGGCCGGTCGAGATGGGCCCGCAGGTTGGCGGGCGGGACGACGGCCGGGCCGACGGCGGCCGGGGTGAGGTCGATCGCCCGGATGCCGAGGTCCGCGTAGCGGGGGGCGTGGGCGCGGTGGACGGAGGAGCTGGTGGCCTCGAAGACGAGATCGGGCAGTTCGTCCCCGGCCAGGAGCGCGTCGACGCCCTCGTGGGTGGTCTCCAGGCCGAGCCGGCGGGCGCGGGCGAGGCCGTCGCTGCCGGGGTCGACGCCGACCATCCACCGGGGTTCCACGAGGTCGGAGCGGAGCAGCTTGTACAGCAGGTCGGTGCCGATGTTGCCGGAGCCGACGATGGCGGCGGTCGCCTTGGTCTTGCGGGTCATCATCACCTCAGGTGAAGGAGAGGGACACCGGGCCCAGCCCGGTGAACTCGGCGGTGAAGGTCGCGCCCGGCGTGACGTCCACGGCCCGGGTGCACGAACCGGGCAGCACCAGGTGCCCCTTCTTCAGGGGCACGCCGAAGCGGGCGACGGTACGGGCCAGCCAGGCGACGGAGCGGGCCGGGTCGCCGAGGACGGCGTCGCCGCGGCCCTCGGCGAGGAGTTCGCCGCCGCTGGTCAGCCGGGCCTCGACGGCCCTGAGGTCGATCCCGCGCGGGTCCCGGCCCTCACCGACGACGAACCCGGCGGACGAGGCGTTGTCCGCGATGGTGTCGGCGATGGTGATCCGCCAGTCGCGGATGCGGCTGTCGATGAGTTCCAGGGCCGGTACGACCCGCTCGGTCGCCGCGAGCACGTCCTGCGGGGTGCAGCCCTCTCCGGGCAGGTCGTCCCCGAGCACGAAGCCGACCTCGACCTCGACGCGGGGGTGGCAGTAGCGGGCGACCGGGACCGGGACGTCCGGGGTGAGCTCCATGTCGTGGAGCAGGTGCCCGTAGTCCGGTTCGTCGACGCCCATCATGCGCTGCATGACGGGCGACGAGAGGCCGACCTTGTGGCCGCGCACCTCGGCGCCCGCCGCGAGGCGGTGCCGGATGTTGACGAGCTGGATCTCGTACGCGTCCTCGGTGTCGATGCCGGGGTACGCCTCGCTCAGCGGGGCGATCGGCGAGACGCCGCGTTCGGCGGAGCGCAACAGCTCGGCCGCCTCGTGGCGCCGGCGGTCCGTGAGCATGACGGGTCCCTCCTGGGGGGCGGTTGGGGCTGTGTCCGGCGAGGCTAGGCGGCCCCCGCGCGGCAGCGGGAGCGCCCGTTCCCGGTGAGCGGGAAACCGCCCGCCCCACCCCCGCGGCACCCGCCGCCACGTCTCCGAGCGCGCCCGCGTCCCGCCGGCGCGGGGTCAGCGGCTGCCGTAGACCGGCTCGGGAGGCTGGGACGCGGCGAGGAGCTTCAGGGTGGTCTCGCCGGCGTCCGCGGGGGTCCGGCGGGCCCCGCTGTCGGCGGTGGGGCCGGGGCGCCAGCCCTCCATGACGGTGATGCGCCCGCCTTCCGCCTCGAAGACCCGGCCCGTGACGCCCACGGACGCGTCGGAGCCGAGCCAGACGACGAGGGGCGAGACGTTCTCGGGGGCCATGGCGTCGAAGCCGGGGCCCGAGGGGGCGGCCATCGTCTCGGCGAAGGCGCTCTCGGTCATGCGGGTCCGGGCGGCGGGGGCGAGGGCGTTGACCTGGACGCCGTACCGGCCCATCTCGGCCGCGGCGACGAGGGTGAGGCCGACGACGCCGGCCTTGGCGGCGGCGTAGTTGCCCTGGCCGACGCTGCCGAGCAGCCCGGCTCCGGAGCTGGTGTTGACGACCCGGGCCCGGGGGACGCGCCCGGCCTTGGCCTCGGCGCGCCAGTGGGCGGCGGCGTGCCGGAGCGGCAGGAAGTGGCCCTTGAGGTGGACGCGCATGACGGCGTCCCAGTCGTCCTCGCCGAGGTTGACGAGCATCCGGTCGCGCAGGAAGCCGGCGTTGTTGACGAGGGTGTCGAGGCGGCCGAAGGCGTCGAGGGCGGTGGCGATCAGCGAGGCGGCGCCTTCGGTGGTCGCGATGTCGCCGCCGTGGGCGACGGCTTGGCCGCCGGCGGCGGTGATCTCGTCGACGACGTCCTGGGCGGGGCCGGCATCGGGGCCGGCGCCGGTGCCGTCGAGGCCGACGCCCAGGTCGTTGACGACGACCCGGGCCCCCTCGGCGGCGAAGGCGAGCGCGTGCGCGCGCCCGAGGCCGCGGCCCGCTCCGGTGACGACGACGACGCGTCCCGTGCAGAGTCCGGTCATGTGAGGTCCTGCCTCTCAGGGGTGGTTGGTGGTGGCGGCGTCGAGGAACGCGGGGCGTTCGCCTCCGCCGTGGACGTGGAGGGCGGCGCCGCTGATGTAGGCGGCGCGGTCGGAGGCGAGGAAGACGCAGGCGTCGCCGATGTCGGCGGGCGTGGCGAGCCGGCCGAGCGGGACGGTGCGGCCGACGGCGGCGATGCCGTCCTCGTCGCCGTAGTGCAGGTGGGAGAGTTCGGTGCGGACCATGCCGAGGACGAGGGTGTTGACGCGGACGAGCGGCGCCCATTCGACGGCCATGGAGCGGGCGAGGTTCTCGAGTCCGGCCTTGGCGGCGCCGTACGCGGCGGAGCCCGGGGACGGGCGGGTGCCGCTGACGCTGCCGACCATGACGATCGACCCGCCGCGGTCCTGACGGCTCATCACCCGGTGCGCGGCGAGCGAGGTGGTCAGGGGGGCGACGAGGTTCAGTTCGACGACCCGGGCGTGCTGGGCGGGGTCGCCGTCGGCGAGGGTCCGGTACGGGGTGCCGCCGGCGTTGTTGACGAGGGTGTCGAGCCTCCCGTGTTCGTCCCGTACCCGGTCGAAGAGGGCCGTGACGGCCTCCGGGTCGCGGAGGTCCACGGGGTGGAAGCGGGCGGTGCGACCGGCCGCGGTGACGGGGGCGTCGGGGGCCCGCCGGGCGCAGGTCACGACCTCCGCCCCGGCTTCGAGCAGGGCCCGGGTGATGCCGGCGCCGACGCCCCGGGTGCCTCCGGTGACGACGGCGACGGAGCCGGACAGATCGATGGTCACTGCCAAGGGACACCTCCCGCAGCGGCCGAACCGCTGCTACCTTCATACCTAACAAACGTTTGGTGGAAAGGTAGCTGATCTGCTCATGGGTGTCTCCACCTCCGCCCCGGACGACGGCATCGCCGTCGTCACCGTCGACTTCCCCCCGGTCAACGCCCTCCCCGTCCGGGCCTGGTACGACCTCGCCGCCGCCGTCCGCGCCGCCGGCGCCGACCCGAAGGTGCGCTGCGTCGTGCTCACCGCCGAGGGCCGCGGCTTCAACGCCGGCGTCGACATCAAGGAGATCCAGCGCGCGACGGGCCCGGAGGCGATCCTGGGCGCCAACCACGGCTGCGCCGAGGCGTTCGCCGCCGTCTACGAGTGCGAGGTGCCGGTGGTCGCCGCCGTCCACGGCTTCTGCCTCGGCGGCGGCATCGGCCTCGTCGGCAACGCCGACGCGATCGTCGCCTCCGACGACGCCACCTTCGGCCTGCCCGAGCTGGACCGGGGCGCGCTCGGCGCCGCCACCCACCTCGCCCGGCTGGTCCCCCAGCACCTGATGCGCGCCCTCTACTACACCTCCCGCACGGTCACCGCCGAGGAACTGCGCCGGCACGGCTCGGTGTGGCGGGTCGTGCCGCGCGGGGAGCTGCGCGAGGCGGCGCTCGGACTGGCCCGGGAGATCGCCGCGAAGGACGGACGCCTCGTCCGCCTCGCCAAGGCCGCGATCAACGGCATCGACCCGGTGGACGTACGGCGCAGCTACCGCTTCGAGCAGGGCTTCACCTTCGAGGCCAATCTCAGCGGCGTCGCCGACCGCGTCCGCGACACCTTCGGCACGGACAAGAGGGAGGAACAGGCGTGAGCAAGGACAAGACGATGACCGCCGAGGAGGTCGTCGGCCGGCTGCGGAGCGGGATGACGATCGGGATCGGCGGCTGGGGCTCCCGGCGCAAGCCGATGGCGCTGGTCCGGGCGCTGCTGCGCTCGGACGTCACGGACCTGACCGTGGTCTCGTACGGCGGACCGGACGTCGGGCTGCTCGCCGCCGCGGGGAAGATCCGCAAGCTGGTCGCCGCCTTCGCCACCCTCGACTCCGTCCCGCTGGAGCCGCACTTCGGCGCGGCCCGGCAGCGGGGCGCCCTCGAACTGGTCGAGCTGGACGAGGCCATGATGATGTGGGGGCTGACGGCCGCCGTGCACCGGCTGCCCTTCATGCCCGTCCGGGCCGGGATCGCCTCGGACGTGATGACCGTCAACCCGACGCTGCGGACCGTCACCTCCCCGTACGGCGACCGCGAGGAGCTCGTCGCCGTTCCGGCGCTGCGCCTGGACGCCGCGCTGGTCCACCTCAACCGCGCGGACGCGCACGGCAACGGCCAGTACCTGGGCCCCGACCCGTACTTCGACGACCTCTTCTGCGAGGCCGCCGACACGGCGTACGTCTCCTGCGAGCGGATCGTGGAGACCTCCGAACTCCTCAAGGACGCGGGGCCGCAGACGCTGCTGCTCAAGCGGGCGTTCGTCGACGGCGTCGTCGAGACGCCGAACGGGGCGCACTTCACCTCGTGCGCCCCGGAGTACGACCGGGACGAGGCGTTCCAGCGCCACTACGTCGAGGCGGCCCGCGACCCGGAGGGATGGCGGGCGTTCACCGCGCGGTTCCTCTCCGGCGACGAGGACGCGTACCAGGCCGCGGTGGCGGCGTTCCACGGGGAGGAAGCATGACCGGCACCGACACGACCACGACGGCCACCCGCGCCGAGTACTGCGTGGTGGCCTGCGCCGAGGCGTGGCGGGACGCGGGCGAGGTCCTGGCCAGTCCCATGGGCACGGTGCCGATGATCGGCGCCCGGCTGGCCCGGCGCACCTTCTCCCCCGACCTGCTGCTCACCGACGGCGAGGCGCTGCTCATCGGCGACGTGCCGGCCGTCGGCGCCGCGCCCGGGATCGTGGAGGGATGGCTGCCGTACCGTCAGCACCTGGCCCTGGTGACCACGGGCCGGCGGCACGTGATGATGGGCGCCAGCCAGCTCGACCGGCACGGCAACCAGAACATCAGCTGCATCGGCGACTGGGAGCGGCCGACGCGACAGCTCCTCGGCGTGCGCGGGGCGCCGGTCAACACGCTGAACAACCCGACGAGTTACTGGGTCCCCAAGCACTCGCCCCGGGTCTTCGTCGAGCGGGTCGACATGGTCTGCGGCGTCGGCTACGACCGGGCCGCGGCGGCCGGCCCCTCGGCCACCCGCTACCACCGCCTCCCGGGCGTCATCACGGACCTGGGCGTCTTCGACTTCGAGACCCCGGACCGCGTCATGCGGCTCCGTTCGCTCCACCCGGGCGTCACCGTCGAGCAGGTGCGGGAGGCGACCGGCTTCGCGCTCGTCGTACCCGAGGAGGTGCCGTACACCCGGGACCCCACCGCCGAGGAACTCCGGCTGATCCGCGAGGAGATCGACCCCCGGGGCCTGCGGGACCGCGAGGTCCGCGGATGAGCGACACCACGATCGCCACCCCCCTCACCGCCCTCGTCGGGGTCCGGCACCCGATCGTGCAGACCGGCATGGGGTGGGTCGCCGGGCCGCGGCTGGTCTCCGCCGCCGCGAACGCGGGCGCGCTGGGCATCCTGGCCTCGGCGACCATGGGTGTCGAGCAGCTCAGGTCCGCCGTGCGCGAGGTCCGGTCCCGCACGGACGCGCCCTTCGGCGTGAACCTGCGGGCGGACGCCGGCGACGCCGCCGACCGCGTCCGGATCATCATCGACGAGGGGGTGAAGGTCGCCTCCTTCGCGCTCGCCCCCTCGCGCGAGCTGATCGCCCGCCTCAAGGACGCCGGGGTCGTCGTCATCCCGTCGATCGGCGCCCGCCGGCACGCCGAGAAGGTCGCCGCCTGGGGCGCCGACGCGGTCGTGGTGCAGGGCGGCGAGGGCGGCGGCCACACCGGCGGCGTCGCCACCACCGTCCTCCTCCCCCAGGTCGTCGACGCGGTGGACATCCCGGTCGTCGCCGCCGGCGGCTTCCACGACGGACGCGGCCTGGCCGCCGCCCTCTCCTACGGCGCGGCCGGGATCGCCATGGGCACCCGCTTCCTGCTCACCTCCGACTCGACCGTCCCCGACGCGGTCAAGGCCCGCTACCTGGCCGCGGCGGTGGGCGACGTCACCGTCACCACGAAGGTCGACGGGCTGCCCCACCGGATGCTCAGGACCGAGCTGGTCGACGCCCTGGAGCGGTCCGGCCGGACGGCGGCGCTGCTGCGGGCCGTCCGGCACGCGGCGGCCTTCCGGCGCGAGTCCGGCATGAGCTGGCCCCAGATGGTCCGGGACGGCCTCGCGATGAAGCACGGCAAGGAGCTGACCTGGAGCCAGATCCTGCTCGCCGCCAACACGCCCATGATGCTCAAGGCGTCGATGGTGGACGGCCGCACCGACCTCGGGGTGATGGCCTCGGGCCAGGTCGCGGGCGTGATCGACGACCTCCCCTCGTGCGCCGGACTCGTCGACCGGGTGATGGCCGAGGCGGCGGCGGCGCTGCGCGCGCTGCCCCGGCCGGACTGACCGCCGCGCGCACGACGTCCGCCGGGGTGGCTCCACCCCGGCGGACGCGTATCTTGCCCCTGCCGCCCCCGGCGGCCCCACCGCACCGATCCCGAACGGACCCCCCGCCATGCCCGTCCAGCGGCTGAACCACGCCGTCCTCTTCGTCTCCGACCTGGAGCGCAGCCTCGCCTTCTACCGTGACGTCCTCGGCTTCCGGCCGCTGCCGGGCACCTTCCCCGGCGCGGTCTTCCTCCAGGCGGCCGGCTCCGCCAACGACCACGACCTCGGCCTCTTCCAGTCCCCCGAGCCCGCGCCGGGACCCGGCCGCGGCCGGGTCGGCCTCTACCACCTGGCCTGGGAGGTGGACACCCTGGCGGAGCTGCGGTCGACGCGGGCGCGGCTGGCCGGGGCGGGCGCGCTGACCGGGGCGAGCGACCACGCCTCCACCAAGGCCCTGTACGCCCGCGACCCCGACGGCATCGAGTTCGAGGTGTGCTGGCTGGTCCCCGACCACGCCGTGGCCGGAGAGCTCGCGGCCATGACCGCGCCCTCCCGCCCCCTGGACCTCGACGCCGAGATCGCCGTCTACGGTGCGGAGACCCCGGGAGGCCCCCGCACCGATCACGCGGTCTGGCAGCGGATCTTCGGCACGCCGGGCCCGGAGGGCTCCACGGGCCCGACGGGCCCGGAGGGTTCCTGAGGCCCGAAGAGTTCCTGAGGCCCGGAGAGTTCCTGAGGCCCGGAGGGCGTCACAGCCGCTCGATGATCGTCACGTTCGCCTGGCCGCCGCCCTCGCACATCGTCTGGAGGCCGTAACGGCCTCCCGTGCGCTCCAGTTCGTGGAGGAGGGTGACGGCCAGCTTGGTGCCGGTGGCGCCGAGGGGGTGGCCGAGGGCGATGGCGCCGCCGTTGACGTTGACCTTCTCCGGGTCGGCGCCGGTCTCCTTCAGCCAGGCGAGGACGACCGGCGCGAACGCCTCGTTGATCTCCACCAGGTCGATGTCGTCGAGCGTCATCCCGGCCTTCTTCAGCGCGTACGCCGTCGCCGGGATGGGGGCGGACAGCATCCGGATGGGGTCCTCGCCGCGCACCGAGAGGTGGTGGATCCGGGCGCGCGGGGTGAGGCCGTGCTCGCGCACGGCGCGCTCGCTGGCGAGCAGCATGGCCGAGGCGCCGTCGGAGACCTGGGAGGAGACGGCGGCGGTGATCCGGCCGCCCTCCACCACCGGGTTCAGGCCGGCCATCTTCTCCAGGGAGGTGTCCCGGCGCGGGCCCTCGTCGGTGGTGACGTCCCCGAAGGGGACGATCTCGCGCGCGAAGCGGCCCTCGTCGATCGCGCGGATCGCCCGCTGGTGCGAGCGGAGCGCGAACTCCTCCATGTCCCGGCGGGTGATGCCCCACTTCTCCGCGATCAGCTCGGCGCCGTGGAACTGGTTGACCGGCTGGTCGCCGTAGCGCGCCCGCCAGCCCGCGGAGCCGGCGTACGGGCCCTCGGTGAGGCCGAGCGGGGCGGCGGCCTGGCGGCTGGCGAAGGCGATGGGGATCATCGACATGTTCTGGGTGCCGCCGGCGACGACCAGGTCCTGGGTGCCGGACAGGACGCCCTGGGCGGCGAAGTGCAGGGCCTGCTGGGAGGAGCCGCACTGCCGGTCCACGGTCACGCCGGGCACCTCCTCGGGCAGTCCTGCGGCCAGCCAGCAGGTGCGGGCGATGTCGCCGGCCTGCGGTCCGACGGTGTCCAGGCAGCCGAGGACGACGTCCTCGACGGCCGCCGGGTCGACGCCCGAGCGTTCCATCAGGGCCTTCAGGGCGTGTGCGCCGAGGTCGGCGGGGTGGACGGCGGAGAGTCCGCCGTTGCGCCTGCCGACCGGGGTGCGGATCGCTTCGACGATGTATGCCTCGGCCATGGTCACTCCTTGTTCGTACGTCGGTGTCGGTCGCGGAGCGCGATGCCCTCCAGCACCATCGACAGGTACTGGCGGGCGATCTCCTCCGGGCTGTGCCGTCCGCCCGGCCGGTACCAGGACGCGGCGACCCATACGGTGTCGCGCACGAAGCGGTAGGTGAGCCGGACATCGAGGTCGGTACGGAAGTCCCCGGAGGCCACGCCGGCCTCCAGGGTCCTGAGCCAGGCGCGCTCGAACCGCCGCTGCGCGTCGGCGAGATAGCCGAAGCGGGGCTGGTCCCGCAGCTGACCCGACTCCTTCTGGTAGATGGCGACGGCGGCGCGGTGCCGGTCGATCTCCCGGAACGATTCGGTGACGAGGGCCTCCAGCGTCTCCCGGGGGCCGAGGCCCGCGGCGAGCACCGCGTCGTACCGGGTCCACAGGTCGTCCAGGAAGCCGGAGAGGATCTCGTCGAGCATCGACTCCTTGGAGTCGAAGTGGTAGTAGAGGCTGCCCGCGAGCAGACCGGCCGCGTCGGCGATCCGGCGGACGGTGGTGGCGTCGTACCCCTGGGCGGCGAAGACCTCGGCCGCCGTGTCCAGGAGTTCCCGGCGCCGCTCGGGCGCCGGTCTCACGGGTGCTGGCTGCTGACCGAGAGCACCTCGCCGGTGAGGTACGAGGAGTACCCGCTGGCGAGGAAGACGATCACGTTCGCCACCTCCCACGGCTCGGCGTACCGGCCGAACGCCTCGCGGGAGGTGAGCTCCGCGAGGAGTTCGGGGGTGGTGACCTTCACGAGGTGCGGGTGCATGGCGAGCGAGGGGGAGACGGCGTTGACGCGCACGCCGTACGCGGCGGCCTCCAGCGCGGCGCACCGGGTGAGGGCCATGACGCCGGCCTTGGCGGCGGCGTAGTGGGCCTGGCCCTTCTGGGCGCGCCAGCCGACCACGGACGCGTTGTTGACGAGGACTCCGCCCTCGCCGGCGGCCTTCATCCGGCGCAGGGCGGCCCGGGTGCAGCGGAAGGTGCCGTTGAGGGTGACGTCGAGGACCTTGTCCCACTGGGCGTCGGTCATGTCGACGAGGTCGGCGGTGCCGCCGAGCCCGGCGTTGTTCACGACGATGTCGAGCCGTCCGTGGCGTTCCTCGGCGAGGTCGAAGAGCGCCGCCACCTGGGTCTCGTCGGTGACGTCGCAGGGCAGCGAGGCCACCCGGTCGGCGCCGAACTCGGCGGCGAGACCGTCCTCCGACTCCTTGAGGCGGCGGGCGTGGGCGTCGGAGATCACGACCCGGGCGCCCTCCTCCAGGAGGCGGCGGGCGGTGGCGCCGCCGATGCCGGCGCCGGCGGCGGCGGTGACGACGGCGGAGCGGCCGGCGAGGAGTCCGTGGCCGGGGAGGTAGGGGGGTGGTGTGCCGGTCACGGGCGGGCCTCCTTGGGCAGGCCGAGGACGCGCTCGGCGATGATGTTGCGCTGGATCTCGTTCGAACCGGCGTAGAGGGTGTCGGCGCGGGAGAAGAGGAAGAGGCGCTGCCAGTCGGTGAGGTCGTACGGCTCCCCGGCGGCGAGCATGCCGCCGGCGCCGCAGACGTCCATGGCGAGTTCGCCGAGTTCGCGGTGCCAGGTGGCCCAGAAGATCTTGTTGATGGACGCCTCGGGGCCGGGTGCTCCGGCGGCGACGCCGCTCAGCATCCGGAGGGCGTTGAAGCGGATGGTCTCCAGGCCGGTCCAGGCGCGGGCGATCCGGTCGCGGACGAGTGGGTCGGCGGCGGCGCCGTTGCGCCGGGCCAGGTCGATCACGGCCTCCAGTTCGCGGCGGAAGCCGACCTGCTGGCCGAGGGTGGAGACGCCCCGCTCGAAGCCGAGCGTGGCCATGGCGACCTTCCAGCCCTCCCCCGGCGCGCCGACGATGTTGCCGGCCTCGGTCCTGGCGCCGTCGAAGAACACCTCGTTGAACTCGGAGGTGCCGGTGAGCTGGACGATCGGCCGGATCTCCACGCCGGGGGCGTCCAGCGGGACGAGGAGGTAGGAGAGGCCGTGGTGGCGGGCGGATCCGGGTTCGGTGCGGGCGACGACGAAGCACCAGTCGGCCTCGTGGGCGCCTGACGTCCACACCTTCTGTCCGGTGACGGCCCACGCGTCGCCGTCGCGTTCGGCCCGGGTCCGGACGTTGGCGAGGTCCGAGCCGGCGTCGGGCTCGGAGTAGCCCTGGCACCACAGTTCGTCGACGGCGACGATCCGGGGCAGGAAGCGGGCGCGCTGGGCCGGGGTGCCGAAGGCGATGAGGGTCGGCCCGAGGAGCTGTTCGCCGATGTGGCCGACGCGCGCGGGGGCGTCGGCGAGGGCGTACTCCTCGTGGAAGGCGACCTGTTCCTCCAGGCTCGCGCCCCGGCCGCCGTACTCCTTCGGCCAGCCGACGCAGGTCCATCCGTGGGCGGCCATGTGCCGTTCCCAGGCGAGGCGTTCGGTGTGCGCCTCGTGCTCGCGTCCGGGGCCGCCGCGGCCGCGCAGGGACGCGAACTCCCCGGTGAGGTGGGCCCGCAGCCAGCCGCGGACCTCCCTGCGGAACTCCTCGACGTTGCTCATGGCCGTACGTTAACCTACCAAACACTTGTTAGGGAAGGAGGGCGGATGTCCGCTGCCCGCACCACGTCCACCGAGCCCGTCCGCTACGAACGGCGGGGCCCCGTCGCCGTCGTCACCATGGACCGGCCCGCGTACCGCAACGCCCAGAACTCCGCGATGACCTACGCCCTCGACCGCGCCTTCTACCGCGCGGCCGACGACGGCGAGGTCAAGGCGGTCGTCCTCGCCGGCGCCGGAGAGCACTTCTCCGCGGGCCACGACATCGGCACCCCCGAGCGCGACGCGCACCTGCCCTTCGAACGGCGGGCCGGACTCTGGTGGGACCACTCGGACAAGGAGGGCGCCGAGAGCCGCTTCGCCCGCGAGTCCGAGGTCTACCTGGGCATGTGCCGCCGCTGGCGCGAACTGCCCAAGCCCGTCGTCGCGTCCGTCCAGGGCGCCTGCGTCGCCGGCGGCCTGATGCTCGCCTGGATCTGCGACCTGATCGTCGCCTCCGAGGACGCCTTCTTCGCCGACCCCGTGGTCCGCATGGGCATCCCCGGCGTCGAGTACTTCGCCCACCCCTGGGTGATGCCGCCCCGCATCGCCAAGGAGTTTCTCTACACCGGCGACCGGATGGGCGCCCGGCGCGCGTACGAGGTCGGCATGGTCAACCGCGTCGTCCCCCGCGCCGAACTGGAGGCCCGGACGATGGAACTCGCGCTCCGCATCGCCGAGATGCCCCGCATGGGGCTCGCGCTCACCAAGCGCGCCGTCAACCAGGCCGAGGACCTCCAGGGCCTGCACACCGGCATGGACGCCGTCTTCGGACTGCACCACCTCGCGCACGCGCACAACGCCGAGACCGCCCGCGACGCGCTGGGCGGCATGGACATCCACACCATGAAGGCGGCCGGAGCCTGATGGACCTCGACTTCTCCGCGGCGGACGACGCCTTCCGGGCCGAGGCCCGCGCCTGGCTCGCCGCCCACGTGCCCACCACCCCCCTGCCCTCCCTGGAGACCGCCGAGGGCTTCGCCGCCCACCGCGCCTGGGAGGCCGAACTGGCCGCCGACCGCTGGTCGGTGGTCTCCTGGCCCGAGGAGTACGGCGGCCGGGGCTCCTCCGTCCTGCGCTGGCTGGTCTTCGAGGAGGAGTACTACGCCGCCGGCGCCCCCGGCCGGGTCGCCCAGAACGGCATCAACCTGCTCGCCCCCACCCTCTTCGAGCACGGCACCGCCGAACAGCGCGCCCGCGTCCTGCCGCCCATGGCCTCCGGCGAGGTCGTCTGGGCCCAGGCGTGGTCCGAGCCCGAGTCCGGCTCCGACCTCGCGAGCCTGCGCTCCACCGCCGTGCGCACCGACGGCGGCTGGCTGCTCAGCGGCCAGAAGACCTGGTCGTCCCGGGCCGCCTTCGCCGACCGCGCCTTCGGGCTCTTCCGCAGCGACCCGGGGGCGGACCGGCCGCACCGGGGGCTGACGTACCTGATGTTCCCGCTCGACGCCGAGGGCGTCACCGTGCGGCCCGTCGGACGGCTCGACGGCAAGCCCGCCTTCGCCGAGCTCTTCCTCGACGAGGTGTTCGTCCCCGACGAGGACGTGATCGGCTCCCCCGGCGACGGCTGGCGGGTCGCCATGAGCACGGCGGGCAACGAACGCGGACTGACCCTGCGCAGCCCCGGCCGGTTCTCCGCCGCCGCCGACCGGCTCGCCGCCCTGTGGCGCGAGCGCGCCGACCCCGCCGACACGGCCGTGCGCGACCGCGTCGCCGACGCCGTCATCGGCGCCGAGGCGTACCGCCTGTTCACCTACGCCAACGCCTCACGCCTCGCCGCCGGCGGCTCGATCGGCGCCGAGTCGAGCCTCAACAAGGTCTTCTGGTCCGAGCTCGACATCGCCCTCCACGAGACCGCCCTCGACCTCCTCGGCCCCTCCGGCGAACTCTCCGACGAGGCCGCGGAGGCACCCGCGCACGGCGCCTGGGCCGAGGGCCACACCTTCTCCCTGGCCGGGCCGATCTACGCCGGTACCAACGAGATCCAGCGCGACATCATCGCCGAGCGGCTGCTCGGCCTGCCGAAGGGACGCCGGTGATGCGGTTCCTGCTCGACGCCGAACAGCGGGAGTTCGCCCGCACCCTGGACACGATGCTGTCGGCGGCCGCCACGCCCCGGGCCGCGCGCGCCTGGTCGGCCGGTGACCACGCCCCCGGGCGCGCGCTCTGGTCCCGGCTCGCGGACGCGGGCGTGTTCGCGCTGGCCGTACCGGAGGAGTACGACGGCCTGGGACCGCTGCCGGTGGAACTGGCCGTCGCCTTCACCGAGCTGGGCCGGCACGCCGTCCCCGGCCCGCTGGTCGAGACGGTCGCCGCGGCGGCCCTCCTCGACCGGCTCGGCGACAAGGCCGCGGCCGCCGCGTGGCTGCCCCGCGTCGCCGCGGGCCGGACGGTCGTCTCCCTCGGCGTCCCGGCGCTCACCGGCCCCTACGCGCTGGACGCGGACATGGCCGACGCGGTGCTCGTCGCCGAGGACGACACCCTGCGCCTCGCCGCCGGCGCCGGCCCCGTCCAGCCCTCGGCCGATCCGGTACGACGCCTCGCCCGGCCCGCCGCCGGTGGCACCGTCCTGGCCCGCGGCCCCGAGGTGGCCGCCGCCACCGCGCACGCCGCCGAGGTCGCGGCCCTCGCCACCGCCGCCCAGTCCCTCGGTCTCGGCCGGGCCCTGCTCGACCGGACGGTCGCCTACGTCGGGCAGCGCACCCAGTTCGGCGTCCCCATCGGCTCGTTCCAGGCCGTGAAGCACCGGCTGGCCGACACCCTCCTCGCCCTGGAGTTCGCCCAGCCCCTCCTCCACGCCGCCGCGCTGGCCCTGGCCGCGCACGGGACGGCGCCCCGGGAGATCGCCGCCGCCAAGGTCACCGCGGGCGAGGCCGCACACTCCGCCGCCCGCACCGCCCTCCAGCTCCACGGCGCCGTCGGCTACACCGAGGAACTGGACCTCTCCCTGTGGATCCGCAAGGCACGGCCGCTCCGCGACGCCTGGGGCACCCCCGCCTCCTGTCGCGCCCGCGTCCTCGCCCCCTGACCCCTCCCCACCGCACCCGGGAGCACCATGTCCGCCGCACCCTCCCCGCCCACCCCCGACAGAGCGCCGGACCCGGCGCTGCTGCGCCGGGTGGCGCTGTCGAGCCTGCTCGGCACCGTCATCGAGTACTACGACTTCCTGCTCTACGGCACGATGGCGGCGCTCGCCTTCGGCCCGCTGTTCTTCCCCGGCGACGATCCGCTCACCGGCACCATCGCCGCCTTCGGGACGCTGGCCGCCGGCTATGTGGCCCGGCCGCTCGGCGGCGCCGTCTTCGGCCACTTCGGCGACCGGCTCGGCCGCCGGTCCATGCTCGTCCTGACCATGGTGCTGATGGGCGTGGCCAGCTTCCTCATCGGCGTGCTGCCGACGTACGGGACGATCGGCGTCGCCGCCCCCGTCCTCCTCGTGCTGTTCCGCGTCGTGCAGGGCCTCGCCATCGGCGGTGAGTGGGCGGGCGCGACCCTCATGGTCGTGGAGCACGCCGACCCGCGCCGCCGCGGCCTGTGGAGCGGGCTCATGCAGATGGGGTCCCCGCTCGGCTTCCTGCTCTCCACCGTCGCCGTCGCCCTGGTCTCGCTGCTCCCCCGCGCCGCGTTCCTGGAGTGGGGCTGGCGGCTGCCGTTCCTGTTCAGCGCGGTGCTCCTCGCGGTCGGCCTGTACGTGCGCCTCTCCGTGACCGAGAGTCCGCTCTTCCGGCAGTCCGCCGCGCGGGACGGCGCCAGGACGGGCGACGTCCCGCTGGCGCGGGTGCTGCGCCGGCCCCGGACCCTCGTCCTCGCCTGCGGCGTGGGCATCGGGCCCTTCGCCCTGACCGCGCTGATCAGCACCTTCATGCTCACCTACGCCACCGGCATCGGCTACACGACCTCGCAGGTGATGACCGGCATGGTGTTCACCTCGCTCGCCGGTCTGGTCGCCATCCCGCTGTTCTCCGCGCTCTCCGACCGCGCCGGGCGCCGGGCCGTCGTGCTCGGCGGGGCGGCGGGCGCCGTCGTGCTGGCCTTCCCGGTCTACGCCCTCGTCGACACGAAGGTGCCCGCGCTGCTCGTCGCGGGCATGGTCCTCGGGCAGATCGCGCAGTCCGCGATGTACGCGCCGCTCGGGCCGCTGCTCTCCGAGCTGTTCGGCACCCGGGTCCGCTACACCGGGGCCTCGCTCGGCTATCAGCTGGCCGCCCTGGTCGGCGGCGGGTTCACCCCGCTCCTCGCCGGCGGGCTGCTCGCGGACCGGGCCGGCAGCGCCCCCCTCGCGGTGCTCGCCGTCGTCTGCGGGCTCGTGACCGCGCTGGCGATCTGGCGCACGGCCGAGACCCGGGGCCGGGACCTGTCCGAGGAGGACCCGCCGCCCCCCGGAACCACCACCGTACCCGCCGTCGGGAAGGGAGCAGAGGCATGAGGCTCACCGAGGAGCACGAGGAACTGCGCGCGGCCGTACGGCAGTTGTTGCAGAGGCATCCCGGGCAGGCGGCCTGGCGGCCGCTGGCCGGGCAGATCGGCGTCGCGGGGCTCGCCGTCCCGGAGGAGTACGGCGGCGCCGGCTGCGGGGCCGTGGAGGTCCACGTGGTGATGGAGGAGCTGGGACGGGAGCTGAGCCCCGTCCCGTACCTCGGCTCCGCCGTCCTCGTGGTGCAGGCGCTGCTGGCCTCCGGCTCCGCGGAGGAGTGCGGCGCGCTGCTGCCGGGGCTCGTCTCGGGCGGGACGACGGCGGCGCTCGCCTGGGCCGAGGGCGGGTCCTGGGATCCGGAGGCGGTCCGGGCCGAGGCCGTCGCCGGTCCCCGGGGCGGCTGGCGGCTCACCGGGGTGAAGGAGCACGTGCTCGACGGGGCCCGCGCCGGGACCCTGCTCGTGGCCGCCCGGACGGGGGCCGGGGTGTCGCTCTTCGCGGTGCCCGGCGACGGGCCGGGCGTCGTCCGCGAGGAGACGGTGCCGATGGACGCCACCCGGGCGCAGGCGCGGGTGGTGCTCACCGGAGCGGAGGGCCGGCTGGTCGGCACCGACGGCGACGGAGGACGGGTGCTGCGGCACGTCCTCGACCTGGCCTGCACGGCGCTCGCCGCCGAGCAGGTCGGCGCGGCCGCGCGGTGCCTCGAACTCACGGTGGCCTACGCCGGGGAGCGCGTGCAGTTCGGGCGCCCGATCGGCTCCTTCCAGGCGGTGAAGCACCGGCTCGCGGACGCGTACGTCCGGGTCGAGTCGGCCCGCTCCGCCGCGCTGGGTGCCGCCTTCGCCGCCGCGGACGGCACCCGCGGCGCGGAGCTGACCCGGCTCGCGGCCACCGCCAAGTCGGTCTGCTCGGAGGCGTTCGCCGAGGTGGCGGGCGAGACGATCCAGCTGCACGGCGGGATCGGCATCACCTGGGAGCACGACGCGCACCGCTACTTCAAGCGGGCGCACGGCTCCGCGCGGCTCTTCGGCCCGCCCCACTGGCACCGCTCCCGGCTGGCCACCGCGCTCGGCCTGCCGGACCCGGTCACCGCCCCCGGCCCTGTCCCCGTCCGCGACTCCGTCCCCGGCTCCGTCAGCCGTTGATGGAGAAGAAGAGGGTGTCGTGGCGGTACCACTCCAGGCCGCGCGCCTTGGTGGACTCCCACTCGTCGTGCTCGAACTCCAGCTTCTCGATGAGGAGATCGAGGTCGTAGACGAAGTCGGGGTCTATCTTGTCCCGGGCCGCGCGGTAGGCGTCGGCGGCCGGCTTGGCCTTGGCGAGCGGCAGCATCCCGATGTCGGGGCCGTCGATCGCGTACGGCACGTGGAAGGGGATCTCGTCCGGCGGGCCGGAGAAGAGGAAGCCGTGCGGCAGCAGGTCGGCGGGGACGCCGTGCTGCTTCAACTGCTCGTCGAGCAGGCTGAAGAAGGTGCTGGGCTTGGAGTAGACGCCCAGGTCGTCGGGGTCGGAGCCGCAGTAGTCGATGATGTGCTGGAGCGCCCGGGCGTATGCCTTGCCCGCGCAGGTCCCCGGCGCGTCGGCGCGGCCCTCGATCAGGTGCTCCAGGGCCTCGGGAATGGTCAGGTCCCAGTCGAGGCCCTGGTGGTCCAGGTCGCGCTGACTGGCCTCGCACCGCTCGCGGATCATGGGGAGCACGCGCCGCTGTTCGTCGGTGAGCCGCTCCGCCGCTCCGAGGTAGGCGACGGCCTCGGAGCGGTCGCCGCTGGTGTACGAGATGATTCGGCTCATGATCGACATGCTGTCACGCGCCACTGACAACGCCCCCCTCGGCCGGTGCCGAGGGGGGCGTCGCGACGGGTGACGGGAGGTCAGCCGGCGAGCAGCAGCAGGGTGTCGATGACGCGGTTGGAGAAGCCCCACTCGTTGTCGTACCAGGCGACGACCTTGACGTGGCGGCCCTCGACCCGGGTGAGGGCGGCGTCGAAGATGGAGGAGTGCGGGTTGCCGGTGATGTCGGAGGAGACCAGCTCGTCCTCCGAGTACTCCAGGACGCCGGCGAGCTTGCCCTCGGCGGCCGTGCGGTAGGCGTCGAGGATCTCGTCGCGGGTGACCTCGCGGGAGACGGTCGTGTTGAGCTCGACGATGGAGCCGACCGGCACGGGCACGCGGATCGAGTCGCCGGAGAGCTTGCCGTCCAGCTGCGGCAGGACCAGGCCGATGGCCTTGGCGGCGCCGGTGCTCGTCGGAACGATGTTGACGGCGGCGTTGCGGGCGCGGCGGGCGTCGCGGTGCGGGCCGTCCTGGAGGTTCTGCTCCTGGGTGTAGGCGTGCACGGTCGTCATGAAGCCGTGCTCGATGCCGGCCAGCTCGTCGAGGACGGCGGCCAGCGGGGCGAGCGCGTTGGTGGTGCAGGAGGCGTTGGAGACGATCGTGTGCAGCTCGGCGTCGTACTTGTCGCTGTTCACGCCGTAGGCGAGGGTGACGTCGGCACCGTCGGAGGGGGCGCTGACCAGGACCTTCTTGGCGCCGGCGTCCAGGTGGAGGCGGGCGTCCTTGGCGCTGGTGAAGCGGCCGGTGGCCTCCAGGACGATGTCGACGCCCAGCTCGGCCCAGGGGAGGTTGGCCGGCTCGCGCTCGGCGAGGACCTTGATGCGGCGGCCGTCCACGACGAGGGTGTCGCCCTCGACGGAGACCGGGCGGCCGAGGCGGCCCGAGGTGGAGTCGAAGGCGAGGAGACGGGCGAGCGCCTTCGGCTCGGTGAGGTCGTTGACGGCGACGACCTCCAGCGTGGTGTCGCGCTCCAGCAGGGCGCGGAGCACGTTGCGGCCGATGCGACCGAAACCGTTGATGGCGATGCGAGTCATGATGCGGTGTCCCTTCCGTTTCTTCGTCACCCAGCCTCGCTCGCCGCGGCGCCGCGCGGCAGGGGCGAGATCGCCATGGTCCGCAAGGATCGTGCCAAGATCTGGCCAGGTGGCGATCGGCGGTGGTCAGTCGCCCTGGGTGAAGGTGCGCCGGTAGTCGCTCGGGGTGGTGCCGAGGATCCGCTGGAAGTGCATCCGCAGGTTGGCGCCGGTGCCGAGGCCGGTCTCGGCGGCGATCTGCTCGACGCCGAGTTCGGAGCGTTCGAGCAGCTCACGGGCGCGGTCGACCCGGGCGCGCAGCAGCCACTGCATGGGGGTGTAGCCGGTCTCCTCGACGAAGCGGCGGGAGAAGGTGCGCGCGGAGACGGCGGCGTGGCGGGCGAGGACGTCGAGGGTGAGGGGTTCGTCGAGGTGGTGCAGGACCCATTCACGGGTGGCGGCGAAGCGCTCGCCGTGGGGTTCGGGGACGCTGCGGGGCACGTACTGGGCCTGGCCGCCGCTGCGGTAGGGGGCGGCGACGAGCCGGCGGGCGGCGTGGTTGGCCGCGCCGACGCCGAGGTCGCCGCGGAGGATGTGGAGGCACAGGTCGAGGCCGGAGGCGGCGCCGGCAGAGGTGAGGACGCTGCCCTCGTCGACGAAGAGGACGTTCTCGTCGACGTGGATCAGGGGGCGTTTCTCGGCGAGGGCGCGGGCGTAGTGCCAGTGGGTGGTGGCGCGCCTGCCGTCGAGGAGGCCGGTGGCGGCGAGCGCGAAGGCGCCGGTGGAGATGGCGGCGAGCCGCGCTCCGCGCGCGTGGGCGGCGATCAGGGCGTCGACGACGGCCTGCGGCGGGTCCTCGCGGTCGGGGAAACGGTAGCCGGGGACGAAGACGATGTCCGCCCAGGCGAGGGCGTCGAGGCCGTGGGCGACGTTGTACGAGAGGCCGTCGCCGCCGGTCACCAGGCCGGGGGTGGCGCCGCAGACGCGGACTTCGTAGGGCATGCTCGCGCGGGTGGTGAACACCTGGGCGGGGATGCCGACGTCGAGGGGTTTGGCGCCTTCGAGGACGAGGACGGCGACGCGGTACAGACGGGTGGGTGGCACGTCACGAGCCTACGTGGCGCCGGCGGCGAGGGCCTCGGCCTTCTCGCGCGGCCCGGCCACGCGCGCGTGGGGCGGGGTCAGCCGTTCGGGAGGATGACCGCGCGGCCGTCGACCCGGCCGGCGTGCAGGCGCTCGTACGCCTCGGGGGCCTCGTCCAGGCCGTAGGTCTCGGTGTGGACGTCGATGGCGCCGGCGCGGGCCAGGTCGAGGACCTCGATGAGTTCGGCGCGGGTGCCCCAGTACGGGGAGGTGACGCTCACCTCGTACGGGAGGGCGCCGAAGCCGACGGGGAGGGTGCCGCCGCCGAGTCCGACGATGGTGATGTCCCCCTCGACGGCGGCCATGGCTCCGGCGGAGGCGGTGGTGGGCGGGGCGCCCACGAAGTCGAGGACGACCTCGGCGCCGCGGCCGTCGGTCAGCTCCCTGACGGTGGCGGAGGCGGAGGCGTCGGAGAGGACGGTCTCGTGGGCGCCGACGGTCCGGGCGAGCGCGAGCTTCTCCCGGGAGACGTCGAGGGCGACGACCCGGGCGGGGGTCAGGGCGCGCAGCAGCTGGATGGCGACGTGGCCGAGGCCGCCGGTGCCGATGACGACGGCGGTGGAGCCGGGGACGAGCTTCGGCAGGGAACGCTTGATGGCGTGGTACGGGGTGAGACCGGCGTCGGTCAGCGGGACCGTCTTCACCGGGTCGAGGCCGGCCAGCGGGACGAGGTGGCGGGGGCTGTCCACGACCATGTACTCGGCGATGGCGCCGGGGGCGCCGAGGCCGGGCGGGCGGATGCCGACCTCGGCGGCGCGCAGGCAGTAGTTCTCCTTGCCCTGGGCGCACATGAAGCAGTTCCCGCAGCCCCAGGGGCCGTAGACGGCGACGGCGTCGCCCTCGGCGAAGCCGGTGACCCCGTCGCCGAGGGCCGCGACGGTGCCGACGCCCTCGTGGCCGAGGGTGAGGGGCAGCGGGAACGGCAGCTGTGCGGCGGGCCAGCTCATCACGGCGATGTCGGAGTGGCAGACACCGGCGGCGGTGACCTTGAGGAGGACCTGCCCGGGGCCGGGTTCCGGATCGGGGACGGTGACGACTTCGGGGGCGGCACCCACGGTGCGGTACTGCAGTGCCTTCATGGCGCTTTCCTTTCCGGCGTCGCTGGGGCGCCTCGGCCGCGTGGCGGGCGGGCACGCCTTCTCCAGGGTGCGGCCGGACCACCGCACGCGCGCGGTGGTTCCCGCCCGGCGGATATAGATGCAATCTACACCCAATTGTCGGGCGGACGCCGGTCCCGGCGCACGGCCGGGCCTCCCCCCGCGCGGGCGCCGGACCCCGGGCGCCGTCAGGCGCGCAGCGTGTACCAGGGCCGGTCGGCGTGCTCCGCCGGGGTGCCGTCGAGAACCCGCGCGGTGCGGGCCGCCGGGTCGAGGAGCACGGTCGCGAGGCTCGCCCAGCGCCGGCCGAGCGGCGCCTCCGGGTCCGGCACACAGGTGACGGGGGGCTCACCGGGGCCGGTGACGAGGAGGCGGAGCAGGTCGTCGTGGCCGGCGCCGGGCTCGCGGCCGAGGCGGTCACGGAGGAAGGCGTACCGCTCCCCCGAGTCGGGCTGGTAGAGCCAGGTCTTCTCGCGCCGCGCGGGCTCGGGGCTGAGGAAGTGGTTGGTGCGCAGGTGGGTGGCGCCGTCCACCGGCGGGACCTCGAAGACACCCTCGGGGCTGAGGTCGAGCAGCACGGCCCGCTCCCGGTCGAAGAGGAGGAAGGAGCCGGACGAGGCGAGCGGCGCGGAGCGGATCAGCTCGGCGGCGTGCGCGGCGTCGCCGGCCTCTTCGAGGACGAGGGCGGCCAGGACGTGCACGGGCAGGCCGCCGACGCGGTCGTCCCGGTGGCCGAGGATGTTGAAGTGGAGGGCGAGACCGGCGCTGTTGACGCCGATCTTGGCGAGGATGCCGTGCTCGGTGAGGCCGACGTAGCGGTGGGCACCACCGGCGGAGTCGACGGTGTGCCAGGAGCCGCCGAGCTCGACGTGCCAGTCCCAGGTCTGGATGCCGAGGTGGGTGGTGCCGCCGCCGGGGGCGGGGACCCTGCGCACGACGGTGGAGCACTCACCGGGCGGGACGGCGCGGCTCCGGGCCAGGATCTCGGTGCGGGCGTTGAGCGCGGCGACCCGCCACGGTTCGGCGCCCGCCCCTTCCGCGATGCCCTCGATCTGCTCGCGCAGGGCGGGCCGGAAGGCGTCGATCGCGTCGAGGGCCCGGCGGGCGTCGTCCTTCACGGTCTCCTCGGGGATCTCCGCCAGGGCGAACAGCCGGTCGTAGACGTCGAGGGCGGCCTGGAGCCCCCCGGCGAGCCCAGCCCCCCGCAGCCGCCCGCGCTCGCGCGGATCGACGGCGTCGACGGCGATGTGGAGCCGGCGCTCGGGGCGGGGGAAGGCGGAGAGGGACATGAGCGGGCTCCCTGGGCGGAGATCGGGGCGAGACCGTTATTGGCCAAACGACCAATAACCTGCGGCTCATCCAACCTCGCGGGCGGGCGACCGTCAAGCCGCTCCACACCGCCCCCAGGAGGGCATGCCGGAAGCCGGACGCGCCGGGATCACCGGCGGTCCGGGAAGAGAAGCGAGCGCGCTGGGCAGGGAGAGAGCTGGGCAGGGAGAGAAGGGAGCGCGTGCGGGGCGGGGCGGCGGGGGGCGGCGGCACCCGCCGGCCGCCAGCACCGGCCGCCCCGGCACCGGCCGCCGCCCCCGCGCCTCACACCGCGCAGGACGGGCAGCGCCCCCGATAGGTGACGTCGACCTTGGAGACGGTGAAGCCGTAGCGCTCGGAGTCGGGAAGGACGGCGAGCGGGTCACCGGTGGGGCGGACGTCGCGGATGGTGCCGCACTCGGTGCAGACCAGGTGCTGGTGCGGGTGGCGGGCGTTGGGGTCGTACCGCTTCGCGCGGCCGTCGGTGGAGAGTTCGACCACCTCACCGAGGGAGACCAGCTCACCGAGGGTGTTGTAGACGGTCGCCCGGGCGATCTCGGGAAGTCGCTCCACGGCGCGCGCGTGCACCTCGTCGGCGGTGAGGTGCACATGCTCACCGGCGAGGACCTCCGCGACGACACGCCGCTGCGACGTCATCCGCCAGCCTCGGGCGCGCAGCCGCTCCAGCAGGTCACTCATAGGGGCCCTACCTGTTCCATCTCGGCGAGCGGCGGGGCGCGGAGTGTCGTACCCCGGGCCCGTGTCGTTCACCTCTTTGGCATTGTTCTTGACTTGGACTTAGTCCATTGTAGGATCAGTTTTGTTAATGGCCAAGGGACAGGAAGAGTCCGGCACGGCGGGAGACGAGGACGTGACGTACCGGCTCCGGGAGAACCCCGGGCGGTACCGCTTCGTCGGGTCTCCGTGTCCGCGACCTTCCCGCGCGTGTCCGGAAGGAATACCCATGTCTGAGAACCTCGATGCACCCGGCGGCGACGTGAAGGCGGAGGGCGCGGGAGGCTGCCCGGTCGCCCACGGGCGTGCCGCGCACCCCACCCAGGGCGGCGGCAACCGCCAGTGGTGGCCGAACCGGCTGAACCTGCGGATCCTGGCCAAGAACCCGGCCGTGGGGAACCCCCTGGGCGAGGACTTCGACTACGCCGAGGCGTTCAAGGCGCTCGACCTCGCCGCCGTGAAGCAGGACATCGCCGAGGTCCTCACGACCTCGCAGGACTGGTGGCCGGCCGACTTCGGCCACTACGGCCCCTTCATGATCCGCATGGCCTGGCACAGCGCGGGCACCTACCGCATCAGCGACGGCCGCGGCGGCGCCGGCGCCGGCCAGCAGCGCTTCGCCCCGCTCAACAGCTGGCCGGACAACGGCAACCTGGACAAGGCCCGCCGTCTGCTGTGGCCCGTGAAGAAGAAGTACGGCCAGAGCCTCTCCTGGGCCGACCTCATGATCCTCACCGGCAACGTGGCCCTGGAGTCGATGGGCTTCGAGACCTTCGGCTTCGCCGGCGGCCGCGCGGACGTCTGGGAGGCGGACGAGGACGTCTACTGGGGCCCCGAGACCACCTGGCTCGGCGACGAGCGCTACTCGGGCGACCGCGAGCTGGAGGAGCCCCTCGGCGCCGTCCAGATGGGCCTCATCTACGTCAACCCCGAGGGCCCCAACGGCAACCCGGACCCGGTCGCCGCGGCCCGCGACATCCGCGAGACCTTCGGCCGGATGGCCATGAACGACGAGGAGACCGTCGCCCTCATCGCCGGCGGCCACACCTTCGGCAAGGCGCACGGCGCCGGCCCGGCCGACAACGTCGGCGCGGACCCGGAGGCGGCCCCGATCGAGGCGCAGGGCTTCGGCTGGGCGAGCAGCTACCGCTCCGGCAAGGGCGCCGACGCCATCACCAGCGGTCTGGAGGTCACCTGGACCACCACGCCCGCGCAGTGGGGCCACGACTTCTTCAAGCACCTCTTCGAGTACGACTACGAGCTGTCCAAGAGCCCGGCGGGCGCCCACCAGTGGGTCGCCAAGGACGCCGAGGCGATCATCCCGGACGCGTACGACCCGGAGAAGAAGCACCTCCCGACCATGCTCACCACCGACCTGTCGCTCCGCTTCGACCCGGTCTACGAGCAGATCTCCCGCCGCTTCTACGAGAACCCCGACCAGTTCGCGGACGCCTTCGCCCGCGCCTGGTACAAGCTCACCCACCGTGACCTGGGCCCGGTCGTGCGCTACCTCGGCGCCGAGGTCCCCTCGGAGGAGCTGCTCTGGCAGGACCCGCTGCCGGCCCGTACCCACGAGCTGGTCGACGCGGCGGACGTCGCCTCCCTCAAGGAGCAGATCCTCGCCTCGGACCTGACGGTCGCCCAGCTGGTCGGCGCCGCCTGGGCCTCGGCCGCCTCCTTCCGCGGCAGCGACAAGCGCGGCGGCGCCAACGGCGGCCGCATCCGCCTGGAGCCCCAGCGCGGCTGGCAGGCCAACAACCCGGACGACCTCTCCCAGGTCCTGCGCGTCCTGGAGGGCGTCCAGGAGTCCTTCAACGCCGGCCGCACCGACGGCAAGCAGGTCTCCCTCGCCGACCTCGTGGTCCTCGCGGGCTCCGCGGCCGTCGAGAAGGCCGCCGCCGACGCCGGCAAGACCGTCGAGGTGCCGTTCACGCCGGGCCGTGTGGACGCCTCCCAGGAGCAGACGGACGTCGAGTCCTTCGCCGCCCTGGAGCCGCAGGCGGACGGCTTCCGCAACTTCCTCGGCAAGGGCGTCCGCCTCCCCGCCGAGTACCTGCTGGTCGACCGCGCCAACCTGCTCACGGTGAGCGCCCCCGAGCTGACGGTCCTCGTCGGCGGCCTGCGCGTCCTCGGCATCACGGCGCCGCAGACCTCCCTCGGTGTCCTCACCGCCACCCCGGGCACGCTGACGAACGACTTCTTCGTCAACCTGCTCGACCTGGGCACCACCTGGTCGGCCATCTCCGGCGACGCGAACACCTTCGAGGGCCGCGACGACGCGACCGGCGAGGTCAAGTGGACCGGCAGCCGCGCCGACCTGGTCTTCGGCTCGAACTCGGAGCTCCGCGCCCTCGCCGAGGTCTACGCGAGCGACGACGCCCAGGACAAGTTCGTCACGGACTTCGTCGCGGCCTGGACCAAGGTCATGGACCTGGACCGCTTCGACCTCCGCTGAGCCGTCCCGCACCCGCCCGGGTCCGGCCGCCGAGCACCGGCCGGACCCGGCACCCCGCGCCGCCGACTTCCGCGCGACGGCGCCCCGCGCCCCCGTGACCCCTCTCCCGGTCCCGGGGGCGCTCCCCTGTGCTGACCGGCACGGGCACCGTCTTCCGCGCCCGGGTGCCGCGCGAGGTCCGGGCCGCCCGCCGGGACGGGGTGATCGGCGGCGGGGAGGGCGTGGTGCTGGTGCGGGCGACCGCCGGACCGCAGGGCTTCTCGCCGTTCCGGACGGGGATCACCCTCCTCTTCGTCCTGGAACGGACCCTGACGGTCCGCCGGGCGGGCCGGCGTGCCGTGCTCCTCGCGCCGCCGCTCGTCCCCGAGCCGCTGTACGACGCGTTCCGGCAGCTGGTGTTCGTGAAGTCCCTGATCGCCGCCGGCCTGGCGCTGCGCAGCCTCGTCCCCGTCATCCGCGGCGGCCCCGACCGGCGCCCCTGACCCGCGGGCCGGGTGCCGGGCGTCAGACACCCGGCACCGGCGCCCCCACCCAGCGGTCCGTCAGCGCCATCAGGCGCCGGCGGACCGCGACGTCGTACGCCTGCTCGTGCGCCCGCTTCTCGGTGAACCGGTCGAAGTACCGTCCGGTGACGCCGGCCAGTTCCGGGTCGGTGACGAGCCGCACGGTCGGCCGGACGCCCTCCTCGACGCCCACGAGCGGGGTGAGGCCGTAGGCCCGGACGCCCGCGGTGTCCATGAGGTGGGCCGGATGGAGGGCGTTGACGGTGACCCCGCTGCCGTCGAGTTCCTCGCCGAGGGCGAAGGTCGCCATGATCAGGGCCAGTTTGCTGCGGCAGTAGGCCCGCAGCCCCTCGTACTCCCTCTCGTACAGGAGGTCGTCGAGGTCGACGGCCTCCTGCCCCATGGAGGCGACGTTGACGACCCGGGCCGGCGCCGAGACGGTGAGCAGCGGCAGCAGGCCGCGGGTGAGGGCGTACGGGGCCAGGTGGTTGACGGCGAGGCGCAGTTCGTGGCCCTGGGCCGAGACCTCGCGGACGAGGGGGTCGGCGCCGCCGCCCGCGACGGCGTTGTGGACGAGCGCGTCGAGGCGCGGTTCGGCGTCCCGGACCCGCCGGGCGAGGTCCGCGACCTCGTCGAGGTCGGCGAGGTCGGCGGCGTAGGTGCGCACGGCTCCGCCGGCGCCGAGGGCGCGGACCTCGCCGGCGACGGCGGCGAGCCGGCCGGCGTCACGGCCGTGCAGCAGCACGGTCCCGCCGCGCGCGGCGAGGTCGAGGGCGATGCCCCGGCCGAGGCCCTGGGTGGCCCCGGTGACGAGGGTCGTGTGGTGGTGGGGAAGGAGGTCGGTCATGCGGACGATCATGACCGGGCGGACACCGGTCCGGGGAGAGTGTGCCGGACCTGGTGTCCACGACACCAGGCTCGGGGGCATGGCCCTGCGCCGGGCGCGCCCTGCCGGGTGCGGGGAGACCGGTGACGGATGCCGGGCCCGGGGTCAGCGGGGGTCGAGGAGGCCGAGCACGTGGGTGACCGCCTCGGCCACGGCGGTGCGGGCCGGGGTCAGGTAGCGGCGGGGGTCCACCTCGGCCGGGTGGGCGGTGAGGTGGTCGCGGACGGCGCGGGTGAACACCTTGTTGAGGTGGGTGGAGACGTTCACCTTGGTCATGCCGGCGGCGACGGCCCGGGTGAGCAGGGCGTCGGGGACGCCCGAGGAGCCGTGCAGCACGAGCGGCACGGCGACGGCGGCCCGGAGCCGGGCGATCAGGTCGAGGTCGAGGACCGCGTCCCGGGTGACCATCTGGTGGACGCTGCCGACGGCGACGGCGAGGGCGTCGACTCCGGTGGCGGCGACGAAGGCCCGCGCCTCCTCCGGGTCGGTGCGGACGCCGGGGTCGTGGGCGCCGCCCTTGCCGCCGATCTCTCCGAGTTCCGCCTCGACCCGCACGCCGTGCCGGTGGCAGTGCTCGACGACCTCGCGGGTCGCGGCCACGTTCTCCTCGTACGGGAGCTTCGCGGCGTCGAACATCACGGAGCCGAGGCCGAGCTCCACGGCCTCGTGGACGAGCTCCGGGTTCTCGGCGTGGTCGAGGTGGACGGCGACCTGCGTCTTGGAGGCGCGGGCGAGGGCCAGCGAGGCGAGCGCGACGGGGGCGAGGGCGCCGTGGTAGCGGACGGTGTTCTCGCTGATCTGGAGGATGACGGGCCGGTCGGCCCGCTCGGCTCCGGCCACGATGGCCTGGGCGTGCTCCAACTGGAGGACGTTGAAGGCGCCCACACCGGCACCGGCGGCGCGGGCCCGCCGGACGATCTCGTGCGTCTGGGTCAGTGGCATGGTCCTGCTCCGGGTGCGAAGGGGAGGGTACGGGCGGGCGGGCCGACCCGCCGGGGGCCGACCCGCCGGGCGGGCCCGCCGGGAGGCCGATCCGCCGGGCAGGCGGGGGCGGGTTCCGCCCGCGACGGATGCGCTGCGGGGCGGCCGGGCTCAGGCGCCGGCGTCCGGGCTCGGGATCCGGCGTCCGGGCGGCCGGTCTCAGGCGCCGGCGTCCGCGAGGACGACCGAGCGGGTGAGGTTGCGGGGCCGGTCGGGGTCGAGGCCGCGGGCCTCGGCGACCGCGACGGCGAGCCGCTGGGCCAGGACGAGTTCGGCGAGCGGGTCGAGGCCCTCGGCGACGAGGGTGCCGCCGACCGCGTGGATCTCCCCGGCGAGGCCGTCGGGCAGGGGCCCGAAGCTCCACGCCACCCGGCCGGGGCCGGTGATGCTGATGGGCCCGTGGCGGTACTCCATCGACGGGTACGCCTCCGTCCACGCGCCGGCCGCCTCGCGCATCTTGAGCCCGGCCTCCTGGGCGAGCCCGTAGGTCCAGCCGCTGCCGAGGAAGGTGAACTGCTCGGCCTCGCGGACGGCGGCCTCCAGCGGGCGGGCGAGGGCGAGTTCGGCGTCGTCCGCGGCCCGGGCGACGGTGCCGACGCCCTCGGGGAGGGCGCCCTCGGACTCCAGGTGGGCGCGGAGCAGGGCGAGGGCGGTGGTGGCGAAACGCGTCTGGACGACCGACTCCTCGTCGGCGAAGTCGAGGACGGCGACGGCGTCGGCGAGCCGCATGACGGGGGTGGCCGGGTCGGCGGTGATCGCGCTGGTGGCGACCGTGCCGTTCAGCCGGTCGAGGACCGCGAGGACCTCGCTGGTGGTGCCGGAGCGGGTCAGGGCGACGACCCGGTCGTAGCGGCGGGAGAAGGGGAAGCGGGAAGCGGCGAACGCGTCGGTCTCGCCGTGCCCGCCGGCCTCGCGCAGGTCCGCGTACGCCTGCGCGATGAACCAGGAGGTGCCGCAGCCGATCACGGCGACGCGCTCGCCGCGCCGGGGCAGCGCGGGTGCGTGGTCGGGCAGGGTGCGGAGCGCTTCGCGCCAGACGGCGGGCTGGGTGGAGATCTCGACGGTGGTACGTGAGGGGGCCATGCGCACTCCTTGCACGAAAGGACAGCGACGATGCGTGAAGCTGCTCGGAACGAGCAGCATTCAAGCAGATGCACACACGTATCGGCCAGAGCGCAGAGGGGGCACCCGAGGCAGATGACGGCAGGAACGGGTCACTACCCCGTCGGGGCGATGGCGCACCGGGCGGGGAGGAGCGAGCCGGGACCGGGCGGGCGGAGACCCAGCGGGGCGGCGGGCAGCGGTCGACTCGCCACGAGGCGCGCGAGCCTCCTCGCGCCGGCGACCGACGCGTCGCGACCAGGCGTCACGGCCGACACGTCACGGCCGACATCTCTCGGCCGACATCTCTCAGCCGACGCGCCGGAGCCGGGGGCGCCGAGGCCGGGGCGGGGCACCCGGGGCCGGGCACCCCTCGACCGAACGTCGATCCCCTTATTGGTCGCACCGGATACCAAACCCCATATAGGTCGGAACAGGGAAGGACGTCCACGACCCGGCTGTTCACCAACCCCTTACCGCACGGGCGTATACCTTTGGACGCCGCTCCCCCATGATGACTGCCGACGTGCCGCAGGGGCACACCGTGACAGGAGGGGCGGGGCATGCTTCCCATCAGCCGCAGGGGGTTCGTCGGCATCGGCGCGGGGCTCGGGGCCGGACTCGTCACGGGGGCCGCGCTGCCTCCGGCGACGGCCTCGGCCGCCGCGCGGGCCGCGACCGGCACGCTGACCGACGTCCGGCACGTCGTGATCCTCATGCAGGAGAACCGAAGTTTCGACCACTACTTCGGGACACTGCGGGGCGTGCGCGGCTTCGGCGACCGGGCGGCGGGGAACATCCCCGGCGGCTGGGGCACCTTCCAGCAGCCCAACTGGGGCGGCCGGCAGTTCCCGTGGAAGCTGAGCGACACCCCTCCGGCCGGCGGGGTCGACGGCGAGACCCTCGCCCAGTGCAACGGCGACCTGCCGCACAGCTGGACCTCGCAGCACGCCGCCTGGAACAAGGGCAGGCTCGACAACTGGGTGACCGGGGTGGGCAACACCCGGACGCTCGGCCACCTCGACCGCGAGGACATCCCGTTCCACCACGCGCTCGCCGACCACTACACGATCTGCGACGCCTACTTCTGCTCCGCGCTGAGCGCCACCGGCCCCAACCGCACCTTCCTGTGGAGCGGCCGGATCGACGCCTCCAGCAAGGACGGCGGGGACGAGTCGGGGCTGACCTGGGAGACGTACGCGGAGGCCCTCCAGCGGGCCGGCGTGAGCTGGCGGGTCTACCAGAACGCCCAGGACAACTACGGCGACAACGGCCTCGCGTACTTCAAGAAGTTCACCGACGCCCGCCCCGGCGACCCGCTGCACGACCGGGGCATGGCGTCGGTCCCGAAAGTCACCGGCTCGACCCCGGACGACATCGCCGCGGCGATCCGTGCCGACGTCGTGGCCGGCACGCTGCCGCAGGTCTCCTGGGTGGTGGCGAACGAGGCGTTCTCCGAGCACCCGTACGCGCCTCCCGGCGACGGCGCCCACTTCGTCGACCTGGTCTACCGCGCCCTGGCGGCGAACCCCGAGGTCTTCGACTCCACCGTGCTGTTCCTCAACTATGACGAGAACGACGGCTTCTTCGACCACGTGCCGCCTCCGGTCGCCCCGCCCGGGACGCCCGGCGAGTACCTGGACGGCGTGCCGATCGGCCTCGGCTTCCGGGTCCCGATGCTGGTGATGTCGCCGTGGACGCGCGGTGGCTGGGTCAGCTCGGAGGTCTTCGACCACACCTCGGTGCTGCGCTTCCTGGAGAGCTGGACCACCGCCCTCGGCACCCCCGCGGCCTGCCCGAACATCAGCGCCTGGCGGCGGAAGGTGACCGGCGACCTGACCGGCGTCTTCGACTTCGCCCGCCCGGTGTACGGGGTCCCGGCCGGCCTGCCGTCGACGGCGAAGGTCATCGGCATGGCCACCTGCGGCCCGCTGCCGAACCCCGCGCCGCAGAACAACGCGCTGCCCGCCCAGGAGACCGGCACCCGCCCCGCGCGGGCGCTCCCCTACCAGCCCGACGGCAACCTGGACCGCTTCGAGTTCGGCGCCGCCGGCAAGATCCTCGCCTGGTTCTCCATGACCAACGCGGGCCCGCAGGCACGCCGCGCGGCCCATTTCTCGATCCACCCGCACCAGCACCGGGACACCGCCGCGTGGCAGTACACGGTGGACCCGGGCGCCACCGCGACCGACTACTTCAACGTCGGACTCGGCCACGGCTCGGGCAAGTACGACCTCTCGATGATGGGCCCGAACCGCTTCCTGCGCCGCTTCATCGGCGACGCCTCCAAGGCCGGCAAGAACATCGAGGTGGCGTCCCGCTTCGCCGTCGAGCCGGGCACCGGGAAGACCGCGATCTGGTTCCGGCTGACCAACTCCTCCGGCGGCCCGGTCACGTTCACCGTCCGCTCCAACGCCTACCGTACGGACGGCCCGTGGACGTACACCGTCGCCGCCGGCTCGTCCCGGGAGGACTTCTTCAACGCGGTGGCCTACACGGACGGCTGGTACGACTTCACGATCCTGGCCGACATCGACGGCACCTGGTCGCGCCGGTACACCGGCCACATCGAGACCGGCGCGCCCAGCGTCACCGGCTGACCGCCCCTCCGGGCCCGCGCGCGGCGGGCCCGGAGGTCAGCGGCCGGCCAGGGCCGCGCGCCGGATCGTGGCGTCGACGAGCGCGAGGGCGTCCTCGGCGGTTCGGCCCGGCGCGCGGTTCCACGGGCCGATGAGCCCGTGCCAGCCCCGGGACCGCAGTTCGGCCATGATCCAGGCACCGGCCTCGTTCATCGTCGAGGCGCTGCCGTGGCCGAGCCGGTGGGCGGCGAGCAGCGCGCCGCAGACGCACCGGGCGCCGCGCGCGTCACGCAGCCGGTACGGGGTGTTCTGCCAGCCCCATTCGGTCAGGACCCGCCGCGCGTACGCCAGGTGGACGGAGGGGCGCACGTCGGAGCGGCCGATCCGCCGCCAGGCGTGCAGCCGGTCCGGCAGCGCCGCCCCCATCCGGCCGGGCAGCGGGCGCTCGGCGGGCGGGGCCGGCGGCAGGGCTCCCAGCGCGTCGGCGACGAGCCGGTCGACGGGGACCGAGAGGAGACCCCGCCACGCCTCGGCGGCGGACTCCGGAGCCTCGGGGGCCGGCCCCGGCCCGTCGGGGCCCGGCTCAAAACGGACCGGGGCGTCCGCGAGCAGGCGCTCCCGGACGGCGCTCTCATAGAGCCGGGCCGCCTCGTGGTCGAGGGCGTCGGGATCGAGAAGCGCGGCGGAGAGCGGGAGGACGCCGGCCGGCGGAGCAGGAAGCGACATTCCCACATCATTAAGGATGAATGTCCGCTTTGCGACTTATGCGCCTCGCGTGTCGCTCGCCGCCTCCGCCTCACCTTCACCCTCCCGACCAAGGGCATTACGGCGCACTATTCCATGAATGGAATGAGACGCCCTATTCGGACATTGCGCACTCCGTGACGCGACTCACTCTCCGCCCGCCGCCGGCACGGCCACTCCCCTCGGGGGCCGTGCGGGGCAAGGGATTCCGGACGGTACCCCGGCGCCACCGATCTTGAATTCCCGCATATGGATCTTTGCCTCTCCTTTTCCCTCGTATTCGCGCCTTGTTCCGCGCCGCATTTCTCGCCTACGGTCACCTCCATTCGGGCGGATCGCCGAATCCTGCCACCGCCCGAAAGACCTCCCATTTCACCCGACGGCAGGAGCGGGGGACCCACCACACCGCCGGTCCGGCCATCCGGAACGGCTCGGGGTGAAGCCGCGTGCGCGCGGCCGGACACCTCCCGTCCGAACCCGACAGCTCACCTCGCAGGCGCCGGAGAGGAAACCGTCATGCCCGCTCACGGCAAGCACCGCCGCCCCCGACGCCGCCCCGTCTCCCGAGGTCTCGCCTTCGCGGGCACCGGCGGAGTCGCCCTGGCCCTGCCCCTGGTCGTCCCCGCGACCGCCGGCGCCGCGCCGACCTCTTCCGCCGCACCGGCCGCCGCCGTCGCGGCGCCCACCGCGCGGACCGCCGCCGTGACGAAGGCCGTCGAGGCCGCGCCCGCCGCTCCGGCCGCCGCCCGCGCGTACACCGTGGTGAAGGGCGACTCGCTTTCCCTGATCGCTCACCGAAAGGGAATTCAGGGCGGCTGGAAGTCGCTTTACCAGGCAAACCGCACGACTGTCGGTGACAATCCGTCACTCATTCACCCGGGTCTCGAACTGACGATTCGTCGGGATTCCGCGAAGGCCGCTCCCGCGCCGGCGAAGACGGCCCGCAAGACGGCGGCGAAGCCCGCCTCCGGTGGTTCCGCCGAACGGGCGAGCCGCTCCGCGCGGCGCACCGCGGCCCCCGCCGTGCAGACCCTCGCCGCCCAGCCCCAGGCCCGGACCGCAGCCCAGGCCGCGCCCGCCGCCGCCACCCGGTACGCCGACAACCTCGACGGCTGGATCCGCGAATCGCTGGACGTCATGGCGCGCTACGGCATCCCCGGCTCGTACGACGGCATCCACCGCAACATCCTGCGCGAGTCCTCCGGCAACCCCCGCGCCATCAACCTCTGGGACTCCAACGCCGTCAAGGGCACGCCCTCCAAGGGCCTGCTCCAGGTCATCGACCCGACCTTCGCGGCGTACCACGTGCCGGGCACCTCGCTCGACCCGTACGACCCCGTCGCCAACATCACCGCCGCCTGCAACTACGCGGCCGACCGGTACGGCTCCATCGACAACGTCAACGGCGCCTACTGATCCTCCCCGCCGGTCACCGTCCCGAAGCGGCCGGTGAACCAGGCGGTCGCCAGCGCCGCCACCTCCTCCAGGGCCCCCGGCTCCTCGAAGAGGTGGCCGGCGCCGGGCACGACCTCCAGCCGGCTCTCGCACCGCAGCAGCGCCTCGGCCCGCCGGTTGAGGTCCAGGACGAGCTCGTCGCTCCCTCCGACGATCAGCAGGGTCGGGGCCCGGACCCCGGCGAGCCGCTCCCCCGCAAGGTCGGGCCGGCCGCCCCGCGACACCACCGCGGCCACGTCGTCCCCCGGCGCGGCCGCCGCCCACAGCGCGGCCGCCGCGCCCGTGCTCGCGCCGAAGTAGCCGCGGGGCAGGGCCTCCGTCCCGGGCCACGCGGCCGTCCAGGCGGAGGCCCGGGCCAGCCGCTCGGCGAGGAGCGGAGTGTCGAAGACCCGCGACCGGTCGGTCGCCTCGGCCTCCGTCAGCAGGTCGAAGAGGAGCGTCCCGAGCCCCGCGCGGTTCAGGGCGGCGGCCACCGCCCGGTTCCGGGGACTGTGCCGCCCGCTCCCGCTGCCGTGCGCGAAGAGGACGAGCCCCGCGGCCCCGTCGGGCACCGCGAGATCTCCCGGCAGCTCCGGTCCCCCGCCCGGAATCCGTACGGCGGTGTGCCGGACCACCGGGCCGCGCGCCGCCCTGCTCCGGTCGAGCCGGGCCACCACCTCGGCGTCCGGCGTCTGGTCGAACTCCCGGTAGAACTGCCCGACGGCGGCGAACCCCTGCGGCGCGTGCACGGCCACCGTCTCGTCCGCCTCGCCCCCGAGCCGGGCCGTCCAGCCGTACGGCGCCACCGGCACGGCCAGCACGATCCGGGCGGCGCCCCCGGCCCGTACCGCCCGGCAGGCGGCGAGCGCGGTCGCCCCGGTCGCCAGCCCGTCGTCGACGACCACCACCGTCCGCCCCTCCAGGGGCACCGGCCGGCGGCTGCCCCGGTACGTCCGCGCCCGGTCGGACAGGACCGCCCGCTCCCGCTCCTCGACCGCCTCCAGGTCCCGCGCGGTCACGCCCGCGTCCCGCACGATCTGCTCGTTGACCACCCGCACCCCGCCCTCCCCGATCGCCCCCATGGCCAGCTCGGGCCGGCTCGGCACGCCCAGCTTCCGGACGAGACAGATGTCCAGGGGCGCGTCGAGGGCGTCCGCGACCTCGGCCGCCACCGGGACCCCGCCGCGCGGCAGGCCGAGGACGACGACGTCGCGGCCCTTGAGGTGGCCGAGGCGGGCGGCGAGCTGCCGCCCCGCGTCGACGCGGTCGGCGAAGTACATGACGTGCCGCCTTCCCGGTGGGCGCTTCCCCCCGCCGGAGGGCCGTCCGGCCCGGCCCGTACCTCCAGGGTCCCACCCGCCCGCGGACCGCCGCCTCGGCCCGGGGCCCGGCAGGTGGGTCCGCCGTCCGCCTCAGCCCGCGCTGTTCCGGACGACGGCGACGGGGCAGTGGGCGTGGTGCAGCAGGGCCTGGCTCACGGAGCCCAGCAGCAGTCCGGCGAAGCCGCCGCGGCCCCGGGCGCCCATGACGACGAGCTGGGCGCTCCCGCTCTCCTCCAGCAGCACCTCACGGGGCTTGCCGCGCAGCAGCCGGGGCTCCGCCTTCGTCCCGGGGTGCCGCTCGGCGGCCCGGGCCAGCGCCGCGTCCAGGACGCGGCCCGCCTCCGCGTGCACCTCCTCGGCCCCGTGGAAGAGCGGCGTGAGGTCCCCCGGCCCGGAACGCGGTGCCCACGCGTGGACGGCGACGAGCTCCGCCCCGCGCGCCCGCGCCTCCGCGAACGCGAAGTCGACGGCCGCGTCGGAGTCCGGCGAGCCGTCGACCGCCAGCAGCACCGGCCCCTCCGGCTCGTCCCGGCCGCGCACCACCAGGACCGGACACTCGGCGTGGGCGGCGAGGTGGACGGCGACCGAACCGAGCACCAGCCCGCCGAAGGCGCCGGTGCCCCGGCTGGCGACGACCACCAGCTCCGCGCCCCGGGAGCGGGTGGCGAGGACCACCAGCGGCTCGCCCGAGATCAGTTCGCCGGAGACCTCCGTGTCCGGGGCCACCGCCCTGGCCCGGGCCACCGCCGTGTCGAGGACGATCTGCGCCTGCCGCCGCAGCCCGCCCTCGGTGGGCCCGTACAGGGACGGTTCCAGGCTCACGCGGAAGAGCGGCCAGATGAACGCGTGCGCGACGACCAGCCGCACGCCGCGCTGCCCGGCCTCCCGCGCCGCCACCTCCACCACCCGCAGCGCCGACGGCGAGCCGTCCGTCCCGACGAGGACGAACGGACCGCCGCCCGCCCCTCCGGTCGTGGTCTCCGCCGCCGCGGCCGGTTCCTCGCTGCGCCCCATCGCTCTTCCGTCCTTCCGGTGGTGCTCCGCCGATCGCGGGTGCCCTCGTGATCGAGTACACCCGTGGACTGCCCGCCGGACCGGACGCCACGCGGGCCGGAAGTCCCGCGCGGCCCCGCGAAAGGTCCCGGAAGCGAGGGCCCCGGGACCCTGTACGGCGAGGGGTGCGGGGCGAGGGCGTTCGGGGCGAGGGACTGCGGGACCCGGACGGCACCCTGGGGCGGGGCGACGCCCGGAGTCGGGCCGACGGCGACACCAGCTGGCCCGGCGACGCGCCGCGGTCGGGCCCCACCCCCGGAGTTCAGGCCGCGAGGAATGCCTCGATGGCGCGGGCGAGGTCCTTCGGCGTCTCCTCCGGCGGGTAGTGGCCGGCGTCCGCCAGGACTTCGAGGCGGGCGTTGGGATACCAGCGCAGCCAGGTCGCCTCCATGGCCTCCGCGCCCAGCGCCGGATCGTGCGCGCCGACGACCAGCAGCACCGGGGTCGGGTTGTCACGGATCCGCTTGTGGAAGTCGGGGCCGGACCAGGAGTCCAGGTAGGCACGGAAGGCGGCGGCCGAGGAGCGGCTCACCGAGCGGTCGACGACGGCGTCCAGCCAGGGGGCGGCATGCCGGCCGCCGGTGGTGTGGTCGATGATCACCCGGCGCAGCGCCGGGTCGTCGGCGGCCCCGGCGAACAGCTGCCGGCTCTCCTCGTCGAGGGGGAAGCCCGCTGCCGAGACGGGCGAGATCCCGACGATCGAGCGCACCCGCTCGGGCGCGTCGAGCAGCATCAGCTGCGCGGCCTTGCCGCCCATGGAGTGGCCGACGACGGAGAAGGAGTCCCAGCCCAGGTCGTCGGCGACGGCCAGGGCGTCCGCGGCGACCTCCTCCATGGTGAAGGCGCCGTCGGCGTCACGGGCCTCGCCGTAGCCGCGGCAGTCGAGGAAGGCGTAGCTGCCCGCCGACTCGTCGAGGTGGGCGCGGAGCTCGTCGAAGCTGCTGCGGTCGCCGAACCAGTTGTGGAGGACGAGGGCCCTCCCCGGGCCGTCGCCGTGGACGTCGTACGGAAGGACCCGGCCGGTCATGGTGCCCCCTGTGCGCGAGGTGGTGCTGCGTGTGTGGTGGTGTCCTCCGCGCGCTCGTGACGGCGGCGGACGACGACCGAGTGTGACGGCCCGGACGCGCCGGGTCAACAGGGTGGTGGGCCAGGGGAACGACTCCGGCACGCGCGAGGGGGTCGTTCCGGCCCCGACATCGTCCGCCACGCGCGCGTGGCGTCGGGCCGTGGAGGGCGGCCGCGGGCCGGGCGCCGGGATGCGGCAGGTTTCACGCCGGGCGCATCCTGACTGTGTGAGCCCGCACGCCCCGCCGCCCGGTCCGCCGCCGCCCGCCCTGACGCAGGCTCTGGCGGAGGCGGCGACGGACGCCGTCGAGGCGGTCGGGGGGTACGCCGGCGGGGTCTACCTGCGCTCCGGCACGGAGGGGCTGCTGCGGCTCTCGGTGCTGGCCGGGCTGCCCGGCGAGCTGTTCCGGCCCTGGTCCCGGATGCACACCAACCGGCCCTTCCCGGTCGCAGAGGTGCACCGCTCCGGGCAGGCCGTGCACCTGGCGGACGTCGAGGAGTCGATGCGCCGGTTCCCGCAGCTGGTGGCGAGCCTGCCCTTCCCGTTCTCCTCGCTGTACGTCCCCGTCGTCGCGGGCAGGGAGCGGTTCGGGGTCCTCGTGGTGCTGCGGCCGCCGACCCCGGGCCTGCCGGTCGGCGCCCGGGACCGGGAGCGGATGACCCGGTGCGGGCTGCGGCTGGGCGAGGTGCTCACGGAACTCTCAGCCGGCGGCACCGGGGTGTGGTGGCCCGGCGACCCGATCTGCGTCCAGCTGCCCTCGGGGTCGGTGCCGCCGGTGCGGTTCGGCTCCTTCGACTGGGACCTGGCGTCGGGGACCGTGACCATGGACGACGGGCTGCGGGCGATCCTCGGCGTGCCGGACGCCTCCCCGCTGCCGATCGAGGCGCTGACCTCGCGGCTGGAGCCGGAGGACGGCTACGCGCTGTGGGCGGCGGCCCGCCGGACGGGCGCGGCGGACGGCGGGGGCTCGGTGCGCCGGCTTCGGCTGAAGGGGCCCGACGGCGGGCTGCACCTTCTGGAGGTGTCGGCGCGCTCGCGGTTCGTCGGCAAGGACGGGCACGGGCACCTGGCGGGCGCCCTGGTGGACCTGGGCACCGGGCTGATCGGCTCGGACGCCACCGACCGGCTGCCGCGGGCCATCCTGGCCATCGACCGGCTCGCCCGGATCACCTACGTGAACGAGCTCACCGAGCGGCTGCTGGGGCGCCCCCGCGGGGCGCTGGCCGGGCGGCCGCTGTGGGAGGCGCTTCCGTGGTTCGGCCATCCGTTCCACGAGGAGCAGCTGCGGGCGGCGCTGCTGTCGAGCGAGCCGGTGCGGTTCCTGGCCCGCCCGGACGACGGCCGGTGGCTGTCGGTGTCGCTGTACCCGGGCCGGGACGGCGTGACCATGGTGCTCGTCCCGCAGGAGGACCCGGTCCCGGCGGAGACGGTTCCCCCGCATCTGGCCGTCCCCGCGTCCGTGCCGCCCCTGCACCCGGAGCCGGCCCCCGCGCCGGCTCCGGCCGCCGAGGACGGACTCGGGCCGGAGAGCACCCGGGCGGCGTCGCTCTACCGGCCGGTGGCGCTGGCGATCGCGCTGACGGAGGCCGTGACGGCGCGGCAGGTGTCGGCGGTGGTCACCGAGGAGCTGCTGCCGGCCTTCGGGGGCCGCCAGCTGGCGATCTACCTGTTGAGCGACCGGCGTCTCTACCTGGCCTGGGAGACGGGTTTCCCGCCCGGCTTCCTGGACCAGTTCGACGGGGCGCCACTCGACGCCCGGGTCCCGGGGGTGGACGCGCTGACGAGTGGCCGGGCGCTGTTCTTCGAGTCGATGGAGATCCTGCGCCGGACCTATCCGGAGCTTCCGCTGGACGCGGAGACGGGCGCGCGGGCGTTCCTGCCGCTGATCGCCTCGGGCCGCCCGGTGGGGTCGTGCATCCTCGGCTTCGACCGGCCGCGCGACTTCGGTCCGGAGGAGCGGGCGGTGCTCACGGCGCTGGCCGGGCTGATCGCGCAGGCGCTGGAGCGGGCGCAGCGGTACGACTCCGAGGCCGCGGTCGCGCGGGGCCTCCAGGACGCGCTGCTGCCGCACCTGCTGCCGGCGGAGGAGGGCGTGGAGACGGTGGGCCGCTATCTGCCCGGCACGCAGGGCATGGACGTGGGCGGCGACTGGTACGACGTGGTGGAGACGGCGGCGGGCGAGCTGGCGCTGGTCATCGGGGACGTGCAGGGGCACGGGGTCGCGGCGGCGGCGACGATGGGCCAGCTGCGGAGCGCGGTGCGGGCGTTCGCGCTGAGCGGCCTGCCTCCGCAGGAGGTGGTGCGCGGCACCAACCGGCTCCTCATCGACCTGGACCCGGGACAGTTCGCGAGCTGCTGCTACATGGTCCTGGACGCGCGGACGGGGGACGTGCGGGCGGTGCGGGCCGGACATCCGCAGCCGTTGCTGCGGCATCCGGACGGGACGGCGGAGCTGCTGGACATCGCGGGCGGTGTGGTGCTCGGGGTGGACGGGCGTGCCGCGTATCCGGTGACGCGGCTGCGGCTGGCCGAGGGCGCGGTCCTCGCCCTGTTCACGGACGGGCTGGTGGAGCGGCCGGGCGCCGACATCGACGAGGGGGTGGAGCGGCTGCGGCGGACCCTGGCGTCGACGGGCTCGCTGCCGCTGGCGGAGGCCGCGGACCGGCTGATGCACGAGGCGGTACGGGCGTCGGACCGACCCGACGACATCGCCCTGCTGCTGGCGGCCCGCTGGCCGAGGGAGCACGGGTAGCCCTCACCCGGTCGGGTCAGCGGCGCTGGTCGGCGGTGCCGGACGCGGCGAGGCTGGGGAAGTCCGTGCCGTTCGGGCCCGGATGTGACGGGGTGGCCGCGCGGCGGCCGCCCGAGGCGAGGAGGTCCCGTGCAGCAGGACAAGCAGCCCGACTACCGGCCCGTGGTCTTCCGTGACCGCTCGGCGGGGTACGCGTTCCTGACCCGGTCGACGGCGACGAGCGAGCGGACCATCGAGTGGGACGACGGCAACACGTATCCGGTGATCGACGTCGAGATCTCGTCGGAGAGCCACCCGTTCTTCACGGGCAAGGCGCGGACCGTGGACACGGAGGGCCGGATCGCCAAGTTCGAGCGGCGGTACGGCGAGGGCGGCTGAGGCCCCCGCGGGCCGGGGCGGCGGAGGGGAGTCGGTGGACTTCGCTCCGGCCGCCCCGTGCCGTGAGGTGACACGAGGGGGCGGGTCAGCCCTCGACGACGCCGGACTTGCCGATCTTGATGACGGCGCTGGTGGAGCCGGAGCGGGAGCCCAGGGCCTCGACCTTCTTGACGACGTCCTGGCCCTCGACGACCTCGCCGAAGACGACGTGCTTGCCGTCGAGCCAGTCGGTGACGATGGTGGTGATGAAGAACTGCGAACCGTTGGTGTTCTTGCCCGCGTTCGCCATCGAGAGCAGGTACGGGCGGTCGTGCTTGAGGGTGAAGTTCTCGTCCGCGAACTTCTCGCCGTAGATGCTCTTGCCGCCGGTGCCGTTGCCGCGGGTGAAGTCACCGCCCTGGAGCATGAAGGCGGGGATGACGCGGTGGAACGGCGAACCCTCGTAGCCGAAGCCGTGCTGGCCGGTGGCGAGCTCGCGGAAGTTCTGCGCCGTCTTCGGGACGACCTCGTCGAACAGCTTGAAGACGATCCGGCCGGCCGGCTCGTCGTTGATGGTGATGTCGAAGAAAACGTTGTTCTTGTTGTCGCTCATGAGGACATCCTGTCATTACCCGCACACCGCGCGCGCACGGGCCGCCTCCCGGCGGGTCACGGCGCGCCGGTGCCCCGCACCGGCAGGGGCGCGGGGCACCGGAGGCGGTGGGGACTGGTTCAGCGGAGTCCCTGGCCGGAGCCGTCGGCGACGGTGCCCTCCACGTTCGTGACGGTCTCGTGGAGGACGGTCGCGGCGCCCTCCTCCTGGAGGAGCCCGGTGGCGCTGCCGAGGCCGAGGGGGGTCTCCGCGGCGCTGGCCTGCGGCGGCGGCGTGACGAGGGCGGTGACGACGCCTGCGGCGAGGGAGGCGATGGCGAGCATGCTGCGCTTCTTCATGCCCTGGTCAACTACTGGGACGGCAAAGGGTTACGGGTCCGTGCCCCGCCGGCCGACGGCAGTGCGGCGGGAGGCCCAGCCGGCACGGGCGGAGACCGGCACGGGCGGAGACCGGCCGATCGAGTGCGGCCGGTGGGGTGCGGCACGGGGCGACGTCAGCCGGTGGAGACGAGGCCGGCCTCATAGGCGAGGATCACGAGCTGGACCCGGTCGCGGGCTTCGAGTTTGGCGAGGAGTCGCGTGACATAGGTCTTCACGGTGCCGAGGGTGATGTGGAGTTCGTCGGCGATCTCGTGGTTGGACAGGCCGCGGCCGACGAGGGTGAGCACCTCCTGTTCGCGTTCGGTGGTGCGCTCGGCGAGCCGGAGCGCGGCGGGGGTCGGGCCGGATGCGGCCGTGTCCCGGCCGTCGCGGGGGCGGCGGGCGAACTCCTTGATGAGGCGTCCGGTGACGCCGGGGGCGATGAGGGCGTCGCCTGAGGCGACGATCCGGACGGCGGCCAGGATGTCGTCCATGGCCATGTCCTTCACCAGGAAGCCGGAGGCGCCGGCGTGGAGGGCGCCGTAGACGTGGTCGTCGTCGTCGAAGGTGGTGAGGACGACGACGCGGGCGCCGGTGCGGCCCTCGGTGATCCGCCGGGTGGCCTCGATGCCGTCGGTGCCGGGCATCCGCAGGTCCATGACGACGACGTCGGCGCCGGTCTCCTCGACGAGCCGGACGGCTTCCGCGCCGTCGGACGCCTCGCCGGCGACGAGGAGGTCGTCGGTCTCGGCGATGACCATGCGCAGGGCGGTGCGCACGAGGGGCTGGTCGTCGGCGAGGACGACCCGGACCTGACGCGGGGTGGTGGCGGGAGCGGTGGTGGTGTCGCTCATGCGGGGGCGGCTCCTGGTGGGACGGGCAGGTGGGCGGTGACGCGGAAGCCGCCGCCGGGGCGGGGTCCGGCGGTGAACTCCCCGTGCAGCAGTCCGACGCGCTCGCGCATGCCGAGGAGGCCGTAGCCGGATCCTTCGCCGGTCCGGTCGCGTCCGCGGCCCGGGACGGGCCCGGGGTCCTCGACGGTGAGGGCGAGGGTCTCGGGGTCGCGCTGGTCGACGGTGACGGTGCAGGTGTCGGCCCCGGAGTGCCGGACGACGTTGGTGACGGACTCCTGGAGGACACGGAAGGCCGAGAGGTCGATGTCGGGCGGCAGGGGGCGCGGGGCGCCGACGCGGCGGACGGTGACGCGCACGCCCGCGGCTCCGGTCGTCTCGGCGAGCCGGTCGAGCGAGGCGAGCCCGGGCATACCGGCGAGGGCGGGCTCGGCAGAGGTGCCGCCGGTCGGGTCGGACGGGTCGGGCGGGGTGTCGGCGGTGCGGAGGGCGCCGAGCATGCGGCGGAGTCCGGCGAGGGTCTCCCGGCTCGCGGTCTCGATCTCGCCGAGGGCCTCGCGGGCCAGTTCGGGTCGTTTGTCGATGACGAGGCGGGCGGCGCCGGCCTGGAGGGCGACGATGCCGATGCTGTGGGCGACGGTGTCGTGCATCTCGCGGGCGATCCGCAGCCTTTCGGCGATGACGGCCTGTTCGGCGACGCGGGCGCGGGTCTCCTCGGCGTGGAGGCGGTTCTGGCGTGCGGACCGGCCGAGGAGCCACACGGCGCCCGCGGTGGAGAGGACGGCGAGGGCGGTGGTGGTGCCGGCGGTCCAGCCGGCGAGGAACCGGACGGCGAGGTGGCCGAGGACGACCCCGACCGCGAGGAAGGCGGCGCGGTCGGACTCCTTCGGCGGGCGGCGCGCCGCGATGGTGTAGAGGGCGACGTCGACGGCGAGGTACTGGGCGAGCGGTATGGCGGTGACGCCCAGCGGGAAGGAGCAGAGGACGGCCGCCGCGAGGAGGTGGCCGAGCCCGGCGAGGGGCCGGCGGTCGAGGAGCGCGCTGCCGCGGAGGGCGAGGGCGGTGGCGAGGGCGAGCATGGTCAGCCCGTCCCAGCGGAGGAAGACGACGCCCACGAGGACGTCGGCCTCTTCCTGACCGGGCAGACGCAGGCGCAGGAGCACGGTGAAGAGCAGTCCGGCGAGCCAGGCGAGCGCCGCCCACCATCCGGGCGTGACCCGTTTGCGGAGCGGCGCTGCCGAGGTCGCTGACATGACGTGATCGTAGATCGCGGAGCCGTGTCGGGTCATCAACCCCTGGTTGTACGACCGGGGATGACTGCCGGCGGCACGATTGTCCGTCCTGGTCGGATGTCCGGGGCGGGGCCCGGACGGCACCGTGGTGGACATGATCGAAGTCAGGGACATCACGAAGCGCTACGGCGCCACCACCGCGGTCGACGGGCTGACGTTCACCGTGCGGCCGGGCCGGGTCACCGGCTTCCTCGGGCCCAACGGAGCGGGGAAGAGCACGACGTTGCGGATGGTCCTCGGACTGCACGCGCCGACCAGCGGCGCGGTGACGGTCGGGGGCCGCCGGTTCGCGGACCGGCCGCGCGGGCTGCGGCACGTGGGCGCGCTCCTCGACGCCGCGGACGTGCACGGCGGCCGCACCGCCCGCGCGCACCTCGCGGTGCTCGCGCGGAGCAATCGGATACCGCTCGCGCGGGTCGACGAGGTGCTGGAGGAGGTCGGTCTCGGCGCCGCGGCGCGGCGGCGGATAGGCGGCTTCTCGCTGGGCATGCGGCAGCGGCTGGGGATAGCCGGCGCGCTGCTGGGCGATCCGCCGGTGCTGCTCTTCGACGAGCCGCTGAACGGGCTGGATCCGGAGGGGGTGCGCTGGGTGCGGGGGCTGTTCCGGCGGCTCGCCGAGGAGGGGCGGACGGTCTTCGTCTCCAGCCATCTGATGAGCGAGATGGAGCACACGGCCGACGACCTGGTGGTGGTGGGCCAGGGCCGGCTGATAGCCGAGGAGAGTCTGGCGGAGTTCGCGGCACGCGGGGCACGGCCGAGCGTGGCGGTCGGAACACCGGTGCCGGGCGTGCTCACACCGCTGCTGCTGGCGGCGGGCGCGGAGGTCGTCTCGGAGGAGGGCCGGCTGACGGTGACGGGGCTGAGCGCGGCACGGATAGGCGAGCTGGCGGTGGAGCACCGGGTGGTGTTGGACCAGCTGACGACCCGCAGGGCCTCGCTGGAGGAAGCGTTCATGGAGCTGACGGCGGAGAGCGCCGACTACACGGCAGGGGGTGTCCGATGACGACGCTGGTCGTTCCCGTGACGGAGCCGAGGGACCGGTTCCGCGATCTGGTGGCTTCGGAGTGGCTGAAGCTGTGGTCCCTGCGGTCGACGGGCTGGTCGCTGCTGCTGGGCGTGCTGGCGGTGATGGCGTTCAACGTGGGTACGGCGTGGGACCACTACCGGTACTGGAGCGCGTACGACGAGGCCGCGCGGGCGGCGTTCGTGACGGACGGTCTGGCGCTCGGGGACGCGTTCACGGCGAACGCGGCGATGGTGCTGGTGCTGTGCTCGGCGGCGATGGGCGCGGTGGCGGTGGTCGGCGAGTACGGCAGCGGTCAGGTGCGGACGACGTTCGCGGCGGTGCCGGCGCGGGGGGCGTTGATATCGGCGAAGGCGCTGGTGCTGGCCGGGGTGCAGGCCGGGTTCGGCGCGGTGGTCGCGGGCGGGTCGTTCTGGGCGACACAGGCGGTGCTGTCGCTGCGGGACACCGGGGTGTCGTTGAGCCATCCGGGGGCGGTGCGGCTGGTGGTGGCGTCGGCGCTGCTGGCTCCGGTGTGCGCGCTGGCGGGGATGGCGCTGGGGGCGCTCGTGCGGCGGGGGGCGGCGGCGGTGGTCGGCGCGGTGGTGATGCTGTTGCTGCTGCCGATGGTGCTGAGCGAGGAGCGCCGGCTGACGGCGGTGCTGGGGCACGCGACGCCGCTGCGGGCATGGCAGCGGCTGGCCGGCGAGGGGGCGATGGCGCCGTTCCCGTGGACGACGGGCGGAGCGTGGCTGGTGTACGGCGCCTGGGCCCTGGTGGCGGTGCTGGTGACGGTCGTGGCGGTGCGGCGGCGGGACCAGTGAGGCGGGGGCCGTTCAGAGGTGGCCCGCGCGGGTGAGGCGGCGGCGGAGGCGGGTCTCGTGGACGAGGCGGCCGACGAGGGCGCTGCCGTAGACGACGAAGCCGACGCCGACGAGCCAGGACTGGAGGACGAGGACGGTGCCGAACTGGCCGTAGGTGACGGCGTTGGAGGCGATCAGGGGGGAGAAGACGAGCTGGGAGAAGACCCGCAGTCCGAGGAGGCCGAGGGCGGTGAGCACGGCGCCGGGCAGGAGGGCGCCCCAGCGGATGCGGCCGCAGAGGAGGAAGCGCTGGGACCACCAGAAGAAGAGGAAGGTGCCGATGAGGTCGCCGAGGGCGACGAGGACGGTGACGCCGGCGGAGGCGTTCTCGGGGGCGGGGAAGGCGACGAAGAGGAGGAGGGCGGCGACGAGGACGGCGAGCCAGACGATGTGGCGCCACATGGTGTGCCAGCGGGCGGTGGGGAGGTCCCAGGCGCGTTCGTAGCCGGTCTGGACGGCGGAGCCGAAGGTGACGCCGAAGGCGGCGAGGGCGCCGAGGCCGAAGGCGGTGGTGCGCTGGAGGGCCTGGCCGGGCTGGCCGAAGAGCCGTTCGACCTCCTCCTGGGAGACCTCGGTGACGCCGAGGCCCTGGATGAGCCAGCGGGCGAAGCCCTGGCCGCGGGCGAGGTCGGCGGAGGCCACGACGATGAGGAGGGGGACGAGGGTGAGGAGGCTGAGGGCGGCGAACCCCATGGCGCGGTGCATGAGTTCCATGGCGCGGCCGCGGTTCCAGGCGAGCCCCACGGGTGAATCGAGCAGGCGGGCGTGCAACCGCTCGAACCGGGAAGCGTGTTCGTGCGGCGGCTGGTCGCGCGGCGTACCGGGGGTGGGGGGCATGTCTGGTCCGGTACCCGCCGGAGGGCCGGGTCCCGCAGTGATGCGGCCGAACGGGTGGGGTGCGGGTGCCCGCGCGGGGTATGGCGGGGGGCCGGTGGCGGTGGAGCGGTCAGGGGGAGGGCAGGGGGCGGGCGCCGGGGCCGGGGGCGACGGTGACCTCGCGGGCGGTGAGGACCTCGGCGTCGTCGCCGGCGCACTGGACGACGACCTGGACGGGGGATCCGCAGCCGGTGTGGTGGATGTCCAGGGCGGGGCCCTCGGGGTCGCCGGTGTGGGTGTCGCCCCACTGCTTGAGGGCGAGCATGACGGGCCAGAGGTCGACGCCCTTGGGGGTGAGCCGGTACTCGTTGCGGGTGCGGGTGCCGGGTTCCTGGTAGGGGACGATGCGGAGCACTCCGGCGGCGACGAGTTTGCGGAGCCGGTCGGCGAGGACGGCCTCGGAGAGTCCGATATGGCGGCGGAAATCGTCGTACCGGCGGACGCCGTTGAAGGCGTCGCGCAGGATGAGCAGGCTCCACTTCTCGCCCACGAGGTCCAGGGTGCGGCGGACCGAGCAATTCTCGGTGTCCGTCTCCAGCCACTTCATCGTCACACTCTAGCCACCTGGCTGCGTCGTTGACAGTCAGATGAGGAGAGGGCTAGCTTCGCTGTACAGAGCCAGCCGACGGGGAACGACGGAGTGGAGTGGTCATGGGGCGGTCGCGCACGGTCGAGTGGGAGGACGCCGGGGCCACGGCACGGGCGGCGGCGTCGATGGCGGGGCTCGACTTCCTGCGCGAGATGATCGCGGGCCGGCTGCCGGGGCCGCCGATCGCGGCGCTGCTCGGGTTCTCGCTGGAGGAGGCCGAGGAGGGGCGGGCGGTCTTCGTCCTGGAGCCCGGCGAGGAGCACTACAACCCGATCGGGAGCGTGCACGGCGGGGTCTACGCCACGCTCCTGGACTCGGCGGCGGGGTGCGCGGTGCACACCACGCTCCCGCTGGGGACCGCGTACACCTCGCTCGACCTGCAGACCCGCTTCCTGCGGCCGATCACGATGGACACCGGGAAGGTGCGGGCCATCGGCACGGTCATCTCGCGGGGCCGGCGCACCGCGCTCGCGGAGGCGGGGCTGTACGACAGCGAGGACCGCCTCCTCGCGCACGCGACCAGCACCTGCATGCTCTTCCCGGTTCCCGGCCGGGAGACGGGCGACGGCGCTCGCGCCTGACGCCCGCGCGCCCGTCCGGTCAGCGCAGGACGAGGACCGGACGGGCGCGGGTACAGCGGTCCGGGGCGGCGTCGGGGGCCGCGGCGGCCTGGAGGGCCGCGCTGACCAGGGTGGCCAGCAGGTCGATGTCGGAACCGGTGTCGAGCCGGACCGTCACCCAGCCGGAGCCGGCCCGCAGCCGTAGCGCGGTCGAGGTCTGGAGGGCGGGCCGCAGCCGGGCGACCATCGCGCGGGTGAGGTGGACGTCGGCCTCGTGCTCGCCGTGGAAGTGGACGATCTCCTCCGTCGCCGTCCCGAGGCCGAGTTCAGCACCGCAGTGCGCACGGCCACGGGTCAGCGAGGGCCAGCTCATCAGACGTTCACTGGCATGCCTGGCCGTGTTCATACGAGGAGCGTGACGGGCCGCGGGGCGCGGCACAAGCGTCCTGGCGAAAGAATCCCGTCGAGGCCGGAAACCATCGGCCGAGGAGGGCGAGGTGACGCTGTGTCACCACCGTCGGTGGGGTGGGATGAGCGCTGCGTCACGGCCGCGGAGTCAGCTCGCCGGGCGGGTGCGGACGCGGGCCGCGAGGACGGCGACGTCGTCCTCGGCGTGGTGGGCGTCGAGCCGCCCGAGGACCTCGTCGACGACCTGTTCCGGTCCGGGTTCCGGCGGCAGGCGCAGGCCGGCCAGCCGCGCCAGCGAGACGTCGATGTCCTCCCCCCGGCGCTCGACCAGTCCGTCCGTGAAGAGCAGCAGCGTGTCGCCCTCCCCGAGCGCGCGGGTGGCCGGGTCGTAGCCGCCGACGCCGGTGCCGAGCGGGGGGCCGACCGGCAGGTCCACCAGCTCGGCGGAGCCGTCCGGGCCGAAGACCGCGGGCGGGAGGTGGCCGGCGCTGGCGAAGGTGGCCGTGCCGCGCCCCGGGTCCACGCGGACCAGCAGGCAGGTCGCGGGGCGCCGGGCGCCGTCCTGCGCGACGACCGCGTCCAGGTGTCGCAGCACCCGGTGGGGCGGGAGGTCGGTGGCGGCGACCTCCCGGAGCGCGGACCGGTAGGCGTTCATGTCGACCGCCGCGTCCAGGCCGTGCCCCATGACGTCGCCGACGACGAGCAGGCTGCGGCCGAAATGGAGCCGCACCGTCTCGAACCAGTCACCGCCGACCAGGGTGCGCGGCCCGGCCGGCAGATACCGGCCGGCGATCTCCAGGTTGGGGTGGGGCCGGCCGGGTTCGGCGACGAGGGCGCGCTGGAGGTGGAGGGCGGTGTCCTCGGTGGCGGCGAGCCGGCGGGCGTGCCGGATGTGGCGGGCGGCGAGACGCGCCGCCTGCCGCAGCACGGCGAGGTCGCCGTCGGTGTACGGGGGTGCGGCGCGGGTGATCGTGACCGTGCCCAGGGGGCGCTCGCGGTCCACGGCGAGCGGGGCGGTGAGCGTGTGGACGGCCTCCGGGGCGGCGGGGACCGCCGGGCCGGCCGGGAGGGTGTCGGGGGTGGCGCTCTCGCGCTTGCCGGGCGTCAGCGCGATGGTGGCGGTGCCGCCGGGGTGACGGGCGAGGAAGGAGGCGAGTTCGCGGCAGGTGACGGCCTCGTCGAGCGTGGTGCCGATCAGGCCGATCGCCACCTCCAGAGCGGCCGACAGGCGCCGCTCGGCCTCGTTCTTCTCCGCCACGACACCTCCACCGCCGCGCGGCCACCGGGCGGGCGGCGGGCGCCCGCTCACCCCCATTGCACCAGCGGGCGGCGTTCCGCGCGCGGCACACGGCGGTGCGGGAACGGTTGTGCGGCGATGCGGGATCTGATCAAGTACCACCAGAGGCTACCGGCCAGTAAGAAACTTCGCTCCCCGGGGGGACTGCCATGACGAACGGGTTCTTCGGCTCCGTCGACGAGGTCGCCGAACGGCTCGCGGCGACCGGATACCTGGCCTCCCCCGCCGTCGCCACCACGGTCTTCCTCGCCGACCGGCTGGGCAAGCCGCTGCTCGTCGAGGGTCCCGCCGGCGTCGGAAAGACACAGCTGGCCAAGGCCGTGACGGAGGCGACGGGTGCCCGGCTCGTCCGGCTCCAGTGCTACGAGGGCGTCGACGAGGCCCGGGCGCTGTACGAGTGGAACCACGCCAAGCAGCTGCTGCGCATCACGGCCGGGCGGGACGAGTCCTGGGACGAGACCCGCACCGACATCTTCAGCGAGGAGTTCCTGCTCCCCCGGCCGCTGCTGACCGCGATCCGTTCCGAGGAGCCGACCGTGCTGCTCGTGGACGAGACCGACAAGGCCGACGTCGAGGTGGAGGGCCTGCTCCTGGAGGTCCTCGGCGACTTCCAGGTCACCGTGCCCGAACTGGGGACGATCACCGCCGCCCGCCGCCCCTTCACGGTCCTCACCTCCAACGCGAGCCGCGAGCTGTCCGAGGCGCTGCGGCGGCGCTGTCTCTTCCTGCACATCGGCTTCCCGGAGGAGGAGCTGGAGCGCCGGATCGTCACGCTGAAGGTGCCTGGTCTGGACGCGGCCCTGGCCGCCTCGGTCGTGCGGGTCGCCGGGGCGCTGCGCGCGATGGACCTGCGGAAGGTGCCCTCGGTGTCGGAGACGATCGACTGGGCCCGCACGCTCCTCGCGCTGGGCGCGGACCGGCTGGACGAGCGGGTGGTCCGGGAGACCCTGGGCGTGCTGCTCAAGCACCAGGACGACATCGTGAAGGCGGCGGCCAAGCTCGACCTGGACGCGGTGTGAGCGGCGGTCCCGGGCCCGCCCCCGCCGGCCCGTCCCCGGCCGAGGGGCCCGTGGCCCGGCTGACCGGGCTCGTGGCGGCGCTGCGCGACCACGGATGCGGCATCGGCACCGGGGAGACCGTCGACGCCGGGCTCGCGCTGGAGGCGGTCGGCTTCGCCGACCGGGAGCGGATGCGGGAGGCGCTCGCCGCGACCCTGCTGCACGGGGAACGGCAGCGTCCGGTCTTCGACCGGGTCTTCGACCTGTACTTCCCGGCGACGGTGACCGCGACCGACCCGGGCCCCGGCGACCGGTCCGCCACCGGTCCGGGAGGCGAGGGCAGCGACGCCGGCGGCCTCGCCGGTCTGCGCGAGCGGATCGCCGAGGCCCTGGCCGCCGGCGACACGGCCCTCCTGGACCGGCTCGCGGCCGAGGCGGTCGCCGGTCTCGGCGGCTACGGCTCCGGCCCCGGGACCGACGGCTGGTCCTCGTACCAGACGCTCTCCCGGCTCCGGCCCGAGACCCTGCTCGCCCGGGTGCGTGCCGCGCGCACGGCCGACGGCCCGGAGCCGGAGTTCTCCGACCGGCTGCTCGACGACGAGATCCGGCGGGCGATCGAGGGGTTCCGCGAGCGGGTGCGGACCGAGGCGCGGCGGCGGGTCGCCGACCGGCAGGGCCGTGACCGGGTGGCCCGGCGGGCGGTGGCCGGGACGGCGGACCGGGTCGACTTCCTGCTGGCCGGCCGGGAGCAGCTGGACGAGCTGCGGCGTACGGTCCGGCCGCTGGCGCGGAAGCTGGCCACCCGGCTCGCGGCCCGCAGGCGCCGGGCCTCGCGCGGCGAGATCGACCTGCGCCGGACCCTCCGGGGTTCGCTCTCCACCGGCGGCGTGCCGGTGCGGCCGGTGCTGCGCCGGCGTCGTCCCGGCCGCCCCGAGCTGGTGCTGCTGTGCGACGTGTCCGGGTCGGTGGCCGGCTTCGCCCAGTTCACGATGTTGCTGGTGCAGGCCCTGCACGACCAGTTCGGCCGGGTGCGGGTCTTCGCCTTCGTCAACCGGGTCGACGAGGTCACCGGTCTCCTCGCACGGGGTGCGGCGGACCCCGCGGGCCTGGGCGAGCGGATCCTCGCGGAGGCCCGGCTCACCGGCTGGCACGGTCAGAGCGACTACGGGACGGCGCTCGACGAGTTCGCCGAGCGGTACGCGGACGCGCTCGGCCCTCGTACGGTCGTCTTCGTCCTCGGGGACGCCCGCACGAACCGGGCCGACCCCCGGACGGAGTCGCTGCGGCTGATCGCGCGGCGCGCCCGCCGGGTGCACTGGCTCAACCCGGAGCAGCCGGCGCTGTGGGGCACGGGCGACTCGGTGGCCCCGCTCTACGCGGAGCTGGTGGACATGCGGCCCTGCCGGAACGCCCGCCAGCTCGGCGACCTCGTCGGACGACTGCTCCCGGTCTGACCGCGCGGCCCGGCCGCCGGCGCCCCGACCGGACCGCGGCACGCCCGATCCGGGCCGGAACACGGGCGGACCCGCTCCGCCCGTGGCACGATCGCCCCATGGCCACGACCGGATCCGACCGTCCCGGGACCGACTTCCCGCACGGCGTCGGCGCGCCCGCGACCCGCGCCCTCGTCGCCGCCGGCTACACCCGGCTCGACCAGCTCGCGGACGTGCCGGCGGCCGAACTCGCCGCCCTGCACGGCGTCGGCCCCAAGGCTCTGCGGGTGCTCGGCGAGGCATTGGCGGAGCGCGGCCGCTCCCTCGGCTGACCGGCGCACGGCCCGCCGCCGCGCCCTCGCCCGCCGGCCGCGCCCCGGTCCCGGTCCCCGCACTCCCCCACCGTCCCGGCTGTACGGTCCCGGGGCGGGCGAACTAGCGTGGGGCCCATGGAACTCCTGGGAGAGATCACCCCCGACCGCCCGCTGCTCGTCCTCGCCGTCAAGGAGGAGGCGCAGTTCTTCGACACGAGGCTGCCCGTGCTCCTCACCGGCATGGGCAAGGTGAACGCGGCGACCGCGCTCGCCTCGGTCCTGGGCCGGGGTCCGCGTCCCACGGGCATCGTCAACCTCGGCACCGCCGGCGCCCTGCGTCCCGGCTGGACCGGCACCCATGTCATCGGCACGGTCGTCCAGCACGATCTGGACAGCGAACTGCTCGCGACGCTGACGGGCGAGACGTACGGGGCGCCGATCGCGCTCCCCGACGGCGGGGACGTGGTCCTCGCCACCGGGGACGCGTTCATCTCCGACGAGGCCGCCCGGGCCCGCCTCGCCGAGCGGGCGCCGCTCGTCGACATGGAGGGCTACGCGCTGGCCACGGCGGCGGAGCAGGCCGGGGTGGCGCTGCGGATCGTGAAGCACGTGAGCGACGAGGCCGGTGACGGCGCGGACCGCACCTGGCGCGACTCGGTCGCCGCCTGCTCCCGCGAGCTGGCCGACTGGGCGGCGGCTCACATCCCGGCGTACCGCGCCTGACGCGGGCCGCCCGCCCCCTCCCCGCCCGCCCGTGCGGTCACGGGTTGTGGAAGTGGACCTCCGGGTGGTCCGGGGAGGGCCCGGCGAGCAAGCCGTCCGGCGCCCCGCGCAGATGGCGGTCGAAGAAGGCCGCCACGTAGGCGCGGGTGAGGGAGACGGCCCGCTCGGGCGCGATCTCCGGGACGGGCAGGCCGAAGTGGCGCTCGATCAGCGGGAAGTCCGAGTAGGTCGAGTGCGCGGATCCGGCGATCGTCAGCCACCGCTTCCACCCGTCGAGCGCCGGCCACGTCCGGTCCCAGGTGGTGTCCTCGCCGCCCGGCAGGTGGACCTGGTCGTGGGTGCCGAGCATCAGGAAGGGACGGCCCCGCAGCCCTTCCGCCGGCAGCTTCTCCCAGAAGGCGCCGTCCATGTTCACCCCGGCGTCGATCCTGCGGTCGGCCACCATCGCGGTGGCCGCGCTCGCGCCGCCGATGGAGTGCCCGGCCATCCCGATCCGGCGCGTGTCGATCACGCGCGCGTGCCGCCACACGGGGCGGGGGCCGGTGAGCCGGTCCAGGACGAAGCGCATGTCGGCGGCGCGGGTCGAGGTCACGACGCTGCCGGGGACGCCCTGTTCGTCGAGGGCGACGCAGGCGACGCAGCCCAGCGTCTCGCCGCCGGGCAGGGTGATGCCGTACGACTCGTAGGCGTGGTCGACGGAGGCGACGACGTAGCCGCGCGAGGCGAGGTCCTCGGCGAGGTGGGTGAGGGTCCAGCGGGAGACGGAGAAGCCCGGGGAGAGGAGCACGAGCGGGCGGCGTCCGGGTGCGGGGCGGACGTCGCTCCTGCTGTGGGTCCGGGTGGCGGCGACGACGTCCGCCGGCATCGCGGGGGTGGCGCCGATCCCCTCGGCCAGGCGGCGCGCCTCCTCGCGGGTGGCGTACGGGGCGCGCGGTCCGCCGCCGGGGCGCGCGGCCGGGTAGTGGAGCGTGACCATCAGCCGCCGTCCGTCCGCCGTCGGCACCCAGGGGTCGGTGCGGGTGCGGTCGACGAGCGGCAGGACGGTGCTGCCGACGGGGTGCGGGCCGGTCGGTGCCGGCAGCGCGAGGGGGGTGGTGGGCACCGCGGTACGGGTCTGCGCGGCGGGCCCGGCACCCTCCGGTGAGGCGGCGGCGGTGCCGGCGGATAACGCGAGGGAACAGGCGAGGACGGCGGACGCGGCCGCCCGGGTGAGTCGCTTCATGCGGATCACGCTAGAAGGACCCGCCCGGGCCCCGCGTCCTCCGCGAGGCGTACCCCGGGCGGAGGAGGTTCAGCCGAGGGGCAGCTCCAGGTAGGAGGCGGCCCCGGGCGGGGAGCCGAGTTCGGTCTGCGTCCAGGTGACGGAGGCGTCCCCGTACAGCGGGTCCTTGCTGTCGACGACGAGCATCAGGCGGTGGCCGGCGGGGATGTCGTAGGCGGCGGCCTGGAGGCTCCAGGTGACGGTGGTGTCCTGGTCGGCGGTCAGGTCGTAGGCGTTCAGCGGCTCGTGGGTGATGATGCGCGCCGTGCCGTCCTCGGCGACGTCGAAGAGGTGGGCGATGAGGCCGGCCGCCGTGACGGTGGAGCGGACGGTGAGACGGAGCCGGGGGACGCCGCGGACGCGGCGGCCGACGGGGCCGCCGTCGGCGGCGAGCAGCGGTTCGGTGGTCCAGGCGAGGGCGTGCCGCCGGTCGATCTTGTGGGTGTCGTAGATCTTGGGGTTGCCCTTCCACTCGGCCTGGCCGGTGCGGAGGAGTTCGCCCATGGCGGTGGCCTCGGTGTCGACGCCGGCCAGGAAGGTGCGGCGCCAGCCGGTGGTCTCCGCGTCGGCGTCCGCCGGGACGAGCCGGCCGTCGGTGCCGCCGGCGCCGTCGCCGGTGAGACCGAGGTGTTCGTGGCCGACGGTGACGTCCTGCCAGGTGGGCCGGGACTCGCGGACGGCGGGTTCCACGATCCGGTTCGCGCCGGTGGGCTGCCCGGTGACCGGGTCGAGGGCGGGCTCGGTGACGTAGGTGAACATCACCTGGCCGCAGACCTCGTCCCACTCCTCGACGCCGTTGCGCTCGCCCTTGAGGTGGTGGTCGAGCCAGGCGTACGCCTCGTCCAGGACCGGGTCGGGGGCGCCGAGGGAGGTGCCGAGGAGGCCGGCGCCCTCGGGGGCCGCGTGGTCGCCGATCCAGAGGTTGAGCCGCTTGGGGACGCGGAGCCGGTCGAAGGTGTCGACGGCCTCGTTGACCGCGAAGAGGCTCTCGTGCCAGGTGTTCGAGTAGAAGGTGGGGGTGCCGTGGTCGTCGGTGAGGTCGGTGTACGTCCGCGGTGAGCGGCGCTCGCCCCAGCGGACGACGGCATCGAGGTTCCGATCGTTCAGGAAGTCGTCGAGGATCCGCCGGTTCTCCTCGTCGAACTTCTCCTCCACGGGACCGCCCGTGAAGCCGATGAGGGCCTTCACGGCGGCGAGGTGACGGGTCCGGTTGTCGTAGAGGCTGGCGGCGAGGTCGCCCCAGGTGCTGAGGGCGACGACCGCGGCGACGCGTTCGTCGTGGGCGGCGACGAGCTGGCTGATGCCGGAGCCGTAGGACTCGCCCAGGAAGCCGGTGACGGCGGGGGCGAAGCGTTCGATGCCGAAGTCGACGACGGTGGAGCCGTCGGCCACGTCGTGCGGGCCTGCGACGTCGACGTACCCCTCGGAGGTGGTGGGGAGGCCCGGGATGCCGAGGCCGCGCGGGGTGTAGGCGAGGACGTGGTAGCCGCGGAGGGCGAGGGCGAGGTAGGCGCCGGGGAAGAGGCCCCAGCCGAAGGGGGTCCAGCCGGAGGGGACGACGACGAGGGGGTGCGGACCGGGGCCGAGCTGCCGCAGGCTGAAGGCGGAGAGCCGGTGGCCGTCGGTGGTCTCGATGCGGTGGTAGCCGGGCAGGGCGAGGCCGCGCACCCGGGCGACGCGTTCGGCGAGTGCGGTGGGGAGCTGCCCTTCCGGGAGCGGTCCGTCGGTGAGGAGGGCGGTGACGACGGTCTGGCCGAAGCGGACGGCCTCGGGGTGGACCGTGCCGCCCGAGGCCCAGAGGCCGTCGGCCGCGACGCGGTCCGCGTCGGCCTCGGTGAGGGTGGTCCTGAGCCCGGGGAAGCCCGGGAACTCCTCGGACGAGCCGTCGGTGGTGGGGTTGGGCTGGGGCACGTGCACCCGTTCCTCTCGACTGGAGTGTGACCGTCCGTCATGCGGACGCACGCAAGCCTCACGTATCGGGAAGGGAGCGACCAGAGCGCACGAAGGGCGCACGGATCATGCAACGGGGCGGGAACGACCCAGGCCGCCTCGAACTCGACGTTTGGGAACGGACGGAGTCGTTCCGGCAGGCGTCATCGGGGGATCTCCGGCGGCTCGGCCTCTCCGGTGCGGGCGACGAGCAGCGCGGCGACGTCGTCGTCCAGGCCGCCGGCGCCGTAGGCGGCGAGGTCCCGGTGGAGCAGTTCGGGGATCTGGCCGGAGGGGGTGTCGGACCACTGCCGGGCGCGTTCCTCCAGCGGGTAGAAGACACCGGCGCGGTCGCGGGTCTCGCTGACGCCGTCGGTGTAGAGCAGCAGCCGGTCCCCCGGCCCGAAGGGGAACTCCTCGACGTGGTGGCGGGAGTCGGCGAGCCCGGCGAGGTTGAGGGGCAGCGAGGGGTCGGCGACGTCCACGGTGGTGACGGCGGTGCCGCGCTGGAGGAGGGGCGCCGGGTGGCCGCAGTTGAGGAGGCGCGCGGTGTCGCCGCGGTCGGGGAGTTCGACGAGGACGACGGTGGCGAAGCGTTCGGACGCGTCGGATTCGGGGTCCCAGGCGGCGTAGCGGGCCAGGCCCTCGTCGAGCCGGTCGGCGAGGGCGGCGAGGTCGGGGGCGTCGTAGGCGGTGGAACGGAAGGCGCCGAGCAGGACGGAGGCGGTCTCGACGGCGCCGAGGCCCTTGCCCTGCACGTCGCCGAGCATGATGCGGACGGCTCCGGGGATCTGCACGGCCTCGTAGAAGTCGCCGCCGATGCGGGCCTTGGCCGCCGCGGCGACGTACAGCAGGTGGAGTTCGACGCGGCCGAGGCGCGGCGGGAGCGGGCGGAGCACGACCCGCTGGACGACGTCGGCGACGGCGGTGACCTCGGCGAGGTCCCGCTCGTAGCGGGTGCGGACCGAGCTCACCCAGGCGGAGGCCGCGGTGATGCCGAGGATGAGCCCCTCGCTGGCCAGGAGTTCGCCCTCGACGGGGTCGCCCCGGGCAACGACCAGGAGGGCCCGCAGCACCATGGCGATGAGACCCATGCCGATGGTGCCGGCCACGCTCCACGTGGCGGCGGCCAGCGCGGGGACCGTGAAGAGGAGCCGGTCGAGGCGCTCGGAGTCGGGCGTGACCAGGTCCGCGACGACGACCAGGACCATGACCAGGACGGGCAGGGCGCGGCCGATGTTGAACTGGGTCCGCGTCAGGGTGGCGGGTCGGGGTCGGGGCCGGGGACCAGCTGCGTGCATTTCATGATCGTACGCATGGCGGGCGGCGGGACCGGCGTGTCGCGGGCTGGCGTGTCCCGTCCCCCGGACCTCCGGGTGTCCTCGCCGGGAGGGCGAGGGCGGCGGGCAGCGTGAGGGCCGCCGTCAGCGCGAGCGCCGGAAGCGCGGCGCCCCGCGCGGGGACGAAGCCGCCGTCGGGGACGAGGGCGAGCAGGAGGGCCGCGGTCGCCACGCCGAGGGCGGGGCCGGTGTTCATGGCGGTCTGCTGGAGCCCGCCGGCGACGCCGGCGTGCGCCTCGGGGGCGTGGCGGACGATCGCGGCGGTCGCGGTGACCATGAGGACGACGAAGCCGGCGCCGAGCAGGGCCGCGCCCGTGCCGGTCGCCACGGCTCCGGCGGACGCGTCGAGCCGGGCGAGCACCAGGACGCCCGCGGTGAGCAGCAGCCCGCCGGTGAGGGCGGCGCCCCGGGGACCGAGCCGGCGCTGGAGCGGCGGGCAGAAGGCCGCGCCGAGGACCATCAGGACCGCGAGCGGGAGGAAGCGCAGCCCCGCGGCGAGCGGGTCGAGCCGCTGCACCTCCTGGAGGAAGTAGGTGGTCACGAAGAGGGTGCCGGAGAGGGCGGCGGAGGCGGCGAGCAGCGCGCCGAGCCCGGCGGCCACCGGCCGGCTTCCGAGCAGCGCCGGCGGCAGCAGCGGGTGCGGGGCGCGCCGCTCGTGGCGTACGAGGGCGAGGGCGGCGGTCGCCGAGGCGGCCAGCGTGACGGCCGTGCGGCCGCCGGCACCGGGCTGCGGGAGGGTGACGAGGCCGTGGACGAGAAGGCCGAGCGCGCCGGCGAGCAGCAGGGCGCCCAGCGGATCGCCGCCGGCACGCGCGCGTGCCGGGTGCGGGCGGCGGGGCACGCGGACGGTGAGGGCGAGGAGCCCCGCGGCGAGCGTGGGGGGCACGCCGAGGAGGAAGACGGAGCGCCAGCCGTACGCGGAGACCAGGGCGCCGCCGAGGAGCGGGCCGGCCGCGGCGGCGAGACCGATGGCGCCGGTGCGGAGCGCGATGGGGCCGGTGAGCCGGTCCGGCGGATAGGCGGTGCGGAGCATGCCGAGGGTGGCGGGCTGGAGGAGCGCCCCACAGGCCCCCTGGAGGACGCGGAGGAGGACGACGGCGCCGATGCCGGGGGCGAAGGCGATCCCGGCCGAGGCCGCGGCGAAGCCGAGGCAGCCCACGGCGAAGACCCGGTGGTGCCCGTGGCGGTCGCCGAGCCGCCCGGCGAGGACGAGGAGGCTCGCGACGGCGACCAGGTACCCGGTGCTGGTCCACTGCACCTGGGCGACGCCGGCGTGCAGGTCGCGCTGGAGGGCGGGCTGGGCGAGCGTGAGGACGGTGCCGTCGAGGGCGACGACGGCGGCACCGGTGACGCTGCAGGCGAGGGTGCGGGCGCGGACGCTCGTGGGGTGAGCGCCGGCATCGGCGGGAGCGCCGGTGGGGGCCGCGGGGCCGCCGGTCTCGCCGGTGCCGCCGGCGTCCTTGGTGCCGGGGGTTTCCGCCGGGCCGCAGGCACCCTTGGTGCCGCCGGCGTCCTTGGTGCCGCCAGCGCCCTTGGTGCCGTGGGGGGTCACGGGGTGGGCTCCGCCGGGCCGAGGTGGGCGTCGAGCGTGGCGCGGACGAGGGGTGCCGGGTCGTCGGAGCCGGTGGCGAGGGAGAGGCTGCCCCAGTGGCGGAGCTGGGCGAGGCCGTGCAGATTCGCCCAGAGCGCGCCCGCGGCGGTGACCGGGTCGGCGCCCGGGCGGAGCTCGGCGACGAGGGCGGTGAGACGGGCGAAGAGGGGCAGGCTGGTCTCGCGCAGCCCCAGCCGGCCGCTCTCCAGCAGGTCGTGGCGGAACATCAGCTCGTACATGCCGCGCCGCTCGTCGGCGTAGGCCAGGTAGACGCGGGTGAGGGTCTCGATCCGCGCCCGGGGCCCGGGGCCCGGTCCGCCGTCCGGCCCGGCACCCGTCCCGTCGGCCTCCCGGTCCGCGTCGGCGACGCGGGCGGCGAGTTCGGCGAAGCCCTCGCGGGCGATGGCCGAGAGCAGGTCGAGGTGGGTCGGGAACCAGCGGCGGGGCGCGCCGTGGGAGACGCCGGCGCGACGGGCGATCTCGCGGAGGGTGAGGGCCTGGGCGCCCTCGGCGTCCACGAGGGCGACGCCGGCCCGTACGAGCCGTTCGCGCAGCCCTCCGCGCTCGCCCTCGCCGTCCGCCGGAGGCCGAGCGCGGTCCTGCGGCCGCGTGGGGGTCCGAGGCTGTTCCTGAGGTGCGGGGTGAGACATGGACACTGTCTACCAGCCTCCGTAGACACTGTCTACTCCTCAGGGCACGCCTGAATAGACAGCGTCTACGCGCCCGATGATCCATCGGCTACACTGGTGGACAGCGAAGGGGAGTAGCCCTGCGAACCGGTCGTCGACACACTGGAACCCCCGGGTTCCCGGTGACCGGGTCCGCGCACGACGCGGACGGGCGAGACCTTCGGCCAGGCATCACCACGTCCACATCTCCGTGGGCGTGGTCCGTCATGCCGGGCCGAGTGGTCCTCCCGTCGCCCACCGAGGTGCCGTGCGGAGCCACGGGGCCCGGACCGAGCAGAGAGCGCCGGTATGCACCTCGACCCCTTGGCGATCGTCACCGCCTTCGGGCTCATCTTCCTCGCCGAGCTTCCCGACAAGACCATGTTCGCGTCGCTCGCCATGGGCACGCGCATGCGTCCCCTGTACGTCTGGTTCGGCACCTCCGCGGCCTTCGCGGTGCACGTCGCGATCGCCGTCGGCGCCGGCAGCCTCCTCGGGCTGCTCCCCGGCTGGATCGTCAAACTCGTCTCCGGGCTGATGTTCGCCTTCGGCGCCTTCATCCTGCTGCGGGGAGCGGGCGACGACGACGAGGAGGACACGGGCGGGAAGACCGTCACCGGCTTCTGGCCGGTGTTCTCCACCGCGTTCATGGCCGTCTTCATCAGCGAGTGGGGCGACCTGACCCAGATCACCACCGCCAACCTCGCCGCCACCAACGGCACCGCGTCGACCGCGATCGGCTCCTTCCTGGCACTGACCTCGGTCTCCGCGCTCGCGCTGGTCGCCGGCCGGTTCATCGCCAAGCGCGTCCCGCTCAAGACCGTCCAGCGCGTCGGCGGCGTCTGCATGGCGGGCCTCGCGATCTGGTCCTTCGTCGAGGTCTTCACCGGCTGACGGACGCCCGCATCCCGGCTCCGGGGCCGTGTCCGCACACCGCGGGCGCGGCCCCGGAGCCATGTCCGGCGGCCTCCACCGGTGCGATCATGCGGACCATGGCCCTCACCTCCGAACCCGCCGACCGCCTCGTGTCGTTCGGGAACCAGCTCATCGACGTCCACCTCTGGCTCCGCGAGGAGCTCGCCCGGCTCCGCTCCGGGCTCGACACCTACCTGTCCGGCACGGGCGAACGCCCCCGCGAGCTGCGGGCGCACTGCCTCGCCTTCTGCTCCGCCCTCACCCGCCACCACACCGCCGAGGACGGCGGCGTCTTCCCCGCGCTCGCCGAGGCCCACCCCGAGCTGCGCCCCGTCCTCGACGAGCTGGCCCGCGACCACGTGCAGGTGGAGGAGATCCTGCTCCGCCTCCAGGCGCTCCTCGACGGCCTGCCCGCCGCGCGGGACGAGCCGCTCGGCGCCGAGGAGGCCCGCCGGGTGAGCGGCGAGCTCGACGGGCTGATCGCGCTCGTCGCCTCGCACTTCACGTACGAGGAGAAGAAGCTCGTCGCGGCCCTCGACGGGCTCTCCGTCCCCCTGTCCGAGGACTTCGCGCTCCGAGACCTCACCGGCGGCTGACCGCGCGCCCCCGCCGTGCCCCGCCGGGGCACGGCCGTCCCGCACGCTCCGACCGCCCCGAGAGGACGTCCCATGACCCACGCCCCCGCCCCCGCCCCCGCCGGTCCCGCCCGCCCCGACCCCGTCCACGCCGAACTGGACCGGCGCGCCGAGCAGGCCGCCCCCCAGGTGATCGCCTGGCGGCGCCACCTCCACCGGCACCCCGAGCTGTCCAACCGGGAGGAGGGAACGGCCCGGCTGATCGCCGGCCATCTGCGCGAACTGGGCCTGGACGAGGTCCGCACCGGGATCGCCGGACACGGCGTCGTCGGCGTGCTGCGGGGCGCCGCCCCCGGGGGCGGCGGGCGGGTGGCGGCCCTGCGCGCGGACACGGACGCGCTGCCGGTGAAGGACCTGTGCGGCACGGACTTCGCCTCGCGGGTGGTGGACGCGGACTATCCCGGCGGCCCGTTCCCGGTCTCGCACGCCTGCGGGCACGACTGCCACACGGCGATGCTGATGGGGGCGGCGACGGTCCTCGCCGGGGTGCGCGACCGGCTGCCGGGCACCGTCGTGTTCGTCTTCCAGCCGGCGGAGGAGGGGCCGCCGGTGACGGAGACCGGCGGAGCGCTCGCGATGGTCGAGGCGGGCGCCTTCGCCGACCCGGTGCCGACGATGGCGTTCGGCATGCACGTGACCCCCTTCCCGAAGGGGTACGTGGGCTACCGGGTGGGCAACCAGTACGGGGCCTCGGTGCTGGTCCGGATCACGATCAGCGGCGAGCAGGTGCACGGCTCCACCCCGTGGCAGGGCGTCGACCCGATGCCGGCGGCCGGGGCGGTGCTCACCGGGATCGGGCAGCTGTACCGGCAGGTGTCGGCCTTCGACCCGGTCACCGTCACCATCGGGCACGTCGAGGACGTCGGCCGGTTCAACATCATCGGCCAGACGGTGACGCTCTGGGGCACCGTCCGCTGCGCGGTGGAGTCCGACATGGCGGACGTGCGGGCACGGCTCCGGCGGCTGGCCGAGCATTCGGCGGCCGCGTACGGGGCCACGGCCGAGGTGGAGTACCTCCAGCCGGTGCCGCCCGTGCACAACAGCGGGCCGTGGGTGGCGGCGGCGCTGCCGGCCCTCCGGCGGGTGGCGGGTGAGGAACGGGTCACCGAGACCGGGGGGACCCTCGGCTACGACGACGTCTCCGAGTTCATCTCCCGCTTCGGCGGGCTGTACGTGACGCTCGGCGTCCAGGACGCGGTGCTGGGCCCGGACGGCCTGCCGGTGCCGGAGGACGGCGGACGCGGTCTCGTCACCAACCACCACCCGCGCTTCTACGCCGACGACGACACCCTCGTCACGGGCGTCCGGCTCCACGCGCACGTGGCGTACGACCACCTGACAGGAACCCTGCTGCCCGCGGAGTGAGCCGGATCGGCGGCCCGAGTTGCGGGCTCGTACGCAGCCGGGAGGCTGGTGGTATGAACCTGGACCTCATCGCCCTCGCCGACGAGCACCTGTCCGCCGCCCGCAGCGCCCCGCACGGGCGCAGCGCCCATCTGGTGCTGCACGACGGGGTGCTGCGGCAGACCGTGATCGCCCTGACCGCCGGCACGGTCCTGGACGAGCACAACGCTCCCCCGGCGGCGAGCCTCCAGGTGCTGGCCGGGCGGGTGCGGCTCACCACGCACGGCTGGGCGGACGAACTGGCCACGGGGGCGCTGCGGATGATCCCCAAGGAGCGGCACGGACTGACCGCCGTCGACGACTGCGTGGTGCTCCTGACCGCGGTCAACGACTGACCTCGGCCGCTCGCGGCTCGCCGGCCCGACGGCGGCGTGGCGCTCATCCGATCGCGTCGAGGTCCTGGGCGTAGTGCTCGATGGCCGCGCGGTACCGCCGCACGGACGGGTCCTCGCTGGTGGTCGCGAGCAGGTTCAGGAGCAGCCGCGCGGAGTCGTGGTGGCGGCCCGTGTTGTAGAGGGCCATCGCCAGGAAGGTGCGCAGGGCGCCGTCCTCCGGGAACTCGGCGGCCGCCCGTTCGAGCAGCGTGACGGCGTCCTCGTACCGGCCGAGGGTCCGGTAGGTGCTGCCGAGGCCGAGGAGGGCGCCGCGCCGGTCGTCGTCGGTCAGGCCGGCGCCGGCGAGCGCGGTCTCGTAGTACGGCACCGCCTCCGCCTCCAGGCCGAGGACGTCGTGCGCCCAGGCCGCCTGGTAGGCGACCTCGGCGTCGCCGGGAAGCAGGGCGGCGAGGGCGGCCAGCCGCCGGCGGGCCTCCTCCTTGCCGCCTCCGGCGCGGAGGGCGACGGCCTCGGACAGCAGGCGGTCGCGGTCGGCGGGGCTGGGGACGGTGTCGTTCATCCGGTCATGATCGCAGCACGGGTCGCGTACCGGCGGGGCCGGGAGGGGGACTGACGCCCCGTCGTCCGTGCCCGCCTCGCCCGCGCACCCCCTGTTAACGTTCACGAATGCGCCCTTTGTCCCGATTGGATGTGCGTGGTCTCGCGCGGAGGGCGGCCGCGCTGCGGCCCCGGCGGCGCATCGGCACGGTCACCCTGCCCGAGGACGAGACCGCCGGCCGGGAACGGCTCCGGGACCTCGCCGCGCTCCTCTGCGAGCTCGGCTCCGACCTGCTGCGGGCCGCCGAGCGCAGCTCCGAGGTCGAGCGGACGCTGCACGACATCGCCGCCCGTTACGGCACCCGCGCCCGCTGCTTCGTCGTCCCCACCGGGCTCTTCGTCCGGGTCGGCGGAGGGCCCGACGGGCGCGGCGGTGAGCTCGACTTCGCCCCGGTCGAGGGACCCGACCTGCGGCTCGACCAGGTGGAGTCGCTCCAGGAGCTGGTCACGCGGATGCTCGCGGAGGAGGTGCCGTTCGACGAGGTGCGCCGGGCGCTGCGGCGGAACCGGGAGCGGCCGGAGCGGTTCAGCCCGTCCGCCACCGTCTTCGGCTACGTCCTGCTGACGGTCGGCCTCGGCACCATGCGGCACGCGACCCTGCCCGCCATCGCCGGGTATGCGGTGCTCGGCGCCGGCGTCGGTCTGCTGCGCCTGTTCGGCGACCGGCTGCCGGCCGCCCGCACGGCTCTGCCGGTGGTCACCGCCATCCTGGTCACCGCCGCCGCGCTGCGCTGGGCCGGCCCCCTCCTCCACGAGAACCCCGCCGTCCTCTACATCCCGCCCCTCATCGCCTTCCTGCCCGGTGCGGCGCTCACCCTCGGCGCCATCGAACTCGCCACCGGCGCCGCGCTGTCCGGGATCTCCCGGCTGGCCGGCGCGGTGAGCGTCCTGCTGCTCCTCTCGCTCGGCATCCTGGTCGGATCCGAGCTGCTGAGGCCGCACCCCCCGGGCGGCAGGGCCGCGGAACCGCTGGGCGCGTGGGCGCCCTGGGCCGGGGTGCTGCTGCTCGGCTTCGGGTTCCTGCTGTACTTCTCCGCCCCGCCCCGGGTCACCGGCTGGCTGCTCGGCGCGCTGCTCGTCGAGCGGCTGGTGCAGTCGACCGCCTCGGAGGTGGCGGGGGCGACCTTCGGCGCCTTCGCCGCCGGCGCGGTCCTGCCGCCGATGGCGACCTGGATCGAGAAGCGCTCCCGCACCCCCGACCAGGTGGTCTTCCTGCCCTGCTTCTGGCTCCTCGTCCCCGGTGCGATCGGGCTGACCAGCGTCTCGGAGATCATCGTGGAGAAGGACACCGACGGCGGCCTGAACAGCCTGGTCGGGACGGTGATCACGGTCGCCGCGATCGCCCTCGGCGTGCTCGTGGGCGCCGGACTCCAGCGCCGGCCCCGGCTGCTGCTCGGCGAACCGGTGCCGAGCACCCCCGCTCCCGGTCCGGAGGAGCGCGGGACCGAGGCAGCGGACGCGGCCGGGGCGCCGCCCGCGGGCAGCGGGGGCTGAGCCGGCCTCAGAGGGCGGGCCGCAGCGGGCTCCCGGCGGGGGCGCGGCCGGTTCCGAAGGCGCTGCCGCGCAGCCACTCCGGCCAGTCGAGGTTCCAGTCTCCGTAGCCGTTGCCGAACGGCGTCATCCGCTCCCCGTACCCGTTGACGACCCGGACGACGTCGCCCTCGCGGAGCGTGCGGAAGAGCCAGCGGGCGGCCTCGGTGGACATGCCCGTGCAGCCGTGGCTCACGTCGGCGCTGCCCTGCGCGTCCAGGGACCAGGGGGCGGCGTGCAGATACTCGCCGCTCCAGGTCACCCGGGTGGCCCAGCGGACCTTGAGGTCGTAGAACTCGCGGCTGCCCCGGACGATGCCGATCGAGTCGCCGCGCATCCGGACCACGCGTTCCTTGCCGAGGACGACCTTGGTGCCCACACGGGTGCGGAAGCCGCGCTTGCCGGTGGTGACGGGGATGACGCGGAGCAGCCGGCCGTCCCGGTAGACCCGCGTCTCGTGGGCGGCGACGTCGGTGACGGCCTCCACCCGGGCGCCGGTGGAGAAGGTGAGGGGCCGTGACCGGCCGCCGTGGAGCCGGTCGGTGACGCGGGCTCCGTCGAGCGCGGAGCGCACCCGGACGGTGGCGCCGGCGGGCCAGTAGGCGCGCGGCCGGTAGTGCAGGGTGTCGGCGTCCACCCAGTGCCAGGCGCCGACGGCACGCGGCTCGCTGCGCACCTCCAGGGCGTGTTCCACGACCCTTCGGGCGGCCGGAGAGCCGGCCGGGACGGGGTGACTGAGCTCCGCGGTGACCGGCTGCCCCACGCCGTACGTACGGGCTCCGCCGCCGTCGCCGGGGCCGAAGGCAACGGTGAGCCGCTCCCCCGCGGGCGCCTTCGGGGTGCGGACGGCGAGCCGGACGACCCGGTGGCGGAGCCCGGCGGGACCGGTCTCCTCCAGGGCGAGACGCGCGGTGTAGGTGCCTCCCGCGGGCAGGGCGACGTCGCTGGTCCAGTGGGTGCCGCCGGCGTCGGTGCGCCCGGCGATCCGGCGCCCGCTGCCGTCGGCGACGGTCACGTCGGCGAGCCGTCCCGGAGTGCGCAGGGCGAGGTCGAGCGGGCCGGTCACGTCCGGCAGGGTGACGGCGGCGGGGGCGTCCAGGACCAGCGTGGTGCGGGGCACCCGGCAGAGACCGGCGCCGGGACAGGCGCCGACCGTGACGACGGCGGGCCCGGGGGAGCCGGCGGCGCCCGCGCGGCCCGCGGTCGAGGGCTGTCCCGCGGCCGTGGTGACGAGGACCGCTCCGACGGCGAGGGAGAGCGCTCCCCAGCCCTGTGCGTATCGGCGTGACGGCACGTCGGACACCCTCCTCTGTTCGTCGCTGACCGGTCGGCGGACGGGCGGACGGGCACCGACCGGAGTATCAGAACCGACGGGAGGAGAAAAATATGATCAAGGCGGCGGGCGTGGCGGGCGAGAGGCCCCGGGAGACGACTCGAATGGGTCAGCGGGGCGGTTCCGGAAGCTCCTCGCCGGTCTCCAGGAGCGACTTCAGGCTGGAGACGATCGCGGGCCAGCCCTCCCCGATGAGCCCCCGCATGACGCCGTCCGGCTCCAGGCCGGCGTGGGTGACGGTCAGCCGGACCATGTCGCCGGAGGGGTCGACGGTGAAGGTGACGGTGGAGCGGCGCTCCCGGGAGAGGAGTCCGTACACCTCGTCGTCCAGGCCGACCGCCTTCGCCCATTCGGGGGTGAAGGTGTGCCAGGTGTACGCGAGCCGGCGGCCCGGGACGGCCTCGACGACGACCTGCTCCGGGTCCGCGGTCCGCCGGTCGCCCTCGTCCCAGACCATCGGCGCGCCGGGGGTCCACTCCGTCTCGAAGGCCACGCCCCAGTAGCGCCGGGTCAGTTCCGGCTCCGTCAGCGCCTTCCAGAGGTCGTCCGGGGTGGTCCTGATGTAGCTGGTGTAGACGTACGCGTCGGTGTCCATGGTGCTGCTCGCTCCTCCGGCTCCCCGGGTCGTCTCCCCCGCGGTGTCTGGTGATCCAGCGTAGGCAGGCACCGGGCCCGGTGCCAGGCAGGACGGCGGGACCACGGGCTCCCCGGTCGCGAAACGGGGGTCCCGCGGCCGTTGATTAGGTGCGGAGGAAACTATTCAACGGACTGCTAGCGTGTCCGGATGTCCCTCAAGCACGCCGTCCTCGCAGCTCTTCTGGAGGGCGAGGCATCCGGATACGACCTCGCCAAGATCTTCGACGTGTCCGTCGCCAATTTCTGGGCCGCCACCCCCCAGCAGCTCTACCGCGAGCTCGACCGGCTCTCCGAGGCCGGCCTCATCACCGCGCGCGTGGTCGAGCAGGAACGGCGCCCGAACAAGAGGATGTTCAGCCTCACCCCGGAGGGCCGGCGGGACCTCGACTCGTTCACCTCCGTGGCACCGCGACCCCTGGCGGTGCGCGACGAGCTGATGGTGCAGGTGCAGGCGTGCGACGGTGGCGACACGGAGGCCGTGCGGGGCTTCGTGGCGCGGCGGATGGACGTCTCGCGGGACAAGCTGGCCCGGTACGACCGGCTGCGGGAGTGGCTGCTCGGCGGGCGGGACGAGGAGACGTACCTGCGCGAGTCCGAGCGGGTCGGACCCTATCTGACGCTGATGCGCGGCCGGTTGCTGGAGGAGGAGAACCTCCGGTGGAGCGAGCGGGTGCTCGCCGTCCTCGACGCCCGGATCGCGGCCGGCCGGGGCGGCGGTGGGGTGACGGCGGCTCCTACCCTGCGGTAGAACTCTCGGGTAGCCCGCCGGGGAGGCCGGCGGGTACGGGCAGGGCGGACGCCGGGAGGCCGGCGCGCCCGACGAAGGGGCGGACCGCATGAACGTCGGTGATCTCGTCGAGGACTTCACCCTTCCGGATGAGACCGGCACCCCGCGCTCCCTGTCGGGGCTGCTCGCCGAGGGGCCGGTCGTCCTCTTCTTCTACCCGGCGGCGATGACGCCCGGCTGCACCGCCGAGGCGTGCCACTTCCGCGACCTGGCCGCCGAGTTCCGTGCGGCGGGGGCGCTGCCCGTGGGCGTCAGCGGGGACGTCGTGGAGAAGCAGCGGGAGTTCACCGAGCGGCACTCGCTCGGCTATCCGCTGCTCTCCGACCCCGAGGGCACCGTGCGCGAGCGCTTCGGCGTGCGCCGCGGCTTCTCGCTGGCCCCGACGAAGCGGGTCACGTTCGTGATCGGGCAGGACCGGCGGGTGCGGGAGGTCGTCCGCAGCGAGCTGCGGATGAGTGCCCACGCGGACCGCGCGCTGGCCGCGCTGGCGGCGCTGCGCGCGTCCTGAGGTCCGCCGGCGCGCCGTTCAGACGCCGAGGAGCTTGGCCTTCGCCGCGGCGAACTCCTCGGGGGTGAGCAGCCCCTGCTGGGCGAGGTCGCCGAGCCGGGCCAGCTGTTCCGTCAGGCCGCCGGGGCCCTGGCCGCCCGGCTGCGGCGCGGGCGGGGCCTGCGGGGGCGGGGGCGGCGCGGCGGGAGGCGCCGGCGGCTGAGGCTGCTGGGCCTGCTGGGCCTGGAGGTCCGCGATGGCCTGCTCCTGGTCCTGCTCGCGGCGGGAGGCGCGGGCCGCGCTGCGGCCCGCGGCGTAGGCGGCTCCGCCGACGAGGGCGCCGCGCAGCAGCGGGGCTCCCGCGGGCCGGATGACCGGGCGGGCGAGCGGGCGGCGTCGCATGAACATGGGGTCAGCTCCTTCCGGCGGCCGCGGCGACCGCCTGCCGGTAGGCGGCCCGCGCCTCTTCCACATGGGCGTCGGGGATGGGGACGCTGGCGGCGATGCGGCCGCCGGCCCCGCGGATCGCCTCGGCCGCCCGGGCGGCCCAGATGTGCTCGACCAGCAGCATCAGCGCGCAGGAGCCCGGTTCCATCGACTGGGCCACCTCGGCCGCGTCCTCGGGGCCGAGCAGGTTCGCCTCGGGGCCGATCTCCGCCGTGGCCTCGTCGTACTCGTCGTACTCGATGAGTTCGGAGGTGGAGACCTCCCCTCCCGGCGACTTGACGACCACGAGCGAGTCGATCAGCCGGACCTGTCCCTCCTTGCGGAGGTCGGCGACCGCGGTGACGGCCGCCACCTTCAGCCGCTCCCCCGGAAAGGCGAGCACGACACATTCCACCGGTCCCATGGCACTCCGCTCCTCGTCGTCCCCGCGGACCGCCGTCCGCGCACGGGACTTCCCATCCGAACACGGCGGAGGGCGGCCCGCACGCGGAGCCCTGACGGGCGATCCCGACATGCGCGGGCGGGCCGAGCGGGTGAGACTCGCACCAACGCGCGGCCTCCCGGCCGGCGAGGGAAACGGAGTGTGCAGGAATGGACGACTACCCCCTCCTGAACGTCTTCTGGACGATGCTGTGGTTCTTCCTCTGGATCATGTGGCTCTTCCTGCTCTTCAAGGTGATCACGGACATCTTCCGCGACCACGAGCTGAACGGCTGGGGCAAGGCGGGCTGGCTGATCTTCTGCATCCTGCTCCCCTACCTGGGCGTGCTCGTCTACGTCATCGCCCGCGGCAAGGGCATGGGCCTGCGTGACGCCAAGCAGGCGAAGGACGCGGAGGCGCGCTTCCAGGAGTACATCCGGCAGACGGCCGGCACCCAGGCCGCGGCCAGCGGCACCCCGAGCGCCTCGGACGAGCTGGCGCGGCTCGCCGATCTGAAGGAGAAGGGTGCGATCTCCGAGGAGGAGTTCCAGCAGGCGAAGGCCAAGGTCCTCGCCTGACGCCCTCCCGGCCCCTCTCGCGCCGCCCCGGCGGCCCCGTATCCCGGACACGCACCCTTAATGCGAGTCCGGGATACCTCTTTGATACGGTCAGCTCGTGAGGTTGACCAAGTTCACCGACCTGGCCCTGCGCGCCGTGATGCGCCTGGCCGTCGCCGACGACGAGGAGCCCGTCACCACCCGAGCGGTGGCGGAGGAGATGGCCGTGCCGCACGCCCACATGGCGAAGGTGGTCACGCGGCTCCAGCACCTCGGCGTGGTGGAGGCCCGGCGCGGGCGCGGGGGCGGACTCGCCCTCACCGACTTCGGCCGGCGGTCCTCGGTGGGCTGGCTGACCAGGACACTGGAGGGCGAGGAGGAGGTCGTCGGCTGCGAGGGCGACCCCCCGTGCCCGCTGCGGGCGGCCTGCCGGCTGCGGGGCGCGCTGCGGGAGGCGCAGGACGCCTTCTACCGCACGCTCGACCCGCTGACGGTGGCCGATCTCGTGCGGTCGCCGACCGGTCCGGTCCTGCTCTCCCTCACCCCGAGACCCCCGTCGTGACCTGACGGGCGCCCCCGGGCGGCGTGCGCCGCCCGGGGTTCCGCATCGATTTAAATACGCAGATCATCTACCAGATTGAGAGTTCCGATGCTGTCCGAGCAGGCCGTACCCGTCGTCCGCGCCACGCTGCCCGCCGTCGGCGGAGCGCTCGACGAGATCACCGAGCGCTTCTACGGGCGGCTCTTCGCCGCCCACCCCGAGCTGCTGCGCGACCTCTTCAACCGGGGCAACCAGGCCAGCGGCGACCAGCGCAAGGCCCTCGCCGGCTCCATAGCCGCCTTCGCCGTCGCCCTCCTGGAACACCCCGACACCCGCCCCGACACCCTGCTCTCCCGCATCGCGCACAAGCACGCCTCGCTGGGCGTCACGGCGGACCAGTACAAGATCGTGCACGAGCACCTCTTCGCCGCGATCGTCGAGGTGCTCGGCGAGGCCGTCACGCCGGAGGTCGCCCAGGCGTGGGACGAGGTCTACTGGCTGATGGCGAACGCGCTCATCGCCCTGGAGAGCCGCCTCTACCAGGAGGCGGGCGTCGAGGACGGCCAGGTCTGGCGCACGGTGCGGATCTCCGAGCGGCGCGAGGAGACCGCCGACACGGTCTCCCTCGTGCTCACGGACCCCGACGGCACCGCGCTGCCCGCCTTCCGGCCCGGCCAGTACGTGAGCGTGCGCGTCGCCCTGCCGGACGGCGCCCACCAGATCCGCCAGTACAGCCTCTCCTCCGCGCCCGGCCGTCCCGCCTGGCGGATCACGGTGAAGCGGGTCGACGGCGACCCGGCGGGCGAGGTCTCGAACCAGCTCCACGCCCACGCGGCGGCCGGGGACGTCCTGGAGGTGTCCACGCCCTTCGGCGACCTGGTGCTGCCCGAGGGCGACGGTCCGCTGCTGCTCGCCTCCGCCGGCATCGGCAGCACCCCGATGCTCGCCATGCTCGACCACCTGGCCACCACCGGCGCCGGACGCCCGGTCGTCGTCGTGCACGCCGACCGCTCCCCCGACGCCCACGCCCACGCGGAGGAGCTGCGCACGCTCGTCGGCCGGCTCCCGGAGGGCAGCCTGCACCTCTGGTACGAGGAGCCGGGCGCGTCCGGCGCCCGCGCCGGACGCGCCGACGTGACCGCGCTGGAACTCCCGGCCGGCACGAGCGCCTACCTCTGCGGCCCGCTCCCCTTCCTGCGGGCGGTCCGGGGCGACCTCGTCGCCTCCGGCGTCTCCGCGGCCGACGTCCACTACGAGGTCTTCGGCCCGGACCTCTGGCTGGGCGCCTCGGCCTGACCCCCGGTGCGGTCGGGTCCGGAGGCCGTCGCTCCACCCTCCGGACCCGACCATGATCCTTCGATCCTCAACCGTCATGGCGTTCCCGCTGCGGATCCTGCATAGTGTGGGCGCGGATCGGCCTCGTAATCAGGGGGCCGACAGGGAATGGACGGAAGCGATGGGATCGTACGGAGCGGGTGGCACCCAGCTGGACGCGCGGCGGCCGGTACGGGGGATCGCCCTCGACATCGGCAGCTCTCGGACGCGGGCGTGGGCCCCGGGGGCGGGTGTCTTCGCGGACGTGCCGAGCACCGCGGTCCGGCGCGGCCGGGTGGCGGACACCTCCTCCCAGCTGCTGCTCCTGAAGCGGCTCGCCGCCTCCGTCCCGGGCGGCGAGAGCCACGACACCGTCGTCATGCTGACCCATCCGGTGCTCGCCGCCCCGGCGGAGCGGGAGGCGGCCCGCCGGGCGGTCGCCGGGCTCGGCCCCGTCCGGGTGATCGCCGTCGACAGCGCCCGGGCCGCGGCCGCCTACGCGGCCCCGCCCGGCGGCGGTCCGCTGCTCGTGGTGGACCTCGGTGCCCGGCTGACCGAGGTCACGCTCGTGGTGGACGGGCAGGTGCAGGACGCCCGGCTCGCGGAGCTCGGCGTGGACGACCTGCCCGCGCACGGCGGGGTGCCGGACGCGGTGGCGGGCACGGCCGCCGACATGGTGAGCGACATGTGGCGCGAGGACGGCACCGGCGCCGTCCGCGGCGCGCTGCGCCGCGGCGTCCTGGTGACCGGCGGCGGCGCGCTGCGGCTGGACGTCACCGCGCGGCTCGCGCAGGTGCTGCGCAGCCGGGTGCGTCTGGCCAACGATCCGGCGACCAGCGTGGTCCGGGGCGCCGGCCTGATGCTGGCCTCGGCCCTGCGTCACCCGGGAGCCCGGCGCACCCCGTGACCGGGGCGCGCCGGGGCGGGGGTCAGCAGCCGGTCGCCCAGATGTGGGAGTCGCCGCGGTCGTTGGCCGCGCCGCTGTACCCCACCTCCTGCCCGGGGGCGAGACAGATGGTCATGCTCCCGCCCTGCCAGGCGCTCTCGTAGACGCGGACGTGGTCCTTGATGCCGGGGCCGGAGATCCCGTGGTTGGCCCACGAGGAGTCGGTGTCGGAGATCCAGTTCTCCCACCAGCCGTCGTCGCCGCTCCAGTTGGCCCGCTGTCCACCGAAGTTCGCCTCCTGCCAGGCGCAGAAGTGGCCGGAGGGGCATTCGGCGGCGGTGGCGGAACCTGCGACGGCGAGGCCGGTGGTGAGGGCGAACAGGGCGGCGGCCGTGGTGGCCAGGATGCGCTTCACGAGGGGGCGTTGCCTTTCCGTGGTGGGGTGGACGCGGGCGGCTGGACCGCCCGCAGCAGCGCGCGGTCGCGCAGCTGCCGGTAGGTGGTGAGCTCGTCGCGGTGCAGGGCGCGCACCTCGGTCAGCTCGGCGCGCTCCAGTCGGGCGCGGGTCTCGTCGAGGCCGGTCTCCCGCGCGCAGCGGGCGGCGTCCTCGGGGTCGGGCCGGTCGGGCCTGGGCCGGCCGGGCGGTGCGACGCAGGCGGTCCACCGGGCGAGGGCCGCCTGGTGGGCCGGGTCGTCCCGGTAGCGCGCCTGGGCCTCCGCCCGGAGGTTGTCGACGACCACCTGCGCGCGGAACCAGCGGTGCTGGTCGCCGTAGAGCCGGCCGCGGGCGACGGCGAGGCATCCGTCGCTGTGGGCGGTGACGGTGGCACCGGTCGCGAGCGTCACGGAGAGTTCGCGGGGTCCGGTGCCGAAGAGCGCCGCCTGGAGGGCTTCGTCCTCGGCGGGTGCGCGCGGCTCGACGGTGACCCTGATGCCGCGCCCGGCGAGACAGTCGTCGGCGAAACGACGCTCCGCCGCCTTCAGGAGCGCGTCCTGATCCGCCCGTGCGGCCGGGACCGCGGGCCGTTCCGGCAGGTCGGGGCGGATGGAGGTGCAGCCGGTGAGCACGGCCGCCAGCGCGGCGGCGGCCGGTACGGCCCGGCGGGCGAACGGTGTGAGGGCGAGCGGCACGGGTCCCCCTTCGCGCGATGGCGGATGCCTGGTCGGCGGGCCGGAGGATGATCGCCGACCGGCCCGAACGATCACTGCCCGTGACGGAGACAGCAATGCGCGACCTCACTCGAACGGGTAGAACGCGCCGTCGCGCGCGCTCCTCGGGCGCCGCGCGCGAGCCACCCCGGACATGGCGAGGCCCCAGCTGGACGGGGGATTCCAGCCGGGGCCGATCACCATGACGGGCGAAGGGCGGTCACCTCTGGGGGGGAACCTGGGGACCGGGCCCCTTCGCCGTCACATAAGGGAGAACGGTGAGCCTTTTCGGAATGTTCCGGACGGTCCGGGGTGAACGGTGTGAGTCGGCTCACCCGTCACGGCCCGGCGCCGGTCGCCCGCCCCTCTCGCGCCGTCCCCCGCCCTTCTCCGGGCGGCCGTCAGTCCTTCTCGGGTCGGCCGTCAGTCCTTCTCGGGCCGGTACACGGCGCCGGCGCGGGCGGCGCCCGGGGCGAGGAGCTCGGGAACGGTGACGAAGGTGTAGCCGCGGCTCTGGAGTTCGTCGATGATCTCGGGGACGGCGGGGACGGTGCCGTCGTATATGTCGTGGAGCAGGATGATGCCGTCGCGGTGCGCCTGGGTGAGGACCCGCTCCTCGATCAGGGCGGAGTCGGTGGTGGAGTAGTCCTTGGCGGTGATGCTCCAGAGGATCTGGGCGAGGCCCAGTTCACGGCTGACGTCGCTCACCATGGAGTCGGTGCGGCCCTGGGGCGGACGCATGAGGACGGGCTTGCGGCCGGTGATCCTCTCGATCGCGTCCTGGGTGCGGGACAGCTCCTCGCGGACCTCGCTCTCGTCGAGGTCGGTGAGGATCCGGTGCGACCAGGTGTGGTTGGCGACCTCGTGGCCCTCGTCCGCGATGCGCCGGACGACCTCGGGGTACCGGTCGACGTGCTTGCGGCCGAGGAGGAAGAAGGTCGCGGGGACCTGCTTCTCCTTGAGGATGTCGAGGAGGTGGGGGGTGTCCTCGCCCGGGCCGGCGTCGAAGGTGAGCGCGATGCACTTCACCTCGGCGCAGTCGACCCGCCGGGAGTCCGCGCCCGCCTTGCCGTCGTCACCCGATTCGGCCCGCGCCGCCTGCGGCGTGACGGTGTCCATGCCACAGCCGCTCAGCGTGAGCATGAGCGTGGCGGCGGCGAGCAGAAGGGCGGTCCTCCCACCGTGACGGCCCGGCCTGGATCGGAACATGGTGGTACCCGCTTTCCCCGGTTTCGTGTGCGTTGCGGCCACGCCCACGCCTGGTCAGGGCGGGTGTGCTGGGTGGCCGCGGTGAACTCTACACACGGTGTATACCGGGGTCGGAAGGGGGGTCTCCCCCTTCCTCGCGGGGGCCCGTCCACGGGCCTGTCCCCTCCTCCGGGCACGACTCAGCCCCGGGCGGGGCCCGTCCGCTCCGCCCGGAGTGCCGGTCGGCGACCGCTCCGGCCGGGCCGCCCTCCCCTTCGGATCACGCCGCGGAGCCCGGAGGGCTCCGCGGGAGACGGCCCCGGCCCGGCGCGGTCAGCGGGAGGCGAGGAGCAGCCGCGCCTCGGTCTCCTGGTCTCCCGAGACCGCCTGGAGGGACTCGATGTCGAAGCCGGCGGCGAGCACCCGCTCGACCTCGCCGACGGCCTGGTAGCCGCCGGTCAGCACGGCGCCGACCTTGCCGGTGAGCCGGGGAGGAGGCACGTCCTCGCGCTGCCCGCCGGAGGTGTCGAAGGTGGCCATCCACACGGTGGGGGCCGGACCCGTGCCCGCGGGGCTCGCGGTCTCGACGTCCTCCAGCCGGTAGTAGTGGTCGAGGACCTCGAACACGGCCCGCGCGTCCTCCTGGCGGCAGTCGCTCAGCTGGACGGTGACGTCGGTGTCGATGTGCAAGTCGTACACGTCGCTCATCTCCTCGCGGCAGAGGTGCCACCCCTCCAGCATCCCCCTCCTCCCCCGGCACGTCGACGGCTCCCGCCCGCCGGTGTCAGCCCGCGGCGAGGAGGGCGTCGACGGTGTCGGCCTCGGCCGCCGGCTTGTCCGGGCGGTGGCGGAGGACCCGGGCGAAGCGAAGGGTGATGCCCGCCGGGTAGCGGGTGGAGCGCTGGAGGCCGTCGTAGGCGATCTCCACGACCAGCTCGGGCCGGACCGTCACGGTGAAGCCGTCGTCCTCGACGGCCAGTTCCATGAGGCGGGCGGTCTGCCAGCGGAGCATGTGGTCGGTGAGCCCTTTGAAGGTCTTGCCGAGCATGACGAAGCCGCCGCCCTCGGTGCGGGCGCCGAGGTGGAGGTTGGAGAGGTAGCCGGTGCGGCGGCCGTGGCCCCGTTCGGCGGCGAGGACGACGAGGTCGACGGTGTGCACGGGCTTCACCTTGAGCCAGGTGCGGCCCCGCCGGCCCGCGACGTAGGGCGCGTCGAGCGCCTTCACGAGGACGCCTTCGTGGCCCCGGGCCAGGGTGTCGGTGAAGAACCGCTCGGCCGCCTGCCGCTGCACCGGGTCGTCCGGGGCGGTCACCTCGAACCGGCGGACCCGGCGGTCCTCGGGCAGCAGTCGGGCGAGGGCCGCGTTCCGCTCCCGGCCCGGGCGGTCGACGAGGGGTTCCCCGTCGGAGGCCAGGACGTCGAAGAAGACCGGAGTGAGCGGGAGCGCGGCCCGGGCTCCGGAGACGTCCGTGCGGGAGCCGACACGCCCGGCGATGGACTGGAACGCGGCGGGGCGGCCGGTGCCGGGGTCGAGGGCGATCAGCTCGCCGTCGAGGATGAACGACTCCGACGGCACCTCGCGGGCGACGGCCACGACCTCGGGCAGGCGGGCGGTGATCTCGTCGAGTGAGCGGGTGTGGACCCGTACCTCCTCTCCGTCGCGGTGCACCTGGATCCGGATGCCGTCCAGCTTCTCCTCCACCGCGCACGGCCCCAGCGCCTCCACCGCCTCGGTGACGGAGCCGGCCGTGTGCGCCAGCATCGGCTGCACCGGGCGGCCGACGCGCAGGGTGAACCGGTCGAGGGCGGTGCGCCCGTCCGCCAGGACCGCCTGGGCCACCGGCGGCAGCGAACCCTCCAGCATCACGGCGCGCCGCAGCCCGACGGCCGGCACGTCCGCGGCCTTCGCAACGCCCTCCAGCGCGACGGCGTCGAGCGCCCCCTGCCGCACCTCGCCGGAGAGCAGCCGCACCAGCAGCTCCTGCTCCTCGACGGTCGCGGCGGCGCACAACTCCCGCACCCGGCGTGCCCTCTCCGCCTGGGATCCGGGCCCCGCCACCCCCGCGAGCGCGTCCATCGCCGCGTCCACTCCGGCCAGGGTCAGCGTCGGCGCGGCCGCCGGGGGCACGGCCGGCGGCACGACCTGCTTGAGGGTGCTCCAGCCGACGCCGATGCGGCCCTGGGGCAGCCGGCCCGAGAGGTAGGCGATGACGAGCGGGCTCTCCTCGGGCGTGGCCTCGGCGAACAGTTCGGCGAGCAGCGTGATCTTCCGCGACCGCGCCGAGGCGGCGGCGACCTGCCGGGAGACCTCCGCGACTCGGGCCAGCAACATGCCCCCATCGTCACCGGGCGCCCCCGCCACCGCACCCGCAGCCGCTCACCCCCAGTCCCGCCGCTCGCCCCAGCCCGACCCTGCCGTCCCGCCCGGGAGGGAGCGCCGGATCCGCTCCAGCAGCCCGGGGCGCCGGGAACGGGACGCCCGTCCCGGCGGTCGCCCCGCCCGGCCGCGCGGACGGGCCGGCGGACGCGCCGCCGGGCCGGCCACCGCCGGTGCCGCCACCACCGCCGCCTCCGGGGCCCCCGCCACCGCGGGCGGGACCGTCGACGCCACCGAGATCCGGGCCGGTTCCGCCGCCGGCCGGGGGCGCTCGCCCGGGTACGGCGCCTGACGGGCCGCGCGGGCCTCGTCCAGGGCGAGGGCGAGGCTCATCCTCTGCCACAGGATCTCGTCCGGGTCGTCGGCGCGGACGAGCCGGTCGGCGATCTCGCGGGACGGGCCGGCGACCGGGAAGCCCGGCGGTGGGGCGGGGCGCAGCCGGTCCAGGTGGCTGCGCTCGTACGGGTCGTCGACGACCTCCGCGATCTGGACCGGGTCGAGCAGCGAGGCGATCGCCGCCGCGCGGGCCCACGGGTCGTCGGCACCGCGGAGCAGCAGGCTCAGATGGCGGGAGCGCCAGTTCCTGGCGCGCAGGTCCTCGGTGAGGGCCCGCTCGCGCACCTCCGTCGGCAACCGGCCGCTGAGCAGTGCCGGGTGCGCCTCGCCGAAGGCGGTGACCTCGGCCGCCACGTACAGCCAGACGACGGCTCGATAGCGGTTGAGGTAGAAGCGGACCGGGCTGAGGTGGCCCGTGCGGGCCAGGCGGGCGAACCGGTCGTGGGTGATGGAGAGGAGTCCCGCGGCCTCCCCCGCGCCGACCGCCCGGACGCGCTCGCGGAGGCCGTCGGGGAAGTCCGGCGCCGCTTTGAGCCGGTCGAGCTCGGCGCGCGTGACCGGGCGCCGCTCGGGCGCCCGGTCCCTGCCGCTTCCCCGGTGCCGGGACGGTCCCTCCGGATCCGGGTCCGGGGCTGTCCTGATCAGCCCCATCCGCACGGCGAGCCGGAACTCTTCGCGCCGCAGTTCCAGCTCTTCCGCGGCCCGGGCGGGTGTCACCGTCCGCGCCGCTCCGTCCGCGGCCGTCCTGTCCTTGGTCACCCTGTCCTTGGTCGCCCTGTCCTTGGTCGTCCCGTCCACCGTCACGGTGTCCGCCTCCCCCGCTCGCTGCCGGCCTGCCGACCGGTTCGGGCTCCGGTGAACCCGACCTCACGAACGTAACGGAGAGTGACGACTCTCGCACGGCCTGTGGACAACCGTCTGTGGACAACCGTCAGACCGTGGGCCCGCCGGGCTGCCGTGCGGAGACGCCCAGGTGCTCGCCGACGCGGTTGACCAGGAGCGTCATCTCGTACGCGACCTGGCCCACGTCGGCCTCGGCGTCGCTCAGTACACAGAGGCAGCTGCCCTCGCCCGCCGCCGTGACGAACAGCAGGGCGTCGTCGAACTCGACCATCGTCTGCCGGGCACGGCCGGCCCGGAAGTGCCGGCCGGAACCGCGTGCCAGGCTGTGCAGGCCGGAGGAGACGGCGGCCAGGTGCTCCGCGTCCTCCCGCGCGAGTTCGCTGCTCGCGCCGGTCACCAGGCCGTCGTTCGACAGCACCAGTGCGTGCCGTATCGGCCCGACCCTTCCGGTCAGGTCGTCCAGGAGCCAGTCGAGCCCCTTGTCCAGCGCCATGTGGTGGTCCTCCCCCTCGTCGGTGCGGTCGCGCCGGCCGGGCCCCGTGCCCGCGTTCGCCGGTACGGACCGCGTGTCGCGGCAAGCCTTACGCACTGTCGTGGACAGGGCAAGCACCCCGGTCCGCCCGGGTGTGCCGCCGTACCGCCGCCCCGTGGCGCACGATGGGGTCATGACGAGAATGACCGAGGAACAGTGGCGGGACTTCGTGTCCCGGGGAACCCGTACCGGCAAGCTCGCGACCGTGCGCGCGGACGGCAGTCCGCACGTCGTGCCGGTGTGGTTCGTGCTCGACGGCGACTCCTTCGTCTTCAACACAGGGAAGGACACGGTGAAGGGCCGCAACCTCGCGCGGGACGGCCGGGTCTCGCTCTGCGTGGACGACGACGCGCCGCCGTTCTCGTACGTGACCCTGAGCGGCCGGGCGGAGCTGAGCGAGGACCCGCTGGAGCTGCTGGACTGGGCCACCCGGATCGGCGGCCGCTACATGGGCGAGGCCCGGGCCGCGGAGTTCGGCGCCCGCAACGGGGTGCCGGGCGAGCTCGTCGTCCGGGTGAGGATCGAGAAGGTGGCCTCGGCGGGCGGGGTCTCCGACTGACCTCCCCCGGACGGCGGTTCAGCCGACCGTGTCGAGGAGCCGGGCGGTGTGCATCCGCCCGGCGTACTCGACCACCCGGATGAGGACCTCCTTGCCGGAGTCCCGGTCGCGCGCGTCGCAGAGCACCACGGGCGTACCCAGGTCCAGGTCGAGCGCGCGGGACACGTCCTGCGCGCCGTAGGAGCGGGCGCCCTCGAAGCAGTTGACGGCCACCACGAAGGGGATCTTCCGGTGCTCGAAGTAGTCGACCGCCGGGAAGCAGTCCTCGAGCCGGCGGGTGTCGGCGAGGACGACCGCTCCCAGGGCGCCCTGGGAGAGCTCGTCCCACAGGAACCAGAAACGGTCCTGTCCCGGGGTGCCGAAGAGGTACAGCGACAGTCCCGCGCGGATCGTGATCCGGCCGAAGTCCATGGCCACGGTGGTGGTGGTCTTCTGGTCCACTCCCCCGGTGTCGTCGACGAGTTCGCCGGCGCTGCTGAGCTGTTCCTCGGTGCGCAGGGGACGGATCTCGCTGACCGCTCCGACCAGGGTGGTCTTGCCGACGCCGAAGCCGCCGGCGACCAGGATCTTCAGGGCGAGCACGGTGTCGTCGCCGTCCGCGCCGGTGCTGTCAGAGCGCTCGTAGGCCATCGATCACTTCTCTCAGGATGCGTTCGTCGGGGAGCTGCGCGGGGGGTACGGGCCGGCTGACGCGCACGAAGCCCGATTCGAGGAGGTCGCCGAGGAGGACCCGGACGACGCCCACGGGGAGGTCGGCGTCGGCGGCGAGTTCGGCGACCGACTGGGTCTCGGACCGGCAGAGGGCGAGCAGGGCCCGGTGTTCGGGGCCGAGGACGGCCTCCTCGGCCGGGCCCGGCGGGTCGTCGTCGACGACGACCAGGGCGATGAGGTCGAACCGTACGTTGCTGGGGCCGGGTCTGGTGCGGCCGCCGGTCATCGCGTACGGCCGGACGAGCGGCCCGGCGTCGTCGTCGTACCACTGGCTGCCCGGTGCGGGCGGGCCTCCGCCGGTGGCGGCCCCGCCGGCGCTGTCCATGGTCATGGGAGTCTCCGGTCAGCCGGCGGCCGGTGGGGTCGCCGTGAGCCGCGGCGGGGTGTGCAGGTGCTCGCCCACGCGTTTGACGAGCCGGGCCATCTCGTAGGCGATGAGGCCGATGTCGGCGCTGACGGAGCTGAGCACGGCCAGGCAGGAGCCGTCGCCGGCGGCGGCGACGAAGAGGAAGCCGTCGTCCATCTCGACCATGGTCTGGCGGACGCCGCCGGTGTGGAACTGGCGTCCGGCGCCCTTGGCGAGGCTGTGGAAGCCGGAGGCGATGGCGGCGAGGTGCTCGGCGTCCTCACGGCTGAGTCCGCTGGAGGCGCCGACCGCGAGGCCGTCGCTGGAGAGCACCACCGTGTGCCGGACCTCGCGGACCCTGGCCACCAGATCGTCGAGGAGCCAGTCGAGTTCGCCGGAGCGGTGGTGGGAGATCCTCTCGTGGTCGATCATGCGTCGTCTCCTTCGGATCGGGGGTCCTGGGGCGGGTTGGCGCGGGCGCCGAAGTAGGGGCCGAGGTCGGTACGCGCGCGTGCGTCGCTCCGTGGGTCGTACGTGGCCTCGCCCGGAGCGGCGGGCGCCGGGCCGTGCGCCGCGGGCGCGGGGCCGGCGTCGACGTACGGGCGGGTGACGCGCCCGGCATCGGTCCCGTCCGGTGCGCCGCCCTCCGAGGCGGCGCCGCCGCCGAGCGGGCGCCGGACGCCCGGGGCGGGGCCGCCACCGCGCTGCCAGCCGTCGCGGTAGGCGGCCATCCGGTCGCGTACCCGCTCGGGCGTCCGCTCCGGCGCGCCGGGGGCCGGGGCGGCGGGTGCCGGGGCCGCCGCGGGAACCTCGCGCAGCTGCGGGACGAGGCTGGCCTGCCGGATGCGGCGGGGCAGCCCGGCGTCGCCGTCCGCGTCGCCGGACCCCTGGTCGTGACCGGCCGGCGCCGGCGGCTGCGGCGGTACGGCGTGGCCGCGCGGGCGCAGGGTGGTCACACCGGCCGGTACGGGTACGGGTTCGGGGCTCGGGGCGAGCGCGGGGACGGCCGAAGGGCGAGGCAGGGACTGCGGCCGGGCGGGTGACCGCTCGGGCGCCGGGGACGGGGACGGGGGTGTGGGAGAGGTGCGCGGGGGTACGGGCGCGGCCGGTCCGCCGGGAGCTGCCGCGGGGGTGCCTCTGAGGACCTTCGGCGCGTCGGGGGCGGCCGCGGGGGTACGGGACGCGACCGGCGGTCCGGTGAAGCGGCGGGCTTCCGCGCGGTGGGCCTCCTCGCGCTCGCGGGCGGCACGCTCCTCGCCCGGCGCGGTGGGTTCCGGGGCCGTGACGGTGCCGGCGGGGTCGCCGGCGGTGCCGTGGCCGGGCGGGAGGGCGCCCTGGAGGAGGTCGGTGGGCAGCAGGACCACGGCGGTGGTGCCGCCGTACGGGGAGGGCCTCAGGTGGACCTTGACGGCATGCCGGGAGGAGAGGCGGCTGACGACGAAGAGGCCGAGCCGGTCGCTGTCGAAGAGGTCGAGCGCCTCGGAGCGGTCGATGCGGGCGTTGGCCTCGGCGAGGGTCTCCTTGCCCATGCCCAGGCCCCGGTCCTCGATCTCCAGGGCGTAGCCGTTGCCGACGGGTTCGCCGCTGACCCGGACCTTGGTGTGGGGCGGGGAGAACTGTGCCGCGTTCTCGATGAGTTCGGCGAGGAGGTGGGTGAGGTCCGCGACGGCGCCGCCCGCGACGGCGGTCTCGGGGAGGCGGCGCACCTCCACGCGCGCGTAGTCCTCGATCTCGGAGACGGCGGCGCGGACGACGTCGGTCAGCGGGACCGGCATGCGCCAGGCACGGCCGGGGGAGGCGCCGGAGAGGATGATCAGGCTCTCGGCGTGGCGTCGCATCCGGGTCGTGAGGTGGTCGAGCCGGAAGAGGTCGCCGAGTTCTCCGGGGTCGTCGGCGCGCCGCTCCATGCTGTCCAGGAGGTTGAGCTGGCGGTGGACCAGGACCTGGCTGCGGCGGGCGAGGTTGACGAAGACCCCGGAGATGCCGCTGGCGAGTTCGGCGCGTTCGACGGCCGCGGAGAGCGCGGCCCGGTGGACGGTGGTGAGGGCCTCGCCGACCTGTCCGATCTCGTCCTGGGGCGCGGGTCCGGGCGGGGCTTCGGCCTGGACGTCGATCTCCTCGCCGGCGCGGAGCCGGCCCATGGCGGCGGGGAGCTTGCGACGGGCGATGCCGAGGGCGGTGTTGCGGAGGCTGACGAGTTCGACGACGAGCCCGCGGCCGATCCGGACCGAGATGACGAGGGAGGCGGCGACGGCGGCGAGGCCGAGGACGACGGCGGCGCCCGCGGGGCTGAGGAGGCCGCCCGCGAAGGGGCCGCTGTCGTCGGCCGCGGCGGCGCGCGCGTCGCTCTCGACGGAGGCCAGGCCGGTGCGGACGGCGGCGAGGGCGGCGTCCCAGTCGGCGGAGGGCGCGGCCTGGGCGGCGGGGCGCCCGTCGGCGGCGTCGGCGACGCGGTCCTCGGCGGCGGTGAGCCGGGCGTGGTCGGGATCGCCGGAGAGCCGGGCCCAGGCGGCGCGGCCGGCCGGCGGCAGGTCGGCGGTGGCCGAGGCGAGGAGGGTGCGGCGGGTCTCGACGGCGCCGGTGAAGGCGCGCCGGTGGGCGGCGGTCAGGCGGCCGGTCAGGTGGGCGGAGCCGAGGAGGGCGTCCTCGCGGGCGAGCATCTCGCCGGCGCGGGCGACTTCGAGGAGCACGCGCGCGTGGGAGCCCTGTCCGGTGTCCTGGACGCCGCTGAGGGCGCCGCCGACGGCGAAGCCGGCCTGGACGGCGGTCGTGTACTCCGCGTACACCCGGTCCCAGTCGCCGCGTCCCTCGGCGGCGAGCGCGCGGAGGCGGGTGAGGCCCTGGGCCTCGCGGACGAAGGCGCCGACCCGTTCGGCGACGTCGGCGGGCAGGTCGCCCGAGTCGCCGACGGTGTGGCCGCCGCCGAGCCGCAGCCGGGCGACGGCCTCGTCGGTGCGGCGGATCCGGTCCTTCAGCTCGGCGGCGCGGCCGGCGCCGGGGGCGGCGATCTGCCGTACGGCGGCCCGGCGTTCCTCCTGGAGTGCGGTGACGGCGGCGGACACGGGCTGCCGGATGTCGGCGTCGACGCGCTGGAGCTGGCGGATCCGGGCCATGTCCTGGGCGGTGGTGACGGTGGCGAAGCCCCAGAGGGCGATGAGCGAGACGACCGGGACCATGAGGAGCGAGACGATCTTGGCGCGCACGGTGCGGGGCCTCAGCCCCCGCCGTCCGGGCCCTTCGGCGGGGACGGTGGCCGCGCCGTCCCCGGCGCCGCTCCCCGTGTCCTCGCCCCCGGGGCCGTCCGCCGGAGCGTCGGCGCCGGGCGGACCGCCCGGACCGGCGTCGGCGGTGCGCGGTTCGGTTTCGTCGGCGGGCGGCCCGGCGTGTGCGCGCCGCCCGCGTGCGGTCGCCGGCGGCGCGGGCGCCGCGGCGTCCTGGTTCTTGCGGGGAGTTCGCATGGGCTCCTCGTTCCGGCTGGGAGAGGGAGGGTCGGGGATCCGGGGAGGGGGCAGGAGACGGAGGGAGGGACGGCGGGGGGGGGAGGGTTGTGCGGGGCGGGAGGACGACAGAGGGGACGGGGACGGCGGCGTACGGCGGGGCTGCGGGGGCCGTCGCGTTCAGGGGGCCGTCGCGTTCAGGGGGTCGGCGCGCGGAGGGGTTCCCGGCCGGCGCGGAAGCCGGGCGGGGCCACGTCGATCGCGCGCTCGTCCGGTTCGGTGAGGCGCTCGGCCGAGGCGTACGCGGCCCGTTCCCTGGCCGTCGGGGAGAGGGCGACGAAGGCGGAGGTGATGAAGAGGTACGAGCCGAGGCCGACGGCGAGCGGGAAGATGAACTGCATGACGGTGGCGCCGGGGAGGTCGGCGGCGGAGGGGGCGACGTCGACGCCGACCGCGAGCATGCCCGTGTAGTGCATGCTGCTGACGGCCGCTCCCATGACGAGGGAGGCGAGCGCCACCGCGATCGGCGCGTGGATGTGGAGGGCCGCCCAGAGGGCCGCGGTGGCGGCGACGACCGCGATGACGACCGAGAGGGCGACGAGCAGCGGATCGTAGTGGACGTTGCCGTGGAGGCGGAGGGCGGCCATGCCCATGTAGTGCATGCTCGCCACGCCGATCCCGGTCGTCAGGCCACCGATCAGAAGTGATCGCATGCGGTCGCGTCCGTAGCCGACGGCGAAGACTCCGACGCCCACCACGCCCATCGCGATGACGAGGCTGAGGATGGTGAGCGGTACGTCGTAGCGGATGTCGGTGCCGCTGACGCCGAAGCCGAGCATGGCCACGAAGTGCATGGTCCAGATGCCGGTACCGATCGCGGAGGCGGCCGTGAGCAGCCAGTTCCGCCGCGAGCGGCCGGTCGCGTCGAGCGCGCGTACGGTGCAGCGCAGCCCGAGGGCGGCGCCGATGCAGGCCATCGCGTACGACAGCACAGGTGTCAGCCAGCCGAAGGTGGCGTGGTCCAGGTGTCCCATGACTCGGGGACGCTAGTGCGCACGTGGGGGCGCACCGGGGGCGCATTTCGAAAGCTGCTGGAATATGACGCAGAGAAGTACCAGATCGATCGGACGGCGTTCGAACGTGCACACAGAACGTTCACACCCTCGGGTGGGCGATCATGAGCGCATGAGCGATGACCCCACAGATGTCCGAGCGTTCTTCGCCACCCGCGCGGCCGGCTGGGACAGCCGGTTCCCCGACGACGGCCCCGCCTACGCCGCCGCGGTCGCCGAGCTGGGCCTGCGGCCCGGGGACGCCGTGCTCGACGCGGGCTGCGGCACCGGCCGGGCGCTGCCTCCGCTGCGTACCGCCGTCGGCCCGTCGGGGACCGTCATCGGCGCCGACCTCACCCCGGAGATGCTGACCGAGGCGGTACGGGCCGGACGGCGCGGCCCGCTGGGCGCCGGGGTCCTGCTCCTCGCCGACGTCGGCAGGCTGCCGCTCCGGGGCGGCGGACTCGACGCGGTCTTCGGCGCCGGGCTCGTCTCCCACCTCGCCGATCCGGTCGCCGGTCTGCGCGAACTCGCCCGGGTGGTACGGCCCGGCGGCCGCCTCGCGCTCTTCCACCCGATCGGCCGCGCCGCGCTCGCGGCCCGGCACGGCCGGCAGATCACCCCGGACGACCTGAGGGCCGAGCCCCGGCTGCGCCCCGTCCTCGCCGAGGCGGGCTGGCGGCTCGCCTCGTACGTGGACGAGGACACCCGCTACCTCGCGCTCGCCGTACGGGAGGACTGAGGGGACCCGGCGCCCGGACGCGTCCGCCCGGCGGGCGCAACCCCCAACGCCCCCTTCTGCCCCGGCACTTCACTGTCTACCGTGGAAGTGCCGGGCAGCCGTGCCCGGGGAAAGGCGGCCGGCCGTGGCACGGATAGCGGAACGCATGCGCAAGCTCCTCCCCTCCGCCCGACGCGCGTCCGGGGACGGAGCCGCCCCGCCGGCCCGCACCGGACGGCAGGGCCACAACCTCTTCGAGGCGGCCGCGGTCTACGTCGCCGCCAGCGCCGAGGACGACCAGGAACGGATGGACGAGGCCGCCACCTGGGTCTCCCCCGGACAGCTCACCTTCGGCGTCAACGAACTCGCCTGCCGCGCCCTGCTCACCCTCGCCCGGGAACGGAACCAGAGCCCCGAGGCCGTGGCCCGCTCCCTGCTCGGAGTGCGCGACCGCTGAGCCGCGCCCTGGGGCGGCCCGCGCCCTCCCGCACGCGGCCCTCGTCGGGCGGCCCGGGCCGTCCCGCGCCACCGTCCCCGCCGGCCCGGGCTGTCGCGGGCCGACGCGCCACCGCCGCCCCCGTCAGAGGGTGGCGTCCGCGCGGGGCTCCCCGTCGCGGGGGCTCGGGTCCGCCCCGGGCTTCCCCCGCTCGAAGCCGCCCGCGGGGACGCGTACCGTCGCGACGACGAGCAGCGAGGCCACCGCCCCCAGCGCCGCCGCCACGAGCAGCACCGCGTTCAGACCGGACGCGAACGCCTCGCGCACCAGGTCCGTCACGCCGGCGCGGTCGCTCTCCGGCAGGCCGGCGACGATCGATCTGGCCTGTCCGCCGCTCAGCGCGGCGGCCGTCCCGTGCGGGTCCGGGACCCCGGCGCCGGCCCTGAGCACCTGTTCGACGCGCGACTGGAAGATCAGGCCGAACACGGCGATCCCCAGCGCGAAGCCCAACTGGCGGAACGTGTTGACCGCTCCGCCCACCATGCCGCCGCGCTCCGGGGGCACCGTGGCCAGGGCCGCCGCCGCGAGGCTCGGCGTCACGAGCCCGACCCCCACACCGGAGACGACGAGCCCCGCCACGAGACTCCCGCCGGTGGACCCCGCGTCGAGACCGGCCTGCATGCCGGAGCCCAGGGCGATGAGCGCGAGACCGCCCCCGATGGACACCCGGGGCGGCCAGGGGCCGAAGCGGCCCGCGAGCGCCGAGGCGACGAACGCGGAAGCGCACAGGGGCAGAAGGTACAGCCCCGCCTCGACGGGCTCGTACCCCAGGACGGACTGCATCCATAGCGACTCGTACAGCAGGTGGGCGAAGGCGGCGCCCTGCAAAAACAGGGCGCTGATCATGATGCCGGTGAACGAGGGGCTGCGGAACAGCGACAGATCGAGAACGGGTTCCTCGTGCCCCCTCTCGGCCAGGACGAAGAGGACGAGGGCGGCGCCCGCCACCGCGAACAGGCCGAGGGTGAGCGGAGACGCCCACCCGTCGGAATGGGCCCGGATCAGCCCGAAGGTGAGGGACCCGCTCGCCACCGTGAACGTCACCACGCCCAGGACGTCCGCCCGCTGCCCGCCCCGGGGCCGGCCCTCGGCCTCGCGCACGAAGCGCAGGGTCATCACGACGGCGACCAGGCAGAGCGGCAGGTTGACGAAGAAGATCCACCGCCAGTCCAGGTACTGGGTGAGCAGCCCGCCGGCCATCGGCCCGGCCGCGGCCGCGACCGAGTTGGTGGCGCCCCACACGGCGAAGGCGATGCCCCGCTCCCGGCCGCGGTAGTGCGAGCCGAGCAGGGCGATCGTCGTTCCGAACATGCCCGCGGCGCCCGCCCCCTGCACGGCCCTCGCGCCGATCAGTACACCCGCGTCCGGGGCCAGCCCGCAGACCGCCGACGCCGCGGTGAAGACCGCCAGCCCGATGAGGTACACCTTCCTGCGGCCGATCCGGTCGGCACGGGAACCGACGGCGAGCAGCAGGGACGCCAGGGCCAGCGCGTAGACGTCGACGACCCACTGCACGTCGGAGAGGTCGGTGTGGAGGTCCGCCGCCATGGCGGGCAGCGCCACGATGACGATCGTGACGTCGAGCAGCAGCATGAAGGTGCCGAGACAGATCGCCGTCAGAGGCCACCACCGACGCATCCGAACCCCATTCCTCCGCCGCGCCGGGAGCGACGCCCCCGGCCGCCCCATGATCCACGCCGGAGGCACGTTCTCCCCCGGCGGCCGCGCGCCACGCCGAGCGCGTGGATCGCAGGGGCGTACGCCTAGGTCCGCCTGGAGGATCAGCGGTGGCGGGCCCGGTGACCCGCTCATAGCTTCGCCGTATGACGAAACGGCAGATCGCCTACCTGGCATGCACCGTGACGCTGGTGGTCTCGGGAGTCGGAGCCGCGGCTCCGACGGCCGACCATCGGACGGTGCACCGGGTGAAGCCCGGCGAATCGATCCAGAAAGCGGTGGACGCCGCGAAGCCCGGGGACACGGTCGTCCTCTCCCCGGGCATCTACCGCGAGAGCGTCCGCATCACCACCTCGAACCTGACCCTGCGCGGCTCGAACGTCCTCCCCACCGTCCTCGTACCCGGCGAGGCGGCGGCCGACGACACCTGCGCCAAGGCCGGCCACGGCATCTGCGTGACCGGCACGGCCGACCGTCCCGTGGAGGGCGTCACGGTGCGCTCCCTGAAGCTCCGCGGCTTCACCAAGAACGGCCTGTGGGCCTCGCGGACCGACCGGCTGAGGATCCATCGCGTCACCGCCGAGGCGAACGGCAACTGGGGCATCGCCCTGGAACGGTCCGTACGCAGCGTCCTGACGCGCAACGTCGCCCGGGACAACGCCGACGCCGGACTGTTCGTCTCCAACACCACCGACACCGAGTCGGGTGCCGTCGACGCGGCGGGGACGGTCATCAGCCACAACCACGTGTCCGGGAACCGCATCGGCCTCACCGTGCGACGCCTGCGCAACCTGACCGTCGAACGCAACGAGGCGACCGGGAACTGCGCCGCGGTGTTCGTGGTGGGCGACGAGTCCACCCCGCGCGCCGGGGCGATGACCCTGCGCCGGAACCACGTCCACGCCAACAACAAGCTCTGCCCGAAGACGCCCCGGCTGCCCTTCCTCCAGGGCTCGGGCATCGTACTGACCGGCGCCGAGGAGACGGTGGTCGCGGAGAACAGGATCGTGGACAACGTCGGCACCTCGCCGCTGTCGGGCGGCATCGTGCTCTTCAAGAGCTTCGTGGGCGCCCTCAACGAACGCAACGAGATCCGCGACAACGTCGTCCTCCGCAACGGCTCGGCCGACCTCGCCAACCGGGACACCGGCGAGGGCAACACGTTCCGCGGCAACACCTGTGAGGTCTCGGAGCCCGCGGGCATGTGCTGACGGCCCGCTCCGGTCCACTCCCCCCTCACCAGCTCCCTCCCCCCTCACCCATCCCACTTCACCCATCCCTCTCCCACTTCACCGACGAGAAGGTGACAGATGACGACTGTCGATCCCGTTCCCCCCACCGTCGATCCCGCCCCTCCGCCACCCATGCGGCTGCGGGAGCTCGTCTTCGGAGCGGCCTGTGCCGCCGCCGTCCGCGCCGCCGTCCGCCTCGGTGTGGCGGACGCCCTGGGCGACGCGCCCATGACCGTGGAGGACCTGGCCGCCGCGGCGCGGACCCAGCCGCGGACCCTGCGCCGCCTGCTCCGCGCGCTCTCCTGCCAGGGCGTCTTCGCGGAGAACGCCGACGGCACGTTCTCGCACACGGAGATGTCCCGGCTGCTGCGCGAGGACGCCCCGGACAGCCTGCGGTACATCGCCCTGTGGTGCACGGAGCCGTGGACCTGGAACGTGTGGCCGAAGCTCGACGAGGCGGTGCGCTCCGGCCGCGACGTCTTCGAGGACGTGTACGAGGAAGAGTTCTTCACCTACCTCAACGAGCAGGCCCCCGAGTCGGCGTACGTGTTCAACCGCGCCATGACCACGTCGAGCCGGCAGTCCGCCCAGGACGTCGCCGACCTCCTCGACCTGCGCGGCGCCGCCTCCGTCGCGGACATCGGAGGCGGCCAGGGGCACGTCCTGGCGAGCCTCCTGGAGCGTCACCCCGGCCTGCAGGGCACGCTCCTCGACCTGCCCGGGGTGGTGGAGAACGCCGACCCGCGCCTGCGGGACGGCGGCGCACTCGCCTCCCGGGTGCGTGTCGTCGCCGGCGACTGCCGCGAGGACATCCCGGTCCAGGCCGACGTGTACGTCATCAAGAACATCCTGGAGTGGGACGACGACAGCACCCGCAGGACGCTCGCCAACGTCCGCGCGGCGGCGCGTCCCGGTGCCCGGGTCGTCGTGATCGAGAACCTCGTGGACGACACGCCGTCGATGAAGTTCACGACCGCGATGGACCTCCTGCTGCTCCTCAACGTGGGCGGCGCGAAGCACACCCGGCAGAGCATGGTCGACCGGCTGACGGACGCCGGCCTCGTCATCGGCGAGATCCGCCCCGTCAACGCGTACCTCCACGCCTTCGAGTGCACCGTTCCCGTTCCCTGACGGGCCGGACCACGGAACCGAGGCCGCCCGCCCCGCGTCGTGCGGGGCGGCGACGACAGCACCCGCAGGACGCTCGCCAACGTCCGCGCGGCGGCGCGTCCCGGT